>JAZSLG010000070.1:0-3042 GCA_045535235.1 Candidatus Stercoripulliclostridium sp.
CCGCTTGGCCTCCGACTTAAGAAATTGCTACCAGCATAAGCACCGCAACGAGGATTACGGTTAGAACAACGGAGCATATTTTAGACGTTTTATTCATATTAATCCCTCTTTTTCTTTAGTATTAGCACAACTGCTACTACAACGCCTGCGATAACGAGAACGCCACCGCCTACGGAAAGCCCTATTATTAAGCCAAGGTTGGAGCCTTCGTCTTTGGTTTGTTCCTCCTCTTCGGGGGGCATATTACCGCTACCGGAGTTATTTCCACCCATATTGGTTCCGCCCTCGTTTTCGCCCGAGGATAGATTATCGTCCTCTTCGGGGGGCAAGGGGTCTTCTCCGGATGGCACGTCGGGGGTTTCCTCTTGGATTACCACGTTGATAATAACGCTATAAACGGATACGTTTCTAATTCTAAGGTCGATAAGCACGTTGGAAGCGCTTTCTTCAAACACGTATTGATTGTACGAGTTATTACCATCGACGAGCATTATCATGGAGCTACCCACTCTCTCGCTCGTAACGAGCTTTAAGGTTACGTTTTCGGTTGAGGTTATGCTTTCCACCACGGGGCCGTCGTTAATGGTAATAGCGTAATCGTCCTCTTCCAAATAGGTGGTCATTTCGTAGCTTAGGCCTGCAACCGAGGTAAAGTTACTGCTTGTTGGATTAAATCCTACCCTATAGGTATATTTGCCGTAGCGCAGATACTCGGTTTCGACAAGGCCGTCGGTTTGCATAAAGTAGAAAGTACCCTCCACTCTTACACCGTTAAGGTGTGCGTAGGCGTTAACGTCGGAGTGAGAAAGCTCGTGTCTGACGTCGAAGGGGAAGCTATTTGCGCCGTCGAATACGATTGTGGGGGTTGCAGGGGTGATATTAACTGCGCACTCAAAGGTTTTGGTGCGATATTTGTGTTTGGATACGGTGACGGTGACGGAGTGGTTACCAACGTTAATGGGAGTAATGCTATAGGAAACCACGGCGTCGTCAGGCACTCCCGATACCGTGGGGTAAACGGGGTAACCGGTGTAGACGGTGCTAAGTCCTTGTGCGGTAAGGGAGGAATCGAACTCCATGAACCTTACGCTAAGCTCTTTTGCGGAGGGGTTTAGTTTAACCGGGACGTAGTCGTAGTAGTATTCGCCACCCTCGTTTAGTTTTACTTCGTCAATAGTTACAGCGTAATCGCCCTCTATAGTATTGTCAAAGCCGTGCACGCTAAAGGAATAGGTTAGTGATAATTTTTCGTTTCCTATCGGCTCGGAGGTGGACAAGGGGTAATTTACTTTGTAGGTAATGGGAGCGTTTTCGCCAACGTAGATTTGAACCGGAGTAAGCTCCACGGTAATCTCCCTCTTTTCCACTTTCATGGTGTAGGAGCGAACCTCTTCGGCGAGGGTAAAGCAGTCCACGAGAACGCCTTCGTCATTTATGGTTTGCTTGTTTGCTGTAGCGGTAAAGGTATAGGTACCGGCGTGTTTAATGGTATCCTTGTCGCAAGTAATCCTAATATCGGGAACTTCGGTATAATCAATACCGCTAAGCGCCCTAGTCATAGCTCTTGCTACGTAGTTAGGTAGCGAGGATAAATCGGGGTCGCCGTAAACGTAGCTGGGTTTAATTCCACCCACTGCGCCCGAGGTCATATTCAAGTAGTTAAAGGTGATGGCGAGAGGCTTAATTTTCACCTTATCCACGCCGTTTTTAACCTCAAAAGCGATAAACTCGGTAATTTCGCCGTTTACGTCACCGGTAATACTTTCGGCACTGGTTATGCTATAAGTTCCGGGAGCGAGTGCGCCGTTTAGGTCGGTTTGCATTGCGGAATTGTAGTTGATGAAGAATTTAACGTCTGCTTTTAGGGTTTCGGTATCGTCAATGATAAACTCAAAGTCCTTGGCGATTATATAAGGCGCGTTAATTCTAACGGTGGAGTACTCAAATTCACCAAAGTCGTAGTTTTCCAAATTGACGTAGGCTCTACCGCTATTTACGCCTTGGGTGAGGGTATAGGTATCACTCGTAGCGTAAACGTAGTTGGGATTAAGGGAGGTAACGACAAGGGTATAGGCACCGGGGTCACGGATAATTCTACCGTTTTCTTTTAGTGCTACGCTGAATGCAACTTGGTCGCCCTCAATGGGAGCGTAACCGCTAGCAAAGGGTAGAGCGTTAACTCTTTCCGTCATAAAGTCGATATCGTACTCGTAGCCCTTGTATTGTAGGGGTGAGAGCTTATCGTTATCGAGAGCGACCTCTCTTGGAGCAATTGTAAAGGAAGAAATATCCAAGTCGGAGGTCCAGTTTTCGTAGTTATCACCGGTTATGCTAAGGGTAATTTCCTTTATGCGAACAACGTCGGTTAGCATTATGGGAGTATGTATAGTATACTCTTCGCTATCGTCAAAGAGTTTGTAGGTATAGGTGAAAACTATATCTCCGCCGCCGTTAAACTCATTACGGTCAATATCAATCCTATACTCGCTCTTGTCGTAGATGAAAGTGAGGTTGTCGGAAAGCGGAGTTTTTTGGTCGCCGTGGAAGACGTACAAACCGCTTACGTCTATCATTCTTTTGGTAATGGAGAACTCTTTTCTAACAACGTCGGTGCCGTAATACTCGTCGGTTTCCTCCACTTTGAAGTAAACCACGTAAAGGAAGGTACCGTCGCATACGTTAGCGGGAACACCTACAAAATCGGTTTCTACGCCACTGGATAGCTTCTTGTAGATGGGATAGCCCTCGCTAAAGGTAAATTCTTCTCCGTTAAAGTCAAGTTCGACGCCCTTTCCGGTGTACTCGTAGGAGTCGACCATATCCAACTCGTAGTTTTTCTTACCTATGGTAAGGATTGCCGTGGTATCGTCCCAAGTAATGTCGTAGTTGATGAGAACGCCTGCTAAACTATCGTCGTAAGCAAGGGGAGAAATACTAAACTCTACGTTTTCGCCCGCCTTGGTTTCGCCCTTTACGTAGGAAGAATTAACGGTATAGTGAGTGCCTTCCATAAGTACCTTTCTAAGGTTTATCTTAGAGGGG
>JAZSLG010000087.1:0-11682 GCA_045535235.1 Candidatus Stercoripulliclostridium sp.
AGGTTGCCTTGGTACCTTAATCCCAAAGCCATTCCTACGCCCATGGGAAGTCCGTGGCCTAGTGAACCGGTAGAAGCGTCGCAACCACGAATCTTTCTGCTATCGGGGTGCATTCCGTAAGCCGATTCGTAATGGTTAAAATGCTCCAACGATTCCATTGGTACAAATCCTGCCATAGCTAGTGCGGGAACGTATGCTAATGCACAATGACCTTTTGAGAGAATAAATCTATCGCGTTCGAACATGTCGGGGTTGTCTTTGTCCACGTTAAGATATTTGAAATAGAGTGCCGCAATGAAATCTGCTGCGCTAAGAGAACCGCCCACGTGGCCGGAGCCTGCGTAGTTTGCAGTCTTAATAATGTTTAGACGTAACTCTTTGGCTTTTGCCTTTAGTTCGTCCACGGTTACGTTTTTTTGCATACGAAATCTCCTTGTATTAAGATTATACTAAAAGTATAAATCATAATTTATTAGTAGTCAATACACAATTTCTTTGCCGTGTGAAATTAAATTGAAAGTTTTATTAAAATATGCTATAATAAAAACATGAAAGGAATTATACTCGTAAACGCGTTTAGTGGAATAGGGGAACACCAAGCCAAAAGGTTAAAGGAAGAGTTTGCTACCTTTGGTTTGGAAGTTCCGATAATCCGTAATATAGTGGGCAACGTACCTGTGGACGTGGACTTTTGCGTATATTTGGATAAAGACCCCTATACTGCCATAGCCTTGGAAAACAACGGAGTAAAGTTGTTTAATAGTTACCAATCGATTGCGCTTTGTGACGACAAAATGCTTACCTATCTCGCTTTAGAAGGCAGGATAAATCAACCGCTTAGTATACCTGCTTCTTTTTGCTATTCTAACACCGAGGTTTGTGAGGAAGAACTGGATTATATAGAGTCAAAGCTAGGTTTTCCGCTTGTATTAAAGTTGAATAAACAATCGAGGGGCGAGGGAGTGTTCTTGATTGAAAATCGTGAGCAATTAAAAGAATATATAACTCGATTTAGAGGAATACCACATTTTTATCAAAAATTTATTTCTTTTGCTCGTGGCAGAGATACTCGTGTTATCGTCGTAGGTAACAAGGTGCTTTGCGCAATGGAAAGGGTGAATGAAAAGGACTTTCGTTCCAACATTGAACAAGGCGGAGTAGGACGTTGTATTGGAATAAACGATGATATGCAAAATATGGCGGTTGAGGTATCCAAAAAGCTGTGTTTAGAATACTGTGGTATAGATTTTGTGACTGATTATGACGGCACGATTTATTTAATAGAAGTAAACTCAAACGCATTCTTTAAGGGCATTGAAAGTGCTAGTGGTATGAACGTTGCTAGGGCTTATGCTCGGCGTATTTTAGAGGTGCTTGGGGTAGCATTCTAATTTTTGAAAGATAAGTTTTTTGTTCTACCTAAAATTTGTACTTGATTTAATTATACGCGTGTGTTACAATATACGCGTATATAGTATTTTAGGAGTGCGTATGCGTAAATTAAGGCTAATTTTTATAACGACTATTTTGGTGCTTGCAATAGTATTTTCTTTTGCAGGTTGCTTGTCAAACGGTGCGGATGCTTCGCCCGCCCTTAACGATGGGGAAACCGATGAAATCGAGATTATCTATAAGATAACGTACAATGCTAGGACTTCACAAGACAAGTGGCAAAGAGAATATGGTAGGGACAGCCTTAACCTTACCGCATTGGAAAATCCCGACGCATCCTATAATCCCGGCTATAGCTTTGAAGGTTGGTACTTTACTACCGATTACGTTGGCACGCCCGTGGCACGCATGGAGTTGACCGAGTTTTTCGAGTTAGCAAATCAGTATGGACAATATAACCCCACTACTAATATCATGCACATAGAGATATACGCAAAGTGGGTTACGAGCGAGGCTAACAAGATAACTACCGCTGAGGAACTTGCTACCGTTTATTCAACCTACGAGCGAAAGATAAAAGAATACCGTTTGGCTGGTGATAGCGAAGACGAGGCTAGACAAAAGGCTAACGGAATGATTTTTATACTTGAATCCGATATCGATTTGAGTAGCTTTGACCACTACTCCTATGCAGACCCGCACGTACTTGACCCGGACGATTACGACGACGAAGAAGAAATGGCTCAGGAAGCCCAAAAGTTAAGGCAAATGTATGAAAACAGTTGGGTACCGCTTGCAGGTGGAATAGGAGATTGTTTCGGCGCTACCTTTGATGGTAACGGATATGAAATAAAGGGTATGGAAATTATCGTTACCGACCATGATGCCGACCCTGAATTTAGTTACGTTCCCGTTGGTTTGTTCGGCAAGGTTAGCGGTACCATAAAGAACGTTATCTTAACCGATTATACGATAGAAATGGATGGTGACGCATCTCGATTCTACGTTGGTGGCGTAGTTGGTTGGAGCTCATATTACTCTTATGCAGATGAATCCAAGCAATACGGCAGGGTGGAAAATTGCAGTGCGGTTGGAACCATCGTCAACAAGGAAATAGAGTACACCGGTAATATGTGGGATAGCTTATTTGGCTCTTATGCAGAGCCCACTAGCCAAGTATATTACGGTGGAGTAATAGGCTTTTTGGAAGAAACCCAAGCAAGCAAACTTTACGCTAACGGAAGAATTACTTCCGAGTCCAACGCCGACGAAGTATATCTTGGTGGCGTAGTAGGATACAATAAGAACGGTACGTTGGAAACATCTAACGCAGACGTATACGTGCGCGGTAGATATGCCGGTGGACTTGTAGGATACAATAACGGTAAGATAGCTAAGAGTTACGCGCTCGGCGACGTAGAAGGTTCTCTTTCTTACCCCGCAATTGCCGGCGGACTCGTTGCTTACAACTTTACCGAAGGTACTATCGAGCGTTGTTACGCAGAAGGCGACGCTAAGGCAAGAACTGCAGGTGGTTTGATAGGCGTAAACGTATTTGATTATAAGACTGCATCCGGTGGAACCGTAAAAGACACTTATGCTCTTGGCAACGTATTTGCAAGCGAGTACGCAGGCGGTTTGATTGGTAGAGCCAACGCAGACGTTCCGATTTTTGGTAGACAAGATTTCCATCCCAGCATTTTTGATGATGGTAAAGAATATTCCGCACAAAGTGCTATTAATACCTTTGCTATAGTGGAAAACTGCTTGGCTTTCGGCGACGTTGAAGCCAATGCAACCGAAACCGAGTTTAAGGATGACAAAGGTAACGTAGTTAACGCCAGCGTATATTATTCCGTATATGCGGGCGCACTATTCGGACAATCTTACGAGCAACTGGTTAAAGGTTGCGTAGCTTTTGGTGACGTTAAGGCAATTTCTTCCAGACCTAAGAATAACGCAAATCCGGACGACCTTACTCATAATACCGCCTATGCCGGTAACTTTGCAGGTCATACTACCAATAGCGTTTTGGGCGCTCTTAATACGGAAGGAAACATATTCTACTCCGATTATCGCGCTGTTTACGCCATTGAGGGTATGACTGTCATGAGAAACGGCTCTGAGTTTAGCGGTACTTATATTATAGAGGTCGTTGACCCCATAACCGGTGAGAAGAAGGATGAAACCAAGACCTATCCAAATACTATAAGCACCACTACTTATGAAAACTTGAGGAACGCCACGTTCTATCGTCAAACTTTGGGCTTCAATACGCGCGAGGGCGCAACGGATGCTTGGAACTTGAACGGAGTTGATATTGAGGCGGGTATTTATCCCACGTTGTTAGGCGTATAATGAATAGATTTAAGGCAACTGTAAAAATTAATGAAAAGGACTACATGGCTTGCTCAAGATATTATTTGCGCAAGTACGTTGGCGTTAAAGAACTTGTATTAGTGCTTGCATTAATAATAGGGGCATTCGTAATGTACTTTGCATTCGACCAAATAATTGTTGCCATTTTAGCCGTAGTTACGTTACTCCTCATGGCGGGCGCGGTGTGCGTATACTTGGGGGTATCTAAAAAGAACTACGTTGAGGAATTTAAGAAGAGGAATACCAAAACGTGGGACATAACCTTTCATGAAGACGGATTTGATATTACCGTGAATGAGCAAGGAGGCGAGGACGCCTATACCGAAAAACGCTCTTATGACCAAGTGGAAAAGGTCGCGTTAAGAAAGGATAGAGTATACATTTATGCCGGTGCCGCATCCATGTACTATATCAAGTACGATAGCATGACGGAAGGGAATTTTATAGAGTTTTGCGAGTTTGCAAAAAATAAAATTGACCCTTATAAGTTCAAAATGAAAGATAAGAGAAGAAAAGACAAACAATTTCCCTATGGAAGGTAATAAATTATGCTAGAACACAAACAACTACAAGAGATTTCCGCAAGAATTAAAGACTTAAGAGAGTTTTCCGACTATACCGTGGAAACGTTTGCAGACAAACTTGGTATGACTGCCGGTGAATATTCGGAATATGAAAATGCAGAAAGAGATATACCTATCGGTATACTTTATAATATCGCAGGCGTTCTTGAAATTGACCCAAGCGTAATTTTGTTTGGTAAGGGCGCAACTAAGCACGACGCCACCATCGTTTATGCGGGTAAAGGTACCAGTATTGAGAGATACCCCGGATATGCTTTCGTTTCCCTTAACGCGGACTTTATTAACCCCGAGCTTGAGCCGATGATTGTAACCCTAAAAGAAGGCGTTACTCCCGAACTGGTTAGACACAGCGGTCAAGAATTAAATTACGTCCTTAAAGGAAAACTGCTACTAATGCTTGGCGATAAAGAATATTATTTGAGAGCAGGCGATAGCATATACTTTAATGCAACCCTTCCTCACGCACAAGTTCCTATGGGCGGAGAAGCAGAATTTTTAACCGTAATCCAAAAGTAAAGGATATAAAAGGAGAAAGATTATGAACAGAGGAGAATTAGTTTTTAAGGCAATCGATATTCTATTCCATCCCTTCCAAAACTACATTAACAAGGAAGGCGTTAAATGCGTTAAGGATATTTCCTACAACGACGAATACGAAGCTTGTAAGGGCGACGTATATTTCAAAGAAGGCGCTACTGAGCCCATGCCCGTTATCATTAACGTTCACGGCGGCGGTTTCGTTAAAGGTGATAAAAAGCATCGCAAGAGCATAGCACACCTTTACGCAGATAGAGGATGGTTCGTATGGAATATCAACTATCGTTTATCCCCCGAGTACGCATTCCCCGCACTTCCTTACGACGTTATTACTGCGTTGAACTATTTGGAAACCTTAAAGGAAAAGTATAATATCAATCTTGATAAAGTAGTCCTCACCGGTGACTCTGCCGGCGCTTACGCCGCAACTTATTGCGTAGCTGCAGCATATGACGACGAACTAACTGCCAAAGTAGGTCTTCCCGTTAGCAAGATTAAACCTGCCGGACTAGTAAGTTTTTGCGGTATCTACGACCTAGTTTCTTCCCTAAAATTAAAGATACCGTTTGGCATGGTAAGATGTATTGCAGAAGGTTATACTCACTTTGAATTTAACGACGATTATTCCAACAAGGAAGAGTACCAATACTTTAACGAGATTAGTCCATCTACATACGTTAACGAGAAGTGGCCTCCTTGTGTAATTACTCTTTCTGAAAAGGATTTGTTCTGCAAAGGACAAGGCGAATTCCTTTGTGATAACATTAGGAAAGCGGGTGTTCCTCTAGTAGAAAAGCATTCTACCAAGTTGATTGATAATCACTGTTATCATTTTAACTTTTGGACAGAGACCTCCAAAGACACCATGCAAGCAGTTTACGATTATTTAGACGAACTTTACGCAAAATAGAATGAAAATTGTTTGACAAAAGTCAACGATGAATATATAATAACTATCGTTGACTGAATTTGCGGCTTTAGCTCAATTGGATAGAGCGTTGGTCTACGGAACCAAAGGTTAGGGATTCGAGCTCCTTAAGCCGCGCCAAAAGAAAAGGATGTACCTTGTGTGCATCCTTTTTTTGTCACGGTAAGGAAGACTCGTAGTAGCCAAGACTTAGTGAGAGGGTGCTATGTGGTAAACGTTAAAACAATTCAAATAAGTTTTTGTGGGTGTCTAGCACACCTTCTTTTTTTAGTTTACTAATCTCTACTGAAAGGCCACTACGGTCCACTTCAAGATAATCAGCAAGGGCTTGTCTATCAAAAGGTATAGTAAATCGATTGCTACCAGCACGCTTTGCTTGATAAGCAAGATAGGTGAGTAGCTTTTCTCTTGTCGTACGTTTTGAGGTAACGTCTATTTTTTGGTAAAAAGCAATGTTCTTTTTTGCGAGTTCCTTCATTAGGTTATATATTAATTGTTGGTGAAAATCACAACAATTTGTGCAAGTATGCAAAATATGTCTACTATTTATAAACATTACCTCACAAGGCTCGTTCGCAATAATGGAAACGGGAAGTATGCTATTATCATTGCAAGCAAACGCCTCGGCAAAGGAGTTTCCTGCTTCTATATCGGAAAGGATACTTCTATTACCAAAATAGTCTATTTGAATTATTTGGGCAGAGCCGGATAGCAGTATGCCTATATATTTTTGAGGCTTGCCCTCTGAAAAAATGGTGTACTTTTTATCAAAACTTTCTACTTTTGCTCCAAGACAATTTAGCATGGTAGAAAGTTTTTCTTCATCTAATCCGTTAAACAAAGGACAAAGCTTTAGTACGTTAAAATATTTTTTCAAAATATACTCCTTTTGTTGAAAATTCAACATACTTCTTGCCAATAATATACTATAATAAAGACACAAAAGCAAGGAGTAAAACAATGAAAATAGCATTTTTTGATACCAAACCCTACGATAAGGCATCTTTCAATAGATATGCAGAGGGAAAAGATATAAAAATCAAATACTTTGAAACCAAACTTAACGAAGATACCGTTGAGCTTGCTAGTGGATACGACGCAGTTTGCGTATTCGTAAACGACACGGTTAACGCGAGTGTGATTGATAGATTGGTCAAAATGGGCGTAGGGGTAGTTGCCCTTCGTTCCGCGGGCTTTAACAACGTGGATATGAAATATGCCTATGGCAAAGTTCATGTTTTACGTGTTCCCGCATACTCTCCCTATGCCGTTGCCGAGCATGCTATGGCGTTACTTTTAACCTCGATAAGGCGTATACACAAAGCGTATATTCGCACTCGTGACTTTAACTTTAGTTTGCAAGGTATGACGGGCTTCGACCTACATGGTAAAACGATAGGGGTGGTAGGTACCGGAAGAATAGGCAGAGTATTCATCGATATATGTAAGGGTTTCGGCATGAAGGTATTGGCTTACGATAAATATCCCGCGGAGGGTGTTGCCGATGGCGAAAAGGTAAAATATGCTAGCCTTGAAGAACTAATGGAAAAAAGCGATATTATATCACTCCATTGCCCTTTGACGGAGGAAACCTATCATTTGATAGATGAAAAATCACTAGCAAGGTGCAAAAAAGGGGTGGTTATATTAAATACATCTCGCGGTGCATTAGTAGATGCCGAAGCATTACTTAACGCGATTAAATCAAGAAAGGTAGGCGCTGCTTGCTTGGACGTTTACGAGGAAGAGTCGGATTTCTTCTTTGAAGATTACTCGGGACATATAATTGACGACGATATATTAGCAAGGTTGATTTCCATGCCTAACGTAATAGTGACATCACACCAAGCGTTTTTAACGGAAGAGGCACTAATGAATATAGCGGATACAACAATAAAGAACTTGAGTGAATTCTTTTCAACCGGCGAATGCCCAAATGAATTGTGCTATCGCTGTGGGAGTACGGAAGACTGCAAGGTAGGAAAATGTTTTTGAGGAGTGAACTATGATAAGAAAGATAATTAAAATTAACGAGGAAAAGTGTAACGGATGCGGAGCTTGTGCAAGTGCTTGTCACGAGGGCGCTATCGAGATGGTAAACGGTAAAGCCAAACTCACCAAAGAGCATTACTGCGATGGTTTGGGCGATTGTCTTCCTGCTTGTCCCACCGGTGCAATTACCTTTGAAGAAAGGGAGGCTCCTGCTTACGATGAAAAGGCTGTTATGGAAGCAAAGGCGAAAGTGAATAATACTCCCAAGAGTCCCTGTCAAGGCGGATGCCCCGGCGTTGCTATAAAGAGTATGGTTCGCACTCTTAATCCTTCCCACGCGCAAAGGAACGTGGTACTAACTAGTCAACTAATGCAATGGCCCTGCCAAATTAAACTGGTTCCGGTTAACGCGCCGTACTTTGATGAAGCCAATTTGCTAGTTGCTGCGGACTGTACTGCTTATGCCTATGCTAACTTTCATAACGAGTTTATGAGAAACCATATTACTTTGATTGGTTGCCCAAAACTTGATATGGTTGATTATACCGAAAAACTATCCGCTATACTACAAAACAATAATATAAAGAGTGTAAAGGTAGTTAGGATGGAAGTCCCTTGTTGCAGTGGAATAGAAAACGCCGTTAAAAATGCGCTCATGAAAAGCGGAAAATTTATTCCTTGGCAAATAGTAACCATTTCAACTGATGGAAAAATTTTAGATTAAGTAATAGAAAATATATCTAAGATATGTTACAATTGATATATAAAAAATAGGGAGAACAGATATGAAAATCACGAGCGATATTAAATACGTTGGCGTAAACGACCATAAAATAGATTTGTTTGAAGGTCAATACGTAGTACCAAACGGTATGGCTTACAATTCTTACGTTATCCTTGACGAAAAAATTGCGATAATGGATACCGTTGACCAAAACTTTACACACGAGTGGCTTGACAATATCCAAAGCGTGCTCGGTGATAGGAAACCCAGCTATCTAATAGTGCAACACATGGAACCAGACCATTCTGCGAACATAGTTAACTTTATGAAAGTATATCCTAACGTTACCATAGTTTCCTCGCAAAGAGCATTCCAAATGATGAAAAACTTTTTTGGTAATGACTTTGAGAGCAATCGCTTGGTGGTAGGAGAGGGTTCCACCCTTACTCTTGGTAAGCACGAATTAACTTTCGTTACGGCCCCCATGGTTCACTGGCCCGAAGTTATCGTTACCTATGACGCAACCGATAAAGTACTGTTCTCTGCTGACGGCTTTGGAAAGTTTGGCGCATTGGATGCCGAAGAAGATTGGGCTTGTGAAGCAAGACGTTATTATATAGGAATCGTTGGCAAGTATGGCGTTCAAGTACAACATCTACTTAAGAAAGCATCGAATTTAGATATTGAAATCATTTGTCCATTGCACGGCCCGGTACTTAAGGAAAACTTGGGATATTATATTAACCTTTACGATATTTGGTCTAGCTATCAACCGGAAGAAGAGGGTATCGTTATCGCCTATACTTCGGTTTACGGCAATACTAAAAAAGCGGTTATGCTTCTTGAAGAAAAGTTGAAAGCAAACGGTTGCCCCAAGGTAGTCGTAAACGATCTTGCAAGATGTGATATGGCGGAAGCTGTTGAGGATGCCTTCCGTTATAGTAAGATTGTATTTGCAACCACCACCTATAACGCGGAAATATTCCCCTTCATGCGTGAGTTTATCAACCATTTAACCGAGCGAAATTTTAGTAATAGGACGGTTGCTTTTATTGAAAACGGTAGTTGGGCACCCATGGCCACAAAGGTTATGAAGTCGCTACTTGAAAGAAGTAAGAATTTGAGTTATGCCGAAAATACCGTAAAAATTATTTCTGCTCTAAACGACGAAAGCATCTCTCAAGTGGAAGCGCTTGCTAACGAGCTTTGCAAAGAGTATCTAGCTAGTCATGACGAAACTGCTAATAAGAACGATATGAGTGCTTTATTTAATATTGGCTACGGACTTTACGTCGTAACTTCCAACGACGGAAAGAAGGATAACGGGTTAATAGTAAATACCGTTACCCAATTAACCAACGTTCCTAATAGAGTAGCGGTTACTATCAACAAGGAAAATTACTCCCATCATATTATTAAACAAACGGGAAAGATGAACGTTAACTGCCTAACTACCGATACACCTTTCCAAGTGTTTGAAAAGTTTGGCTTTACCAGTGGTAGAAACGTTGATAAATTCCAAGATTGTACGCCCAACCGTAGTGATAACGGATTAATATTCTTACCAAGGCATATTAATTCGTTTATGTCGCTAAAGGTAGACAAATACGTTGATATGGATACCCATGGAATGTTTATTTGCTCGATTACCGAGGCAAGAGTTCTGTCCGACAAGGAAACTATGACTTACTCTTACTATCTTGATAACGTAAAGCCAAAACCCCAAACCGATGGTAAGAAAGGTTACGCTTGTAAGATTTGCGGATACGTGTATGAAGGTGAAACTTTACCTGATGATATAGTTTGTCCTTTGTGTAAACATGGTGCCGTTGATTTTGAAAAAATAAAATAATAAAAAGGAGGATAATTTATGAAATACGTTTGTGACGTTTGCGGATACGAGTACGACGAAGCCCTAGGTGACGTTGATAACGGAATAGAGGCCGGAACTAAATGGGAAGACCTCCCCGAAGACTTTGTTTGCCCTCTTTGCGGAGTAGGTAAAGATGAATTTAGTTTAGCGTAATATAAAGCCCACTGGTTGGTGGGCTTTTGTTTTGACGTATGGATTATTATTACGCGTTTAGTATATCGTTTGCTAGGTCGTTTATTTTGTTAGCGTTCTTTCTTTTTGCGGAAGTAATCATTTTTTTATAGATAGGATAAGTTATCAAACACATTGCGATTCCCACTATACCTATTACTATACCTACTGCCATAAGGTCAAATAGTACCTCCATAGCTAGGCACATACCAAAACCGAGTACAAGTGCGGAAATGGCGCCGAAGGTGTATGCAAAAGCGGTTGCGGGACGTTTGATTTTCCTGTCTAGTTTTTTTAGCTCGTCAACTCTTGTGGGTTTCTTTTCTTCGTATGATGATGGGATTTTTTTAACGGTTTCTCTGTAATTCATAATTATATCTCCTTACTGGTGTGATTATTTTTTGTATTTTCTTAAAGAGGGGACTTGCCTTTGTAGGGTAAGTCCCCAAAAAAAGGGAAGAGAATTTATCCCTTGTGGGATACTATCTTTTAGCGTTTGCAATACGCGCTTCAGCTTCTAGTTTACGTGAGTTAGCTTCTTCTATTTGAGCTTTTCTTTCTGCTTGCATCTTTTCTTGACGTGCCTTGGGACTCATTTTTGCTTCCTCCCATAAGGCTTACTATAATGCCGTAAATATTCAATTTCCATTCTAAAATCATAGTATCCGTTATCGCGTAGATAGGTGGATACAAGTTTGTTCATGGTTTTATCGTCTTCAACTACCAAAATCCTAGACATAATAAACACTCCCAATACGATTTTAATATAGTGTAAATTAACCTTGTTAAAAAATTGTTAACAAAAATATAGCATAAAAAAGAAAAATAGCGTAATATAAGTTCAATATAATATTATACGCGTGTGAGAAATGCACGGAAAAAGAGTGATTTTGGGCGGAGAAAAATAAAATAAAAAAAATTTTTAGAAAATGCAAAAATTTTGTTGACACCTAAAATCTTTTGTTATATTATATAAAGGCTGTCCGCGATGGACAGCTTAAATGTACCTTGAAAATTGAACAGACAGTAAGAAGCGAGAATAAAGTGTTAAGAAACACTAAAAACACACAGAGTCATCGAGAGATGACGGTTAATTTTTTTG
>JAZSLG010000068.1:0-10504 GCA_045535235.1 Candidatus Stercoripulliclostridium sp.
AACGACATGGCTACGATCCGACTTTGGGCATAGCTCTAGTGCTTGCACTCCTTTCTACTTTTGAAATAATCGCCCTCGATATGGTGTTTATAATTCTTGGCGCGGCGCTTTTCGGCGTAATTTGGGGAATTATCACAAGAAAGGTCAAACCCGAAAAACAAGTTACCAAAGAGAGGGTTACGGGTACTGAAAATGCCATTGCTGAGGATGAAGCTCCGTTAGAAGAAGATGCTAAATCCGCAGTTGAAAACGAGGAAAATACTTTGGAAGGAGGGAATGAATAATGCCGTTACATCTTGATTTATTCCTATCTTTCTTAAAAATTGGTTTGTTCACTATTGGTGGCGGATACGCCATGATACCGCTTATATCCGATACGGCGATTGGTAAAGGTTGGGTCACCGAGGAACTCCTTATTGACTTTATTGCAATAGCGGAGTCTACGCCCGGACCCTTTGCCGTTAACGTTGCTACGTTTATCGGTCTTGACGTTGGTGGTGCGTTAGGAGTATTTTGTGCCGTAATGGGATTACTCCTTCCCAGTATCGTTATAATGTTGGTCATCTACTATTTGTCCAAAAAGATGCTTGCCAACAAGCACGTCCAAGACGCATTTACGATGATACGTCCCACCGTAACCGCACTTATTCTTGCAGCGTTTGCTTCCGTGCTTTACGCTACTACCGCTTTGGAAGGAGAGGGTGGTGAAACTACTTTTAACTGGTTTGGACTCGTGTGGTTTGCCGTTTGTTTCTTCCTTACCTTCAAGCCCAAAGTTAACGCGGAAAAATATCCTAAGCTAGCGCCCACGCTCACGATAATGAATAAAATAAAACTACACCCCATACTTCTTATTATTATTTCTGCGGGTGTAGGAATATTATTCTACGGATTTATACTATAATTATGAAAAACGTAAAGGTTTTGGACATGCGCGTCGTCCCCGGCGATAGCGCCTACTTAATATTAACTGATACTACCGCTATTTTGTACGATAGCGGTTTTGCATTTACCGGCTATGCTCTTGCGGATAAAATCAAAAATATCTTGGGAGAAAGAAAGCTGGATTATATCTTTTTAACCCATTCGCATTACGACCACTGTCTTGGCTCGGCATACGTTAAGAATGCTTATCCCGGGGCTATTATCGTTGCAGGTCGTCATACCGCCGAGGTTTTTGCTCGCCCCCACGCTATTGCAAAAATGAGGGAGCTTGATAACGCTCACGCCAAGCATTATGGAATAGGTGAATATGAGTTTAAGGGCGAAGCTCTTTGCGTGGATTTGGTGGTAGAAGAGGGCGCGGAGATAACTTGCGGTGACTTGAAGTTTAGGGTATATGAATTTCCCGGACATACAAAATGTTCTATCGGGTTTTACGAAATTACGAATAAGCTATTGCTTTCCTCAGAGACGCTGGGCATCTATCACGGAGATGGTATACTACCCATCTGTCTAACGGGTTACGGAGATGCGCTACTTTCCATTGACAAGTTAAAGACGTTGGATATAGATTACTTGCTTGTACCACATCTTGGACTAATTGATAGAGCAAAAACCAAACATTATTTGAGTATAGTGGAGGGGGAATTCCAAAAGGCAAAAGAACTTATTATTTCGTCACTAAAAAAAGGTATAGATAAAGAAATAATCATAGAGGAATTTGGACGCACGTTTACCGGTGGTCCCATTCACGACATTTATCCTCCCGATGCATCTCATCTTAATTCAAGTTTAATGATAGACCTTATTAAAAAGGAGTTTGATATATAAGAAAAGCCCGATTAAAATCGGGCTTGTTTTTTCGTTTTTTTACTATACTAAGCCATTAGCATTATGCAAATAGGTATGGTTACACAAGAAAGTATTGTGGAAATCATAACCTCTTTTGCGGCAAGTCCGGTATCCTTGTTCGCCATGGTTACGAACATCATTGTGTTGGTAGCAATAGGCATAGCGCCAATAGCAACAAGATTTAGTCTAATAGCTGAAATATCCATGAAGGTGGACATCAGTAGCATTACAAGAAGACCGATTATAGGGAATAGGATGAGTTTTATTCCAGCAGAGATATAGGCGCGATAGTCTAGGAATAATTCCTTCAAATTCATTTCTGCAAGTTTTATTCCAAGTAGGGTCATGGAAAGGGGACCAACGGCGTTTGCAAATTGACTAAATACGTTTGCTATGCCGGTTAGGTTAAAGCGTTGGAAGTTTACGTTAAATATGAATAGGGGAAGCGCTATTATAAAGGATATCGTAGGGGGATTTAATAACGCCTTTTTTAGGCTTATAAACTTTTTGTCACCGGTGATTGCGTAGTTGCCTACCGTCCAACCGAGAAGATTGAATATTACGCAAGAGCAAGAGGCGTAGAGTATTAGTTCGTGTCTTCCCGGGGCTAGTAGTTGTAAAAAGGGAATGCACATGTAACTAAGATTGCCAAACGCGCCACCATAACTAATGATACCTTTTGAGTCTACGTCAAGCTTCTTTATAGGATGACAAATAAGTTTACCAATATAAAGAATTGCTAGTTCCGTAACTGTGGTAAAGAGGAATATTGCAAGCATATTCCACAAAATATCCATGGTGAAGTCAGTGTTTAGGAAAGAGTTTACCGTTACGAAAGGTTGTAAAATATAAAGAAGAGTGACGGACAAAAACTTTGATGCCTCTTCCTTGTTAATCATTTTAAGTTTAGCTACTATAAAGCCCGGCACTGCCATTACGATGAGTAGCGCTACGCTTTCAAGACTGGTTAAAAATAACTCTCCCATTAGTCGATAACTCCATAGTTAATTAATATTGTTTCCACTTCTTTTAGTTCCCTATAAACGCTTTTGCGGTTACCTAAAGCATACTTTATTCCAAGCCAGTTTAGTTTTATAAGTAGCGGATTTGCAAGCTCGGTAACGTACATTAAGCCTTTTACCATGGTTATAAAATCTTTGCGTTCAACGTTGGTAAATCCGTTGTCACTCATTATGCCGTCTATAACCAGACGTAGCCAGTAATCGCTTTCTTCCTTGGCTTTGTCGTTAAAGGGTTTTTCCTCTAAGTCAACGATAGTGCTTGCAGAGTAGGTATCTTCCTCGCCCACGTAAACCGATTTGAAAGCTTCACCAAAGGGCTTTATTACTTGCTCGCAAAAAGCAAGATAACTGTCGTGGCTTGCTTCCGCGGGATAAAACTTTCTTACGAACTCAATAATGGAAAGGTCTTTTCTATCAAACTCGAGAAGAAGTCCTACGACAAGGGCGATAACGTGGCGTTTGTTTGCGGGAAGACGAAAACTGATTCCCTTTTCATCGTTTACTACCGCTTTTTGATACTCCTGTTTGTAGTCGGCTGTTTTGGTTGCGTCGGCAAGGACTTCCATGTAGGAATTGTCGCTTGCAAGAGTTCTCAAAAAATCCGATATAGCTTTATCAACGATAATAAGTCTACTGGAATAAAAAGCACCTATTGCATCGTTAAATTTTTGTAGATTTTGTGCGTTTGCCATTCTACCTTCCATCATCCTTTAATTTATATAATTATAATAACATAAAAATAATAAAAAGTCTTGCAAAAGAGTTATATTCATTGTATAATAATTTTAACGTTTGTAGCCTTGGATACAAACGAAAAAAAGGCGCTCCTAGGGGGTAAATATGAATATTTTCAAACTACTAAAAAAGAATAAACTGTTCTACAATTTTGAAGACAAGGAAATCAATAAGATTTTTGATTGCTTGCACGGACATATTAATAAGTACAGTAGAGGCAGAGTGGTTGCGGAAATAGGTCAACCCGTTGACGAAATTGGCATAATTTTGAGTGGCGCAGCTGTAAAATTCATAAAAAAACCCAGTGGTGAATTGGAAAACTGCGGTGAACTTTATGCAGGCGACATGTTTGGCGAGGTGGAAGGTTACTCAGGAGACCGTACCTTTAAGAGTTCGGTAGTAATTGCAGAGGAAGCAACCGTTCTTTATATTTCGGTAGCTACCATCGTAAAGCAATGTTCCAATAACTGCCCTTGTCATCAAAAATTGTTGGAAAACACCCTAACTTGTCTGGCCGAGCGTATCGATACCATTAATAACGACGCCAAGTATCTCAAGATTAAATCCATGCGCGGTAAGATTGCAAAATTGTTCTATGACAAGTATCTTGCCCAAGGTACGGAAACCATACACCTTGGCTTTAACCGTAACGAAATGGCGGAGTATCTTAACGTTTCCCGTCCCTCTATGAGCAGAGAAATGATTGCTATGCGCGAGGACGGTATCATTACTTTTAGAAAGGACGAGATAGTTATTCTTAACCTTGACGAACTCCAAAGACTTGCTAATATTGCTAGATAATTATGCCTTGGTGGATTTATTTAATAGTTGGATTAATACTTCTTATTGCAGTCGCACTTCGAGTAGGTGCGTACTTTATTTTGAAGAAGCTTTACAAGCCTTCAAAACGTGATTACGATTTTATATTGGATTATGAAATAAAGGAAAAGGGCTTCCAAAAACGTTGGTTAGATATACCCTTTACTGCATATCGTCGTAAATCACGTTACGGCTACGAGGTTTTTGGCAGATATTACGAATGCCCGACCCCCTCCAATAAAATTATGCTTTCCATACATGGGCATAACTCCTGCGGACTATCCCAAATGAAGTATTTGGAGCTTTTCCTTGGACTAGGTTACAACGTCTTTATTCCCGACCACAAGAGGAGTGGCTTTAGCGGTGGAGATATTATAACCTTTGGTGCAACCGAAAAATACGACGTTATAGATTGGATAGATTTATTAGAAAAGGAATATCCCGGTAAGCGTTTTGCAATATTTGGCGAATCCATGGGAGGCGCAACTTCCATGATGGTAGCCGATATGGATAAGAGAGTGGAATACTTGATGGAATACTGTGGATACGCCGATTTTGAAGGACTATTATCTAAATACATTAAGAGTAAAATGATTAGAAAGTTCCTTGAACCCATTTTTGAGAGCGTATCCAGATTGGTTTTCAAAATTGAATTTAAGGATTTTAACGCGGGAAATTCATTGGCTAGAATTAGAAAACCCACTTTAATTATACACTCTAAAGCTGACCAGACCGTAAATTTTTATAACTGTCAAAAACTATTGGGAATAAAACCTGATGCAAAATATCATATTTTTGAGGATAGTTTGCATGCACGTTCAATGGTCAAATATCCCGAAGTCTTTACTAAGGTTATAACGGACTTTGTCAACGATGCGGAAGAAAAAGTTGGTATGGAATAAAATATGAGTGATACAAAAGAAAATACTAATCCTAACGTTGAAATACACGAAGAGATGGTAAGTAGAGCAAAATCAATATCAATTAGCCCAAAGGCAGTAATAGTAGGCATAGTAGTTGTGCTTACTTTATTTATTACGGCCTATATTTTAACTTTCGTACTAGACAAAGGAAGTTTTTTGAGAGACGCCGACGGCTCCATTATCGTAGGTACCTATCAAGTTGACGAAACCTTAGACGGCATAAAGTGGTGGCAATTTTTGCTTGCACCGTTTATGATACTTTTACCCACTACCGAGGGCAGTATGACGGTGTGGGCAATACTCTTACTTCTTTTGATTATAGGTGCAATTTTTACTGCTCTTGACGATAGTGGGATATTGGTTTATATGGTGGAGTATCTTAACTATAAGCTGGGGCATCGTAAATATTTGCTACTTACCATAATGACCTTTGCACTAATGTTTCTTGGCAGTTCGGCCGGCATGTTCGAGGAACTTATACCTCTAGTTCCGGTTATTGTAATGCTTTCTTACGCGCTCGGTTGGGACGCTCTCGTTGGACTTGGTGTTAGCGTACTTGCACCTTGTTTTGGCTTTTCAGCAGCGGTTGTGAATCCCTTTACGGTAGGCGTTGCGCAATCGATAGGCGGTATACCCATGTATTCGGGTATTGGACTAAGGATACTAACATTCTTCCTAGCTTACGGCATACTTATGGCTTTTATTATCCCTTACGCTAAAAAAGTGGAGAAAAACCCCGAGAAATCCATGGTTTACGCTCTTGACCTTGAACGCAAAAAGAACTTCAGTTTTCGCGTAGAGGAGTTTAAGGAGGAAAAGGGTAAAAATAAGGCCCTTGCTTGGTTTGGCGCTTGGATGATTCTCATTGTTGTCCTCGCGTTAATTTCTATAGCGGTACCGGTACTTGCAGATTATTTAATGTATATAATTCTCGCCGTCTACGTTATTGCGGGCATAGGCGCTTGCATAATGTGTGGCGAAAGGGGAAAACGACTATTCAAAAACCTTGGAAAGGGGATGCTTACTTTGCTCCCGGCCGTAGCACTCATCTTGGTCGCAGGCGGGATTAGATATATAGTGGAAGAGGGCGATATAATGGATACCATCCTTTACCACATAGTAAATTTGATTGGAGATAGAGGCGGATTTGGTACTACGATATTAATTTATTTGCTGATTTTCGTATTTGAACTATTTATTCAATCGGGTTCGGCAAAGGTTTTCCTACTCATGCCCATGGTTTACGATATTTGCGCCATGGTAGGAATCGACCCCCAAGTTTCCGTATTGGCATTCTGCTTTGCCGATGGGTTTGCAAACGTATTGTTGCCCACCAACGCAGGACTACTCCTCATTTTGGGACTTACAACCGTTGACTATGCAAAATGGGTGCGTTGGAGTTTGAAGATACATTTAGCGTTATTTGGTGCAACGCTAGGCGTACTTGCTCTCGCACAGTTCGTCGTATACGCCTAAAGGAGATTAATTATGACTAAGTTTGAAGAAATTAAAGCACGTGATAAAAAGTATTTTATGAACACCTATGCCCCGGTAGACGTTGCTTTCGAGTATGGCGACGGTTGCTATTTGACGGATACCGAAGGCAAAACCTATCTTGACTTTTTGAGTGGTATTGCAGTAAATGCGCTAGGATATAATCATCCTGTGTTTGTTAACGCGATTACAGAACAAGCCAAGAAAGTAAGTATAGTCTCCAATTATTTTTACAACGAAACCCGCGGTCTGATGGCGGAGCAATTGGTAAAAGGTACCCATCTATCAAAAGCCTTCTTTGGTAATAGTGGAGCAGAAGCAAACGAGTGTGCCATTAAGCTTGCAAGAAAGTATTTTAAGGTTAAAGGTGAAAACCGCTTTAAGATTGTTACGGCGGTTCAATCTTTCCACGGCAGAACGCTTGCTACCGTTACTGCTACCGGACAAGAAAAGTACAACAAACCCTTTGCCCCTCTACCCGAGGGAATTGGAATTTATATTCCCTACAACGATGAAGACGCGCTACGTAATGCGCTTGAAGACAATGAAGTCGCAGGCTTAATGTTGGAGCCTATTCAAGGAGAGGGAGGTATAATTCCGGCAAGTGAAAGTTACCTTAAGCTTGCCGATAGTTTGACTAAGGAAAAAGGCGTGTTGCTTATTCTAGACGAAGTGCAAACCGGTGCGGGAAGAACGGGTAAATTTTGGGCTTTCGAGCATTACGGTATAACTCCGGATATTATCACTTGTGCTAAAGGAATTGGTGGTGGAGTACCCATATCCGCTTGTTTGGCAACCGAAACAGTTGCAAATGCCTTTGTACCCGGTGATCATGGTACAACGTTTGGCGCTCAACCTTTAGTTACTGCAGTAGGATACGCAGTATGCAGTAAAATTAGAGAAGAGGGCTTCATGGATGAGGTTGCAAGAAAGGGCGAATATCTTATGCAAGGACTAAAAAAACTTAATGATAATCGTATTGTAGCCGTTAGAGGAAAGGGATTAATAGTAGGTGCCGAAACCGTTAACGGGGACTTTGCCAAGGAGGTTTACAATCGCATGTTTAAGAAGGGATTTATTCTTAACGTGTGTGGTGGAAAGGTGCTTCGTTTTGTACCTCCGCTAATAATCACTACGGAGCAAATAGACCAAATGCTTCTTGCCTTAAAAGAAACGTTTGCTGAAATTAAGTAGTAAAAATTCACGCCTCGTAATCGAGGCGTTTTTCATTAGTCTTTTTTGCGAATTATCGCAAGTGGTTTAACGTTTCTTATTGCAATTATAGGGGCAAAAGCCGAAATTAACGTTGTTAAAATTATTATCAACAAATCAATAACGAGCGCAATTGGGTCAAAGTTTATTATATCTAAATCTTCCAGCATACTGCTTTCCATTAGTACCATAAAACTATCGCTCAAAATGTTGTTCGCTATATTGGTTGCGAAGTACAAGCCTAGGGTAGAAACTAGGCAAATTAGCACGCCGGCAAATATTACTTGCAAGATAAAAATGAGAGATATATTGCCCATATCCGTACCTAAGGCACGCATTACGCCAATCTCATAGTTGCGTTTTTTTACGTTACTAAAGCCAAAGGAAATTAGTATCATGCAACCGGCAACGCAAAGGAAAATGGCAATAAGCAAGAATAAATCTTTGAATACCACAACTATTTCCGATATGGAAGAAATTGCCTTGAAAAAACCGGAATCGGCGTAAAAGTTTAACTCGTCGGCTTTGTTTGATAGCGCAACCACGTTCTCTAAATTATCAAAATATAAAGCGTAGGGATGGATTTCGTACTGACGAAGGAAATCTACGTCACCGGGATCAAAAAACGCATATTTATCGCTAAGGCCCACGATTGTAAACGTTTTGGTAAAATATTCCGTTCTCTCGCCTGTAAAGTAGATTGGATACATCTTAATGGTGATTTGTCTTTTGACGAAATTAGGGTCATCGGTGCTTTCCAACGTTGTTTTGAAATAGGTGTTATATAGGCCGATAGGGAAAATTATTTCGCCGGCTTGAACGTCGTAACCGCCTTCTACGTCGGGGTAACTATCGAGTATTTCTACAAAGAAAAATCTTCCGTCATCGGTATAAATATCGGCGTTTTGTATACGGGCGAATTGTCTATATTCAATATTATTGGCATCGTCGAAAAAGTTTGTATTAGTGGTGTACGCAACGTTATAGTATACGTTAAAATCATCAAGCATATTTACGTATTCTTCACTAATAAGAAACTCGCGTGTTTGTAGACCGGCGCCATTCGAGTGAAATATTTCGTAATACTTGTCAATGGTGCTTTTGTATTTTGTTTTGTAATCCGTTTCTATAACGGCATTAATATACCCGCGTTGTTGGAATTTGATACCAACTATATGTTGATAATCCGGATATTTGGTAGGATGATAAAACGTTATACAATCCGCAACGTAATCGGTAATGATAATGCCACCCGGCATTTGTGTTTCGGCTTTGGCGAGGTAATTTAGTTTACCGTCCTTGCCAAAGTGCTTTAGTAGATACGCCTCGTCGCAAACCAGCACGCCAACGTTTTCATGTGCGTACAAATTTCCGTAATTATCCTTGTTATCGGGGTTTTTCAAAAGCTCTATCGAGTGAGTTTGTTCTGACATGGCAAGCGTCCAATTATACAACGGGTAGACGTTACCGGTGTAGCCGGTGTCGAGGAAGGCATTGACGTCGCTCTCCGTTACTTCAACAAGCCCATCCGTTGCTAGCTTGTTTGTCACTTTGTTTTTAATATAACCCTTTTGTAATACTAAAACATCGGATTTAGATTCCTTAATTGCGCGATTTAGCGTTGCATCCTTATCAAAAGAGGCAAAAAGTTGGCACAAGCCGAACATGATAATTATTAGAGAAACCATTATCACGGACAAGATAAAGCTGGGTAATTTTTTCTTTAGAAAGGAATAGGAAATTTCCAAAGATTTTTTAGGCGTTATCTTAGATTTGAACAACTTTACACTAGGTTGAGAGGAAAGCGTGAAGGGGATTTCTTCCGTTGGTGTAAATAAAGTTGAAGACTGCTCTAGCTTGCATCCACCACGCTCTAGTCTATCGTTTATGTTTCGTAGTTCTTCTTCACTAAGACTTTTCTTTTGGGGAATAACGATTTTATCTTCCGTGATAACGACCTCGGCGTTAGCATGAGGATTGCGCTCACAATCGTTAATTATTTTACCATCGGCGATTTCTATAATTCTATCACCGTATTTTTCTGCGTCGTCGGGATTGTGCGAAACGACGAGTACCAACTTTTCTTGTGAAATTGTTTTTAGCGTTTCAAGCACTTGTTTTGCACTCAAACTGTCAAGATTGCCGGTAGGCTCGTCAGCTAAGATTAATTCAGGATTTTTTATAATTGCTCTAGCAATAGCTACGCGTTGGCGTTGTCCGCCCGATAGCTCTTTTGGAAATCTTTCCAGTAAATCTGCGATATCTAATTTGTTCGCAACTTCTTCTAGTTTGCTTTCACCCTCTTTGCCTTGAATATCGAGAGAAAGCAAAACGTTCTTTTTAACGGTAAAGCTTTCTATCAAACAATAATCTTGGAATACGAAACCTACGTATGAATTGCGATACTCGGCATATTCTTTTTCCGTAAAATTTACAAGAGAGTTTCCGTTGGCAATAACGTCGCCACTCGTTATACTATCTAGCCCACCGAGTAAGTTTAATAGG
>JAZSLG010000094.1:0-2820 GCA_045535235.1 Candidatus Stercoripulliclostridium sp.
CGCCCTGACGGGGTTTTGGTTTTAACGTGGGATAGCGCCCAAATAGCGCGTTTTTTCTAAAATATGTTAAAATGGTCCAGCGCCTCCTCCCACGACCCATTATACATTTCATAGGGTGAAGTAAAGCCGTCCGCCTTCTTAACGTCCCAACCGTTATTATTGCCATTGGGAGCATATTGGTAGTTGAAAGCGCCCTCTTGATTTTCTCCGGGTGCATTATAGGCGTTATCACTAAAGAGATATATGTGATTGATATTGTTGCAATATGCTAGCGGACTACTGCCCTTTGAGGGGTAATCGTTGTCGCTAGACTGCGGTATGGAGTATAGCCTAATCAAAACTAGGGAAAGTGCGGTGTTGTTTTGGAAGGAAGCTTCGTAAATACGGTCCACGCCAAGACCAATAACGAGAGTGGTTAGCCCACTTTGCGAGAATGCGGAACCCATTATTTTGAGGGAATTGCCAAGATTTAGTACGACTAAGGAAAGGTTTTTACAGTTGTGAAATGCTTGTTTATCAATCTTTTCCAAGGCGGAATTGGAGTAAAAATAGGTTATTGCCGTGCCGTTAAAAGCATCTTCGCCAACGTACATTAAACTAATATTCTCGTTCTTCCCCTTTTGTAACTCTTTACTACCATCCATCCACACACATTCGTAAAGAGTTTTACATACGTAAAAGGCTCGACGCTCTATTCTTTTAATGGTATCGGGCAGTTTAATTTTGGTTATTTCATCGTGTACGAAGTAGGTTCCCACCGAAATCACGGTGTAATTTTTGCCATTCCAATCTACGCTCTCCGGTATCCTTATCTCGCGGTCTAGGTCAAATACCGCGGTTATTTTGGCATATTGCGAGGACAAGTCAAGAACGCCCTCGGTGTTTATAGGCTCAAAGCAAAGACGAGTACCGTAACTATCGGTAACAACGAAATCGTAGCAACATACGTTGTCGCGTGCATCATCGTTTACCCAGCTACTACCATCACGGCGATAGGCGTTAAGAAGCTCTTTTTTAACGTAGTATTTGGCTTTCCTCGTCAGTCCTGTACCGCCCTCTGCAAGCGAGGTTTTGGTATAGGTGGGTAGAATGGTGGAAAGTATGTTAATGGCCTTTAGTTTAGTATTTCCCCAAAAAGGAGCTTTACCGTAGTTTTCAAGGTTGTATATGGTAATTTCTTCAAACTTGGAGGACTCAAAACACCAGTCGCCAAGGGTTTGGAGATTGCTATTTTCACTAAATCTAACGTTGGTAAGACCTGCGTTTGCAAAGGCTTGGGTACCAATTTCCATTAAGCTGGCGGGGAAGGAAAGATACTCCAGCCCTTTCATACCCTCTCCGGAGGAAGCAAAGGCAAGTTCACCAATACTTTGGAGTCCCTCGTTAAGCCTAATTTGCATCGTAGACATTTCGTTAGAAAGCGCCTTGCAGTTATAAAAAGTTTTAAGAGGAATATCCACTATTCCGCTTTTTCCGTTGCGGGAAATTACCTCGCCCGAGGGGTTAAAAAGATAACCGGTATAAATGCTGGTCAAACTCTTACTGCCCTCAAAAATACTTTCGCCAAGATTTTCGGCAATAAGGTTGGAGTCGCTGTGGAAATATACTGCTCTAAACCCGCTTTCCATGAAAGCCTTGTTGCCTATTTTTTGTAGGCTTGCGGGGAGCATTAGGGTAAATTCACTCCTAAAGGAGCTGGTGTTATAGGGATTAAGCGCCCTAGTATCCCAACTGCAACCGCGGAAAGCGAGGTCGCCTATCTCCTTTAACGTACTGGGGAGATTTGATTCGCCAAGCAAGAACACACCGTTTTTTCCAAGGGTAAGTTTACCCGAGTTAGCAAATGCCGATGCTCCTATTTTTTCCACGGAGCCCAAATCTATTTTCAAGTTAGAGCAGTTTGTAAAGGCGTAGTCCCCAATTTCCACTATGGTTTCGGGTAGCACTATTGTCTTGTTTGAAAGTGCGCCCGCAAACGCCATGTATCCCACTTTGCGGAAGGTAACGCCCCCTATCTCTCTTGGAACAACTATTGGGAAGGTGGTGTTTTTACCCTCCTCTGTAATGCCGGTAACCACCAAGTAATCTTCCACTTGGGAATACTTTATTGCACGCGCGTAGTGGGCGTACAAGGTAATATCTTTATAAAGGTGATAATTTTGAATAGAGGAGTATTTGGTACCCATACCGTTCTTTTCGGTATACCAACCGTCAAAAATATAGCCGTTATGACCGTAAACGTGTTTACCCTCCACGTTAGAAGAAGTATCGTTCATATCGTTAGGAGAAGGCAGATTAAAAAAGGCAAGGAACTCGTTGTCAACAACTTTTATTGCTTCTTCGCCCTCTGCCAAATTGGCTTCCGAGTAGTCCAACGTCAACTTGAACGTGGGTTGAATTTTAACCTTTTTAACGTTGTCTTTTAGTCCAAGTATCTTTGCCGTGCCGTTCTTCTTTTGATAGGTAATATCGTCTATTTTTACCTCGAACTCGCCCTCTTCTACGGGGGAAAGAAGGTTTTCCACTATTATTAGCGAGGGTGTACTTTCGTTGGAAAACAGGTCGCTCGTGTAGGTATTGTCGTTGTAATCAAAGGATAAAATTTCGTTTTTATCGGGATTTGAAATGGTAATTTCCAAGTGGAAATTCTCCACCTTACCGCCTGACATTGCAAGACAAACGTCGCTTTCCTCGTCGCCGTTGTGTCCGTTGTAGGCAGGGATAACCCTAACTTTAACCAGGGTGGGTAAAACCTCGTTTTTATTAGCGTCTTTATTGTTACCGTTGTCGCAAGAAATTGCTACCAAGTCGGATCGTAGC
>JAZSLG010000038.1:0-7166 GCA_045535235.1 Candidatus Stercoripulliclostridium sp.
TTACGATATTAAGGGTAAAAAGTATATCAATACCCCGTCTAAATACTATTTTACGGATATGGGTTTGCGCAATGCAAGGCTTAATTTCCGTCAACACGAAGAAACACATATTATGGAAAATGTTATCTATAACGAACTTCAAATTATGGGCTTTAACGTTGACGTGGGTGTTGTGGAATATAGAAAAGAAGTTGACGGAAAATCGGTTAGAGTGCAAGCGGAAGTTGACTTTGTGTGCAATAAAGCGGACAAGCGTTATTATATTCAGTCGGCTCTTTCTATCCCCGACAGAGAAAAAATGCTACAAGAACAAAATTCGCTTACTCGCATAAACGACTCGTTTAAGAAGATTATAATCGTTAAAGATGCTATTAAAACGCATTACAACGACGATGGCGTATTAATACTAAACCTATTTGATTTTTTATTAGAAGAAAATAGTTTGGGAAATTAAAATATTACTAAGCATAATAAACGCACTTGCGTGAAATCGTTTTGTTTCCAAAAAAGGAGTATTTATGTTCAAAGCACTTCCGGATCGTATGCAACCTATTGGAGAATGGGTGAATAAATGGACTAAGGGTGAAGTAAACTTGTGTTTACCCATCCTTTTTGAGCGCGGTTGTTCCTATAGTAAATTAGCCGTCGATAGGGAGGTCGCAAGAGAACTTTATCGTGAACTTATACTACTGGAAAAGTGGGAAATATTAAACTGCTTCGCTGATTTTATCAACGAGGAAAAAGGCACTTCGGAGAGCCTTGTATCGCGCGAATTGCTTAGTAAATCTCTTTCCACCCTCGGGTATCGCAGGTGTACCTACGATAAGTCGGAAGATTGGAAAGAGTTTACCGAGCGTAATTTGAATAAAAAGGCGTTTGGGGTTCACTTACCCTTGTTTGAGTATGCCAAAGAGTCGGTTTTCGTTGGTGAGAATGAAAGGAAATTGGGCAAAGCACGCGCCTTATACTTTAAGGGTAAGATTGCAAGTAAGGACAAAAAACGTGAAAAGTTATTCTTAAAGTCAGCTCTTCTCGGCTACCTTCCCGCTTACAGTGAACTGGCTTTTACTTACGAGGGAATGGGTAACGATTCGGAGTGTCTAAAGTGGCACTCGGAGGGTGCAAAGCTGGGGCTCCAAGACAGTTGCATTTACCTTGCTAACCTTCACGCGGGGACGGAAAAGGAGTACGAATATTTGTATAATTGCTATCAAAATCGCACTACCTATCCCTCAACGTTGTTGCGTTTTGCAGGTCTTGTTGAAAGTCAACTATGCTCTAAAAACCTTAAACTTACTGCAAACGATAGGGCGGAAAAAGAGGCTATTTTATATGACGTTCTTGCCCGTATCATATATGAAAATACGGAAATTGAGAGCGACAAATGTGAGGAAATAAACACGGCTCGCATCACTCTTGCTCGCTTAATTTTGGAAAACAAGATTAAAGGCGACGGCGTGCTTGCAATAGTGCTAATTGAACTTGCATTACACGCTAAAGTTAAGGTTGAGCAAAGTCTAATAAGCCTCATGGAAAAATATAGGCAGGATGAACTCCAAGCATTAAGGCGTAGGATTACTCGTAAAATGAACGACAGCATGCAACTCTTTAAGCATGAGGAGAATGAACGTGCCGAGCGTGATAAACCCTTTAGGGAAATTAGGCAGGAGAGCGCACGTTTGGAGCGTGAGGAGAAGGAGCGCAAGGAAAATGAACGCAAGGAGAAGGCTCTAAAAGAGTTCGTTGCCGAAGCCAAGGCCGATGCCGACCGCTATCGCGAGGAAAAGAGGCTTGGTTGGGCGCGTCCACTCGATTTGGGTGTCGTTGCCGAATATACAAAATTGAAGGGCGAAAGCGAGGCGCAACACAAAAAGGCAGTCAATCTATATCAAGAGGCGCTCGACTCTCACGGTGAAGAGGATACGTTGAATGCCCTTTTGCTTGCAGGAGAGGCGGGACATCCACACGCTATATGGGAGCTTGCAAAGTATTTCCACACCTATGACGAAGAGTGGGCTTTGCATTGGTTGGAAAAATGCGCCGAGCAGGGCAACCTTAATCGCGCTATAACCGCCAAATGGAAGTGGACGATTGGTTACGTCTTACAATATTTTGGTGCAAAGCACGTTGATATTCGCTTGAGGGCGGAAGAAGCGCTGGGTAAGATTACCATTAAGAGCATGACTAGCGAGGAGCAAGCGGGCTTAAAGGCACTTGCCGACAGTGGAAACAAGACTGCTATTAAGGTATATGCCAATTATATCAAATACAAAAACCCCGCTGAGTGGGCGGAATACACCTATGCCGGTGCAAACGCGGGCGACCCCGAGAGCATAGAGGCAATAGTTAGGAAGGAAGGGGAGGTTAATATGAACAGCTCCGACCGATACCTCGCTCTTCTCAAAAATCCCAAGGCGAAGGAGAACGATTACGTTACCTTCCAATGGTACAAGATATATTCCAGTGAGGAGCTTGCTAAAAAGTGTGGGGTAAATGCCGATAGTAAAAAGGCGTTTGGAATATTGGAAAAGCTTGTTGCAAAAAAGCCCAAAGGCGAACTCAAAAAACAGGCTAGCTTGGAACTGGCAAAATGTTACGAGTACGGCATTGGTACCAACGTTGCACTTTACTTTGCATCCAAATACTATCGCGGATACGACGACGCAAAAGCCGACCTTCTACTAAAGCGTTACGAAGAAAGGGAAGAAAGAGAAAGGCGTGAAAGAAAGGCTATTAAGCTAATGGAGCAATATCCTTCAACGGCGCTAAGCAATCTACAAAAAACCAATCCCACTTGGGCAAACAATATAATTGTAAAATACAAAACTACTGCTCCGGAAAAGCTGGAAGAAAACCTAAAGGCGCGTGACGAATATTTACGTTTTGGGTTTAGTATTGCCGATATGTACGAATTTGACGGCACTTTCAAAGAGTACCAAATGAGAGGGGCTTACCTGAGGAAAAAGGCGGAGCAAGAGGAAAGGGCAAAAAAGGAAGCGGAAGAAAGGGCGCGCATAAAGAGAATAGAGGAAGAAAACGCACGTCTAATAGCCGAGCAAGAGCGCATTAAAGCGGAGCAAGCAAGAGCGCTTGCAAGCCAAAAAACCGCCACGGCTTCCCAACCTACTGCGCCTACGGTTAGTGCTAAAAATACGGCAAAATCGGTATCTAAAGCTACCAAAAAGCAACAAGAACAGGAAGCCATTGCAAAAGTGAGAGCCAAATATGGCTACGTGGAAAACGGTAAATATAGTGAGCAAATGGAATACTTTTACAAGATTTGCTCGACCGAAGACACTTGCGGTAAAGCTTGGAAAATTAAGAACGATCCCGAGGCTCTCGGGGAGTTTTATGGAGTTCCGCCCGAGCGAGTTATAAGCAAATATGATTTTGCTTTTTTGCTCAAACAAAAGATAGAAAAGGTTGTCGGCTGTTGTCCGGAAGTTGAGCCGAAGACCACGCTTCACGGCATAGACTACTATAAATATGCCGAGCGTGACCTTGCAGGATTACCTTGCTATGGCGGTGCGCTTGGCATGGAGGTAAGTTTTATTCAAGACATACGTTACAACAATATTACTACTGCGCCAACCTCCATGGATTTGTTTTATGACGAGTACCAAAAGTTCCATGCCGATGAAATTTCCAAGTTTGTGGACTTTGACGAATACGCTCGCAAGTCAGGATTAAATTACTCGGTTTATTCATTGGAGCGTGAGGAAGTAAGTAACGGTAAGTCCGCAGCACGCAAAATAACGCGTGCGATTGCCAAAGAACTGCTAAAGCACTACGTTGTTACCGAGTACGTTGCTTTTGGTGAGCGCAAGGGTTTCAAAAAATATTACTATGGTACCTTGTTTGTTCCTACCAGCGTAGAGGTTACTTTCAATTTTTGGGGAAACGACTAATTATTCTAACCCAAACGAGAGGATTTTCCATTAATTAAAAAGCCTATGGTAGACTGTTACGAAAAAGTGACAGTCTATTTTATATTGCTAAAAAACTATTGATTATCCTTTGGTTATTCGCTATACTATGGCTACGAACTAAAAGGAGTACTATTATGCTACGAACTAACGATAAATGCGATTTTAGGAAAGAGGCAAGTCTTACCGGCAAAAGGGATAATATGAGGGAGAGTAGGGGGAATAATCTTTCTCGCTCTAGGCGTTTTGCGCCCAAGGGGAGAGTAAACAATGCCTCTTCTCACAGCGTATTTTGGGGTTTAGTACTGGTTGTTATCGTAGTAATAGTAGCAAAACTAGTATTCTAATTGGCTCTCGAATAAGTAGATTTTGTTAAAAAGATGGAGGAGCGTAACGGTAAGTTGAAACTTGAGGAAGGGGAGCATATTTATAGTACACGTTTTTTGTTAAAGTAATTTTTTGCATTGGATTAGTCTTTGGGTATTTTTTAGTTAGCTTATTATTAATTTTTAATATTGACATATTTTAACTATATGTTAAAATAATATAAGTAAATAATTATACACGGAGAATTGTATGAGTAACGAAACTAATTCTAATAAGGTACAAACCACAAAACTAGCGGGTAAAGTTTGGACTTGTGCTATCCTATTCGGTTTGATAGGTCAAATTGCTTGGTCGGTAGAAAACATGTATTTTGCTACCTTGGCGCAAGATATTTTCTCCAACGTACAACGTCAGGATTTGGCAACCATAGTTAGCACTCTTATGATTTGGCTTAGTGCTATCACCGCTACCGCCACCACCATTTTTGCAGGTGGATTTATCGATAAAATCGGTAAGCGCAAACCCTTTATCGCCTACGGATATATCGTTTGGGGTATTACCATCATGCTATTTGCGTTTATTCCCATGACGCCCACGGCAAAGACTTTGGGACTGGTTGCAGCACTTCTTGTTATATTTGACTGCATAATGACTTTCTTTGGTTCTACTGCAAACGACGCCGCATTCTCCACTTGGCTTGTTGACGTTACCGATACCACTAACCGCGGTATAGTAAACGCTATTATGTCGGTGTTTAGCATACTTGCATTCGTAATAGTATTCGTACTTGCAATGCTCCTTTATGACGCAAAGAACGCTACCAACGCGCTATTCTTCATCGTACTTGGTATTTTCCCCATTATTGCGGGTATAGTAGCCATATTTATCATGAAAGATAGCCCAAACATAGTAAAAAATAGCAATCCCGATTATTTGAAGGAAACCTTTTACGGCTTCCGCCCTCAAGTAATAAAGGACAACAAGATGCTTTACGTTTGTTTGATATCCAGTTGTATTTTGGGTACGTCACAACAAACCTTCTTCTCCTATCTAATCAACTTTATACTAAACACTTTGGGAATAAAAGACTTTATCTTACCCCTTGCAATAGTAATAGTTCTTGCCGGTGCGTTTACCGCAGTAACGGGAATACTCCAAGACAAATTTGGTAGAAAGCACTTTTATTTCCCGCTAGTAGCAATCGTAATCATAAGCACGCTTGTAATATATCTAATGAAATATATGCCTAAGTCCAGTTACGTTTACGTTCTAGTAGTAGCGGGTACCTTCATGCTTGGGTCGTTACTTTCGGGCGGAAGCGCGCTGGTATCCTCATTCCAAGACTACATTCCCAAGGGAAGTGAGGGCAGATTCCAAGGCGTAAGAATGTGCTTTACGGTACTACTCCCCATGTTGATTGGATCTTTGATTAGCATGATAATCAACCTAACGGAGATAGACAACCAAACCCTTGAGTATCTACCTCCCTTTGAAATCTTCCTCGCTGCAGCTATAATCGCGGTATTTGCGCTAATTCCCATCTTCTTTGTAAGAAAGGATGCCGACAACCTCCGCAATCGTTTGCTTGATAAAAAACTAGAGGACGCTGAGTAAAAGCTTAAAATAATAGCAATATCCACCCGAGAGGGTGGATATTTTTCTATTTATATTGCTTTAATCTTCAAAAAAAAGGCTAATGAATATTTTTCATTAGCCCTTTTTCAATTAAGGTTTGTTAGGGGATTATAGGTTTTGTTCGATTGCCATTAGTGCGATGAATATTAGGTAATCGCCACGTAGTTCCTTTTTGCTATAATCACCGTCGGCGCCTGCAAGAGCAGTAAATATATTAAAAATAGCATCTTTTAGCATGCTGATTAAATCTAATTCGGTAATGGCCTTGTCAACGATAGTAAATAGCGAAACAAATTCTTGGTTGAGTTTTGCCATTTCGGTTTTGCAAGTTTCCAACAACTTGTTAAGGGTGCTTATTTTAGCGTTATACAAGTCGTTCCAAGAAATAGAACTGCCACCGGTTTGGTTCAAATATTCACAAAAATCGCAGTATCTGGACAAATCTCTAATAAATTTTACCTCTTCAAGGTCAAAGTCTTTGTCTGCAATAGCCATTTCGATGAGAGAGAATTGTAGTAGGGCGTCAAATCTGTTCATGGAAGCTCTAACGTCAAAACTTTCACCGATTGATTGGCAGTATGATTCAAAAGTTTCAAAAACAGTTTCGATTAAAGCGGTGGCTTTGTTATACGCAGCCGTAGCAAGTGCTTTGGTATTGGAATCCATAGTTATCCTCCGTAACTTTAATAATGCTCATATTATAACATAGCGTGCGCGAGCCGTCAATACGCAATATTAGGGTGAAAAGCCGTTTAAGTTTCCTTTTATAAAGATGAAATCAAAACTTATTCGTCGTAGTAGGGGTCAAGGGATATATCTATAATTTCGCTGTCGTAAAAACGGGCAAAACAGTCAACGTAGTATTCGCCAATCTCTTCGTCGTAGCCAACCGCTGTTATTCGGGTGCGAATTTCGTCGTCGTGGGTATTAATGACAACGCGTTTGCCAACGTATTTTTCATAGGGAGTAGGGGGAGTAAGCGAAAATCTAACGTATCCCTCAATCTTGCTCCTTTCTCTTTCGTAGGGGAAGGGGATTAGGCTAAGGTTTTCCTCGGTATCCATAGCGGTTGGGATGTATAACGTATGTAGCGAAGAGGGGTTGTTTTGCATGAAATATTTTAGCTGTGAGAGGTTGGAAACGAGTAGCACGCTGGGAGTTACGTCGTAAAATACGCTTGGGTCGTCAAGGTTGAGTGCGGGAGAGTGCAAGCAAATTAGGGAAAGCTCGTGGCACTTTGCGAAGGCTTGGGAGCCAAGCTCTACCATACCCTTGCCC
>JAZSLG010000046.1:0-11962 GCA_045535235.1 Candidatus Stercoripulliclostridium sp.
TAGTTAACACTTGTCTTCCTAAGACCGCTTGGCCTCCGACTTACCCATCGACTATACTTACCTTGAGAAACTATTTGCCGAAGCACAAGAAAAATACAAGGTTAGCGAGGAAAACCTCAAAAAGTTTGAAGACATGGACAACTACGTTATCGAGCACTTCCGCCTAGCGTTTGGTAACCGTATCGTTAAACAGCTCCGTGAGTTCGTTCCCGTTTACGTCGCTTGTGGCGGTACCGAAATCGACGGCCTAGACTACGTCTTGTGTAACAAGATTCTCCGTAAGTTCGAGTCCTTGAACCTTGCTTACATCCGTGACGAAGTTGACGATTACATCAAGTACTTGGACGACCACTTTGGCACCGAAAATATGACCGAGTGTAAAGAATATCTAACTCGCTTGAAGAAGTTGTTCTAATAGTATATTTACCTAGAAAGGAAGAATTATGGCTGATAATATTTACGAGAAAATCGTGTATCAAATTAATAATTTGATAAAGCAGGAGGACATCTATCCAAAATATATGGATAGCATTTCCGGTGGCAAAAACGATTACAAAATCTCGCAAGTTTATACCAGAAAAAACTACGATAACTCGTGGATTGGTACCATCGAGGACTGTATCGTCAGCCTTGATAACATTGTTCGTAATCCTCGTAAGTTTATCGTTATCGAAGAAGATATCGTAGATATCTCGCTTGCGCGTTCCATTTCCGTTGAGTCCGTAAAACACCTTTCTCAACACACCAACCTAATATCCTCCGTTGATAAAAACGGCATGGTAATTCCCTCCAAGATTCTTAATACCAGTAAGGAAGAATCTTTCGATATTTACGAAAACCGCTTTATTTACACCCTACTCCTAAAGGTTAGGGACTTTATCGACAGGAGATTTACCGAAATCCAAAACGCTCTACTCCGTAGCGGTGAAATTGATATTTCCGTAGAAAGCGAGTTCTCCATTGATAGAAATAAAGTAAAGTACAAGCTTGACGGTGCTGCGAACTTCCCCTTTGATGCCGTTGTAAAGAAGAAGGGCGAAGGACTAACCGACGTTGAAAGGGTAACGCACATTAAGAGCATTATTAGCGACTTCCTAGCAAGCCCGTTTAGTAGGGAAATGCGTACTTGCGCCCTCGTAAGACCCCCAATCCTTCGTACTAACGTTATTCTAAAGAACCCTGACTTTAAGAAAGCTCTAGTCCTTTGGCAGTTTATTGAAAGTGTCGAAAAGATGGACTTTACAATAGATTCGGTAACCGAAACTCAAGAAATGGCACCCGCTTTGGCGGATAAGTATCGTGGACTCATTTTCTTGAACACCATACTAATGCAGTCTATTGCCAACACTCGTACCAACGAGGAGGTATTTGATAAGCAAGAAGAGGTAAAGACGGAAGCCGACGAATATCGCACCAAAAATATTGACGATTTCGTACCCGACGATTTCCCTCACCTAAAGATGGAACTTTCCGAAATAAGGAGAGTTTATCGTCGTTTGATAGTTGGCGAGCCTACACTTACCAGCGGTGAAATGAGCAAGCTTAACGGTGCTTTGGACCGCGTTATTAGACAGTATAAGATTAATAGGGCAAAGGAAGACAGTTATCGTCAACAGCAACTAATCCTAAAGCAATTAGAGGAAGAAAAGATAGCTAAGCGTCTTGCGCTTCGCGAACAAAAAGACCTTGAACGCAAGGCTAGGGCAGAAGAGGCAAGAAGAAGAATACAACTCCGCAAAGACGAGGCAGAACATAAACTCCGCATGCGTAAGCTAGAAGCCCAAGCTAAGATGGAAGAAAAACGCAAGGAGAAAGAGGCTCGTCAAAAAATTAAGGACGAACAAGAAAGACAAAAAGCCGAACTTGCCCGTTTGGAACAAGAAAGGATCGAGCTGGAAAATAATCGTTTGGCATTAAAAGGTCGTCTTCTCGAGTTGCGCGAAATCCAAAATAAGCGTATCCAAGAGGAAAGAAGAATATCTGCGCAACAAGACGAAAGCATCCGTCTTCTCCACGAGGAGTTTTCCATCAAAGAGGGTATCGCCCGCGATAAATTGTATTACGCTAAGCAACAATACGATATTGCTATTAGGAGATTTAACGAGGAAGAAAAGGCGCTCGAAGAGGAACGTCGCGCCCACGTTAATCAAATGGCGGAAGCTAAGAGCGAAAGGGTAAAGAAGGAAGAAGAGGCAAAATCTCTCGAACGCCTCGCTCAAGAAAAAGAGTTGTCGGCAAAGCAAGTGGACGAGCAAAAAGTCGCCACCCTCCAACAAATGCGTGAAGATAGCGATAAATATTGGGAAGAACAACAACGTCTTGCCACCGATCTTGCCATTAGGTCCAAACTAGACGTTTTGCGCAAGCATGAAAATGAGCAAACCAAGGCAATCGTTGGTATGCGTGAAGAGGCTCTACGCGCCATTAGGGGCATAGAGGCCGGCTTTAACGCCCGCCTTACCGTGGAAGAAATGCTCACGGTGGAAGCTCTAATGGCTATTGCTACCAAAAATATGAGTGAAGAAGAACTTTTAGAAAAAATGCGTGAATTTGATAAAAATTTGCGTAAACGTTCACGTAAACGTACTTTTAATAAAATTAAGGAACGTTTTTCCAAGAAGAAATGAAAGGAAAATTAACTACTAAAAAGGTTATAAGCGGGGTTACTACGGCGCTATTGGTTTGTGCTTTCGTATTTGCACTCGTTTGCCTATGCTCGGTATTGCTCCAAACGCTTCGCGGAGGTGAGGCGTCTCTTCTTGGTTACAAAATGTACCACGTAGAGTCGGATAGTATGTATCCCACCATTGAAAAGGGGGATATGATAATAAGCAAGGCTATCAAGAACGTAGACGACCACGAAAAGGTGGATAAGCAAATAGACGTTGGCGACGTGGTAACCTTCAAGCAAGAGGTAAAAGGCGTAGTTATAAACAACACTCACCGCGTAATCAAGGACGTATATTACGACGAAGAGATAGGGGAATATTGTATAGTAACAAAGGGTGATAATCCCTCTGCTCCAGAAGACAAGCCTTTGCCTATTGAAAATATCAAAGCGAAAATGGTCAAGAAGACCGCGTTTTTAGAAAACATTTATACGTTTTTAGGTTCCACTAGCGGAATAGCTATTGTAATCATTTTACCAATGGGTTTGCTCCTCGTGAGCACAATTTATCAGCTTGTTCAAAAGATAAGAAAACCCGCCGAAGCCCCTTCGCCTGCTCCGATCAAAACAAAGGCCGAGATTGAAGAAGAAATAAAGAGAAAGGCGGTAGAGGAGTTTATCAAAGAGCAAGCTATTGCCGAATATTTGCGCGAGCAAAATAAAGAAGAAAAATAGAGGTTTGGGCGCTCAAGATTGCTAGATAGGGGCGCTGTAATGTAGAAAACATACAAAAACCGTTTGTTAATGCAAATGCAATAGCAAGCATAATTGCGGTTGTCATAGGCAAGCATCATTGTGTGCCCATAGGGTACTTTAATGCGTTTTATAAGAAACTAACTAGCGCCCACCGGGGCGTTTTTTATTATTTACTCTCTAACTTTTGGTAACATTATAGTAAAACTTGCACGCGCGCCCATTGACACGCTATGCACACATATATATAATTATATATATTTATTATATAATCGCGCGCGGTAATCACGCGCACGGCTTTAAGAAACTACCCGTCAATAACATTGGCATCAGAAGAGAATAGATAATGAAAGTACCAGCAAAAAAAGTTAAAAGAATAAGCAAACCCATCGCTTTTACAATAATGCTAATAGCAGTAGCACTAATTTGTGGTGTAATATTCACGTCGGTGCCGTTAAGAGGCATGGTTGCAGAAGCAGCCATATCAACGCCTTCAACATGGGGAAGTGATAAAGGGCTAGATCCTGGTGCTTGGAAACAAAGCAATAGCATTGTTAATACTTTGAACGGCGACAATGTAACGAGTTTTCTGTCACAATATAGTATAGAAGTAAGTGCTTCTTCTGGGACTAAGAACAACTTGTTTACTGTTATGAAGACGACTAGCGCGGGTAATGCTTCTACACAATTTAAGCGTTGCAATGGTTTTAATAACGATGATAGTGATATATCAACGCAATCGGTAGGAACATACTATTTTGGCATGTTTTATACTCTTAATGCTGGTGAGAGTGTAATAAAAGCGTTAAAATATGGCACGACCGAAATGACGTTGACCGTTACGGGCATGCCTGTATATAGAGGCGGTGCAACCGGAACGATAAAGGCATATCCATATCTTGGTTTTACTAACACGGCATATACGGCTGTTGCACTTTCAAATTATAGTGAAAGTACAGGAATTGTAGGCAATGCTGTTGAATCTACGTCCGCACAAAGATTTTCTGCAAGTGTAACGGGGACGAAAACAAATCTTTCTATGGGAGGCGTAAACACATCTGGGGCATACGTAGTTTGTGGTGTATTCTTCGAGTTGTATATTGGAAATGCAAACGGAACGACCGCCGTTACAATGGGAGTAGGAGACGTAGACTTTGCTGTAACGTTTAATCCTGAGGTTATTCCTCCCAGTATGACGTTACCTACCGGTAATCATACAGCAGCAGACGATATTGGCATCTTTAATAATGGTAGTACCCAAGAAAGAGTGGTTCAAGACGATATGCAAACACTTAGTCTTAACTCCACCCCTTCTGCCACCAACTTTACCGGTGTGGATAATATTGCTTGGATAAGCGCGAATACAAATAATAGTATAGCAAACGAGAACAAATTTAACTCAACTAAAAATGGGTGGTCTACGTATGTAGATGGTACCGGAACAATGTTCCATCCCGGATTTATGTACACTTATAAACTAACAGATGCTGATTATAATTCGATAAAAGCCGGCACAATAAAGGTTTCGTTAACCGTAAATGGTCAAATAAGCCTTACAAAAGAAGACAATCGTTTGTTTATGTACGTTGGTATAGGCACATCCAGCAGTGATGATTTAGCAAAAACCTTTGTAGGATTTACTGAGAAGGCCTATGATATCGACATTGAAAACGATGGTGCAAATAGTGGTTACTTGAATGCTGCATATAATATTTGTTCTAATGGTAGTGGTACTATATCAAAAACATTTAACAAAGCAAACATGGCAACAAACTCTAATACAGAATATACTTATAAGTATTTAAGAGTTGCTTGTTTCTTTGAAACTTGGTCGGATGTATCTCAAACTATTACGTACTCTGATATGTCTATGGAAGTAGGTCTTGAAGAGCAAGCACAAGTAGATACAACGGTACCATCTTATACAAACAATATGACAAAACCATCAGGAATTACCGTTCCTGGAACGTTTTATAGTAGTGCAGAATCTAGTAATTTCCACAAACAAGATTCCATGTACACCATATCTAATAGTTCAACCAGTCCCAAGTATTCATTAGTGGCAAGTGGGACGAGTTCTAGTTATTTTCAAACAAGCAATTATAATATAGTTCAGAACAATTGGGGAACAGATGTTATTTCATCGGGGCTTATTTTTGCAGGTGTTAGTTCGCTTAATATGGAAAATTCTACTAGTACTAGCAATAAATATAAGGCTCGTTTAGAAGTTGGTGAATATGCTTTGTATGGTATGTTCTATTCCGTAAGAGTGTCGGAAAACGTATATAATGCACTACTAGCTGGACAAATTGCTATTGATTTTGAGCCAACTAGCTCGTATAGTGGCGCAAGTGCAACGGCAAGAACGTGGGGCTATATTGGACTGGGTTACGCAGCAAGTGAAGATGCAGTTAAAACGGGAAATGGTTTTATTGAAACAAAAGGCTATTTGTCTGGTGCAAGAGGACACTTGAAAGGGACTTCCGATTATAGTACTAATGGCTCAGCAGCCAATAGGCTATCAGATTTTGTTTTTACAAAAAACGGAGTAGTTACTCAAGATTACAACGGAAAGGCAAGCAATGGAAATGATAAATACCTTCGTTTTGGTCTTTGGGGATATTCTACGGCTGGTAGCACTAGTGGCTCTCAACACGATTTTACTTTGTCGGAAGTTTATTTTAACATAACGATTAAAGCTGTAAACAAGGATGACAATGGTCCTTCATTTAATATAGCGTCAGGGGCGATTGTCTCCACCAACAATGCGGTTACGATTTCCGACAATCCGGGTGTTGACTATTACTTATTAAATGGAAATAGAATAGAAGTTGCAAAAATATCTAACACTTCGTTTTCAACATCTACAACGATTACTTTGCCAAAGCAAGGAAATTATACTCTTTCAGCAGTAGATCTTTGGGGATATTCTAGTTCAACCATTAGTTTTACCTATTTCTATTCCACCGTTTACGCTCAAGCAAATACGGATGGCACGCAAGGTGACTATAGCGGTGGAGGCGTAGTATTTGGTAAAGACTACACCAACCTAAGCAGTTACAAATCGCAACAGATTAGCCATAGTGGTGACTATGCTATGCGATACAATCTTTGGGTACATCCCAATGACGGCTATTATTTTGCTGGCTTTACTATAAATGGCTACTCTAATATTAATTTGGATTTGATCACCCAAAGCATTAGTGCGGAAGGTACGTACTCTGGTACCAATGGTAGTTACTCAACTATTAATGGTGATACTAGGGAATATAAGTTCACTTGGAATGCCTATACCAACGTCATTATTCCTGCCGATGGTAAATTCTATATAACGGCTCACTTTAAGAGCATTCCCACCACTAATAATAGTGCTACCTATGATGGTATGGCAAAAAACGTTACAATAGGTGACGTTTCCAACGCACCCGGTATTGGAACTATGAGTAAACTTGCTGTTTCTTATACCGATTCAGCATCTAATACAACGACGTCATCACCTATTAATGCGGGAACCTATGTTGCGACGTCAACCATTACGTGGAATGGCAACGTTGTTGGTGTAAAGACGGAAAATCTTACCATTGCTCAAAGGGAAACCACGGCTACTTATACTTTGACAGGGACTGCCCGTAATTATAACGGAAGTAATGATTTCTCAGGTTACCTTTCCTATACTCTTTCCAATCTTGTTTATGGTGATAACGTAGGGCTAGCCGTTGTTGCTACAACGGCTGATGCTAACGTTGGTGCAAACAAAGCGTTAAGTATTAGTGCAACGCTTAATGGAACCAGTAGCGCAAATTATACTCTTACCAACCCCACGGATAACACTAATACCTTTACTATCAACACAACTCCCGTAGAAGTAGTATTCGAGGTGGCGAATAAGCCCTACGACGGCAACGCTACGGCATCCGTTACGGTTGGTAGCATTACAGGTTTGATTGGTACAGAAAGCATTCTTTACAATGACCTTAGCGCAACCTATGCCGATAAGTATGCAGGGGACAACAAGAAGGTAACCCTAACTAACCCCGTAGCAACGGCCGGAGAGGGTACTAGCCTTGCCAACTACTCCATTACAACGAACGAGAATAGCTTAACTGCTAACATTAGTAAGATAGAATTAATCGTCAATTATACTCTGGCTAAAACTAAAGTATACGATGGCAATAATACCGCAGCCGTTTCTGGTGAGGGTCTTGAAGGATACGTTGCGGGTGACGAAAGTGATTTGACTCCCGTAATTGTCGCATATTACAAAGACGTAAACGTTAATAACGATATAGACGTTGACGTTACTATTGACGTAACCGGCGATGAGAGTAGGAACTATTATTGGACTACTTCGGCTACGGTAAAGGGTGATATTACCTTGCGTAACGTCACGATCAAAGCTGTTTCCAATACCAAAGTATACGGTGAAGCCGACCCCGAGCTTAGCTATATGATAGACGAAAGCTCTCTTGATTTTGTAAACGAAGACGATAGGGCTAATGCTAACATAAAGGTTGCAAGAACGGTTGGCGAAAACGTTAGCGATTCTTATCCCATCAACGTAACGTTTACACCCATTAGTAACTATTACCTAATTGCCGTCGATGGTACTTTTAGCATTACCAAGCGCCCCGTTACCGTAACGCTAAAGGAACAAGGTGGCGTATATGGTACTGACGGTCTTGGCGTTGACCAAGGCGCTTACGAAGTTTCGGCAAGCGGTGGTTATGATTATTTAGACCACGATTTGGGTATTACCATCTCTAAAACCGGTGATATGGAAGTAGGTTCTCACGCTTTAAGCGCAACTGCTTCTAATACTAACTACGAAGTAAACTTCGTAATTGAAAACGACTTTGTTATTACCAAACGTGATCTTACCATCGCTTTAAGTGAACAAGGCTCGATATATGGTGAAGAAATTAACCTTTCCAACACCGCATTTACTACAACCGGACTTGTTAGTGGTGATAGCGTAGAAGTCATAATTACTAAGGCGGACGGCACCCAAAAGGGTGAATATGCTCTTAGTGGCGTACTAAACACCGAAAGCGCAAGTTATGCTCACGTTGTAAAGAACTACAACTACACCATTGTTCCCGGTGTCTATACCATTTCCAGAAGAGCAATAACCATTATTCTTGTTTCTCAAGGTTCGGTTTACGGTATAACTCCCGTTGTAAACCAAGGTATGGAATACTTTAACCTAGATACCACCGATGGAAAATTCGACCTTGCAAGTGGTGATACTAAAGAGGACCTCAACCTTACTATTGCCAAGGAAGAGGGCGTAAACGTAGGGGAATACGCACTAACCTTTAATTGGAATAACGACAACTACGAAGTAAGTGGGGCGAGTGGCGTCTATACTATCACTAAGGCAACTCTAGACGTAACCTACGAAACGGAAACCATTACCTATGGTGACACCCCCGGCTACGTAGTAACCTACGCTGGATTCAAGTATACCGACGGAGAGAGTGCAGTTTCCACCAAGGCAACGCTAGATACTTCTAGCCTAGCTTATACGGGAAGCTATATTACTGCAAACGCTGAAGGCTATTTGATTACTCCCAAGGGTGCAAAAGCCGACAACTACGACTTTAATTATATTGCTGGCACTCTCATCGTTTCAAAGAAGGATATCTCCGTAGCTTATAACGAAGAAATCACTTATGGTGAAAGCGCTGTAACAAGCATTACTGCAAGTGAATTCACCGTTACCGGACTACTTTCTGACGAGGGCGCAAGCGTATTAACCCTAACTGCAAACTTGCCTACGAATGCAGGTACGCACACTATTACGAGTGATAACTTCACCTTTAACGCAACCAACTACGAAGTAACGTCGGTAAGTGGTTCACTAAAGATAAATAAAGCTCAACTTGAAATCATCATTGGCGTACCTTTGGACGTCTATTATGGTGATAGTATTGCGCTAAATATAACCTATGGTACTACGGGTAAGAACTTTGTAAACGGCGAAAACGCCGACGTCGCTTTAACCCAAAAGGTGGTTTACAGTCTTGACTCCATAACCAATGAAAAAGGTTATGTAAAAGCAAATGAAAGTGGCTATGACGTTGCTACTTTAATTACCCAATACGCAACCGCTAATAACTATGAAATAACTCATACCGTTCAAACTCTTTACGTTCACAAGAAAGAGTTTACGTTAACCTATCAAGGCGAAAGCAAAGTATACGATGCTCTCGTACCCACTCCCTCTAAGGATAGAGTAGAGGTTAGCGGGCTTGTTGACGGAGAAAGTCTCCAATACCTTAACGAAAGTGAAGGCTTTGATTACAACTTGGTAGTTAGCGCTCCAAAAGCGACGGTAGGTCAATACGTAGTATACGCTACCTACGTTTACGGCGGCGGAAGAACGGAACTTGAGAACTATAACGTTAATTTCATTCGTAATTATTATAATATCACCGAGGCAACGCTTACTGCGACCTACGTTTCCGAGTCCATCGTCTTTGGTGGCACTCCAGTAGGCACCGTTACCTACTCCGGATTTATGGGTTCCGATAACGAAGACGTCGTTACAACCAAGGCAACCGTTCCCTTTGAGAGCATAGATAACGTTACCGTTCTTGGTGAAAATAGTTACGTTAACGTTAAAGAGGGTGGATATACTCTTACTCCTCAAGGCGCAACTGCAGTTAACTATACTTTCAATTACGTTGCAGGTACTTTAACCGTTACCAAACTAGATGTATCTCTAGTACTATTAAATCAAACTTCGGTATATGGTATAACTCCCGTAGTAGGACAGGGTTCCGACTACTATGAAATAAGTGGATTGCTTGAGGGAGATAGCCTAACTTCTATAACTATCACCAAAGAAGAGGGCGTAACGGTAGGCGGATACGCGCTAGACGCAATCGTGGTTGCTCCCAACTACGAGGTTGAGGTTACCAAGGCAACTTACAACATAACCAAGGCAACCTTGGACGTAACTATATCTTTTAATAGAAATTCTGTAATTGACGACGACGTTGCATCTCTAACCACCGGTGATTTTACTATCGAGTACGCAGGCTGGCAATATACGGACGACGAATCCTTATTGGATATCCCCGTTTCAGTTGATGTAGATGCCATTATTGCAACCGCAGTTGAGGCCGGCGAATACGATATTTTGTATATCGCAGGTTTGGATGACCAATACCTCTTCAATTATCTAGATATAGGGACCATAGTAGTCGTAGCTTCCGAAAAGGACGTTGATACTACCGGACTTACTTTTGAAAATAAAGTCGTTACCTATAACGGAGAGGAGCAATCCCTATACGTAACTTGGGAAAATCAACCCACGGACGTAGAAGTAAGAATAACCTATAGTTATTCCAAGCCCTCTCGCATAAACCAAGGCATTTATACCGTAACAGCATCGTTTGAGGTTTTGACCGCAGGATACAAAAATGAAATCGATAGCATGGTGGCAATACTTACCATAAAGCCTGTTGAGATTGAAATTGCTCTTGCTCCTCAAGGCTCTGCTTATGGTGAACCCATAGTCGTAAATCAAGGAAGCGATTACTATACCGTAATTAGCGGTACCGTTTTGGAAAAAGATGATCTTGGCATAATTATCACAAAGAGTGACGTTATGAATGCAAATCATGGTGAATATGACCTTGATGCAACCATAACTAATACTAACTACGTTATAACTAACGATCCCCACAACGTTTACACCATATCTAGCCTTGACGTAACCGTATCCTTGCGCGACCAAATCGGCGTTTACGGTAAAAGCACAAATATTAGCCAAACCGAATACGATATTACTTCGGGCGCATTGGTAAACGAGAGCGACATGGTTATAACGTTATCGGTTGAATACAAAGAACTTTACGAAGTAGGCGGAAGCTACCTTATTACTGCGGAAATTCAACCCAATCCCTGGTACGTATTCAGCGTAGTAGACGCTACCTATACCGTAACTGCAAGGGATATTGAAATCACCCTTAACGACGTTAACGTCTATTATGGTACCGAGGTTTCTGCCGTTACGACCTATGAAATAACTTCCGGCGAATTGGTTGAAGCCAACGAAGACCTTGGATTGACATTCAGTATTACCCAAGCTAATAAGTACGTAGTAGGCGGTGATTACGTTATTAGTGCAACGGCATCTAACGTTAACTACGTAGTAAGCGTTATTAATGCAAAATATATAGTAGCTCCCAAGAACGTGGAGATAATCGTTTCCGACCAAGAAAGCGTCTATGGCGATGGTTACGTAGTATTCAATAATTTTGAACTTAAAGAGGGCTTTAGCTTGGTTGAAGGCGATACCAAAGACGACCTTGGTGTAAGAGTAATCGTTAAGAACCCCTCCGATAACGCAGGAGAGTACGTTCTTTCCGCAACAATAAATAGCGCTAATTACTCTGTCAAAGTTAACGACGGTAAATACGTTATTAATAAGGCGGAAACCATTCTTTATACCGATAAACTATTAAAGAGCTACGATTACACCGGTAATGCTATCAACTTTAATACCGTAAACTCCTACGTTTATTCAAATAGACCGGCAAGTCAGGCTGGCATTATCAAGTTGCCTACACAAACCGTTGTGAACGCCGGTCA
>JAZSLG010000088.1:0-7914 GCA_045535235.1 Candidatus Stercoripulliclostridium sp.
ATTGGTATTGTAATGGGAAGCGACAGCGATTTACCCATCGTTAAAAAGGCAATGGATATGCTTGATACTTTTGGTGTAAAGTACGAAGTCCACGTATATTCTGCACATAGAACGCCCGATGAAGCAGGCGTTTTTGCATCTAATGCGAGGGAAAACGGCTTTGGTGCAATCATAGCGGCGGCGGGTATGGCTGCACATCTTGCAGGTGCGATAGCTGCGCGCACCACCTTGCCTGTAATAGGTATCCCTTGTAAATCCAGTTGCTTTGACGGTATGGATGCTCTTCTTTCCACCGTACAAATGCCCACGGGTATTCCCGTAGCCACCGTTGCGGTTAACGGCGCTGCAAACGCAGCTCTTCTTGCCATTCAAATGCTTGCTATCGAGGACAAGGCTCTCCAAGAAAAACTGGATGCAAAAAGAGTAAGCGACGCTCAAAAAGTATTAGAAAAAAACGAGGCTATATCAGCCGAATATAATAAATAACATCATTTAAAGGAGAAAAAATATATGATAACCAATCTCGTTTACACCGGCAAAACCAAGAACGTTTATGCACTCGATAACGGCAATTATCTATTAAAATTCAAAGACGATTGCACCGGTAAAGACGGCGTATTTGACCCAGGTGAAAACACCGTAGGTCTTACCATTGAAGGCGTTGGCGACGTAAATCTACGCATGTCCATTTACTTCTTTGAAAAAATTAATCAAGCAGGTATCAAAACCCACTACGTATCCGCAAACCTAGACGATACCACCATGGAAGTTCTTCCCGCAAAAGCTTTTGGTAAGGGATTGGAAGTTATTTGTCGTTACAAGGCAGTAGGTAGCTTCTATAGGAGATATTCCGATTACTGCACACTCGGTCAAGATTTGCCCGCTTACGTTGAAACCACCTTCAAAAACGACGAAAAAGGTGACCCGCTAGTAACCAAAGACGGTCTAGTAGACCTTGGCGTTATGAGCGCAGAGCAATACGACTCCGTTAAAGATATGACCCAAAAGATTACCGCAATAGTTGCAAACGACCTTAAAGAAAAGGGCCTCGAGCTCTATGACATAAAGTTTGAGTTTGGCTACGACAAGGACGGTAGCGTTATGCTAATAGACGAAATCGCAAGCGGTAATATGCGCGTTTACAAAAACGGCGAGTATATCGACCCCATGACTCTTTCCAAACTCTTCTTCGCTTAATACTTATTTATAAGGAGCATTTATGGGAGCAATTTTCGGTATAGTATCGAATAAAGACTGTCTTAGCGACGTTTTCTTTGGTACCGACTATCATTCACATTTGGGTACCAGAAGGGGCGGGCTTGCAGCTTACGATACAGAACTTGGTTTACAGCGCAAAATACATAACATACAAAACGCGCCGTTTAGAACCAAATTTGAAAATATTTTTGATGAAATGAAGGGGAATAGCGTAATCGGTTGTATTTCCGATTACGACCCCCAACCCCTTATGATACGCTCTAAACTGGGCATATTTGCAATGTGTGTCGTAGGGTATATTAACAATTACGAAGAGCTTATTACCAATTTTTTGGACGCCACGGGTGGACATTTTAGCGTAGCAACCGGCAACAGGATTAATACCGTTGAGTTGGTTGCTTCTTTAATTAGTCAAAAGGACAATTTCGTGGATGGTATTAAATATGCTCACGAAGTTATTGACGGTACCGCCTCCATCGTAATTCTCAAAGAGGGTGGACACGTTATAGCTGCTCGTGACCGTTACGGCAGATTACCCATTCAAATAGGTAAAGATGAAAACGGTTACTGTTTATCTTTCGAGTCCTACGCTTTTGAAAAGATAGGCTTTGTCAAAGAGCGCGAACTGGGACCGGGTGAAATAGTAGAGATTACTCCCACCGGAATAATAGAGCTTTCGCCCCCACGCAAGGAAATGAAGATGTGTGCTTTCTTGTGGTCCTACTACGGCTATCCCACTACGTCTTACGAAGGTGTTAACGTGGAGGTAATGCGTTACCGTAATGGAGAACTTATGGCGGAAAGCGACGAAAAGAACTACCCCGACCTTAAGCTTGATTACGTTAGTGGCGTGCCGGATAGCGGTACTCCCCATGCAATAGGATACGCTAATAAATCAAAAACTCCGTTTGCACGTCCTTACATCAAATATACTCCCACTTGGGCGCGTAGCTTTATGCCTAATAGCCAAGTGGATCGTAGCAGAATTGCAAAAATGAAACAAATTCCCGTTCACGACTTGATTAACGGTAAAGATTTACTTTTCGTGGACGACTCCATAGTAAGGGGTACTCAGTTGAGGGAAACGGTCGACTTCTTGTACGAACATGGTGCAAAGAGCGTTCACATTCGTTCAGCCTGTCCGCCCATTATGTATGGATGTAAATATCTTAATTTCTCTCGTGCTACTTCGGATATGGAACTCATAACGAGGAGAACCATAGTTGAACTTGAGGGAGAAGAGGGATTAAAATACATTGACGAATATGCCGACGCCACTACAGAAAGAGGCAAGAAAATGAGAAAAGCCATTTGCGAAAAAATGCATTTTAGCACCCTTGAATTTCAGTCGTTGGAAGGATTGGTTAAGGCAATTGGCATAGATGAGTGCAACCTTTGCACCTATTGTTGGAACGGAAAAGAAAAATAAGGAGATACATTATGAACGAACAATCCAAATCTATTGCATACGCAGAAGCAGGCGTTGATATTACCGCAGGATACAAAGCCGTTGAACTAATGAAGAAACACATAGCAAGAACTATCGTTACTTCCAAGTCCAGCGATATAGGTGGTTTTGGCGGACTATTTGAGCTTGACCTCACCGGTTACAAAAATCCAGTTTTGGTATCCGGTACCGATGGCGTAGGTACCAAACTCAAACTTGCTTTCTTACTTGACAAGCACAATACCGTTGGCATCGATTGTGTAGCTATGAGTGTTAACGACGTTATTTGTTGCGGTGCTAAGCCCTTGTTTTTCCTAGACTATATTGCTTGTGGAAAGAACGTTCCCGAAAAGATTGCCTCCATCGTTGAAGGTATTGCTGAGGGTTGCGTTCAATCCGGTGCCGAACTAATTGGTGGCGAAACTGCGGAAATGCCCGGTTTCTATCCCGTTGACGAATACGACCTTGCAGGTTTTGCAGTAGGTATAGTTGATAAATCTAACGTTATTAAAAAGGAAAATATGGCAGAGGGCGACGTTATTATAGCTCTTCCCTCATCGGGCGTACATTCCAACGGCTTCTCACTTGTTAGAAAGGTATTCGACGTTGAGAACAAAGACCTGAATGGATATAAAGAAGAACTAGGTGGAAAGGGTCTTGGTGAAACCTTGCTTACTCCCACCAGAATTTACGTTAAAGCCGTGCTTGCTCTAATGGAACAAGTTAAGGTAAAAGGTATCTCTCACATTACCGGTGGCGGTTTTTATGAAAACATTCCGCGTTCTATACCCGATGGTTTAGGCGCCGTTATCGAAAAGAGTGCAGTTAGAATTCTTCCCATATTCAAACTCATCCAAAAGGTTGGGGGTATTGATGAAAGAGATATGTTCAACACCTTCAATATGGGTGTTGGTATGAGTATCGTAGTCGCTAAGGAAGATGCCGACAAGGCACTCGAAATCTTAAAAGCAAACGGTGAAGATGCTTATCTATTAGGCGAAATCGTTAAGAGCGATAGCAAAATTACCATCAAATAGAGGATAAAATGGTTAAAAATATACTAAAGAACCTTATTTACGGCTTTTTGGCTGGCATAATGATAAGCATAGGCTGTGCGGTATATCTAGCTTGTCAAAACAAGTACGTTGGCGCAGTTATGTTTAGCGTAGCGCTACTAACTATATGTTACAAGGGTTACAACCTTTATACTGGTAGAATAGGCTTTATGGTAAACGCACATTCCAAAGAAGACTTTAGCGGTTTGTTACTTGGACTTCTTGGCAACACCCTTGCTATGATGGCGTTTGGTGCAATGCTTGGCTACGCACTACCCAACTTGCAGGAAACTGCCGTAAACGTAGTTAGTGCAAAGTTGTCACAAACCTTCCTAAGCGCGCTAATCAGAGCAATTTTTTGTGGAATATTAATGTATATTGCCGTTTCTCTATATAGAGAAAAGAAAACCGTACTTGGTATAGTATTTTGTATCCCGGTATTTATTCTTTCGGGGTTTGAGCATAGTATTGCCGACATGGGTTATTTTGCGGTAGCCGGCGAATGGAGCCTAAAAGGTTTCGGTTATATTTGGACCATTATTTTGGGCAACTCCATTGGAGCAATGTTATTCCCCGCGCTTAAACTTATTCCTAATCTAGCGGGAAAGGAGAAGGGTAGTGAAGACTAAGATAGCAGTTTTAGTATCGGGTGGCGGAACCAACCTCCAAGCGCTTATAGATGCCGAAAAGAGTGGTATTTTATCTAGCGGTAGCATTTCCCTTGTTATAGCTAATAATAAAGATGCTTATGCTCTTGAAAGAGCAAAACAAAACGGTATTCAAAGTGCAATCGTATTAAAAAAAGAGTGCGCTTCTCAACTTGATTTTGAAAACAAGATTATCGCTTTGATAGAAGAAAATGGAATTGAGCTTATCGTTCTTGCAGGATTTATGTCTATTTTAAGCGAGCATTTTACCTCAAAATACGACCATCGTATTATAAACGTTCATCCCTCTTTAATTCCCAGTTTTTGTGGACAAGGCTTTTACGGATTACGCGTACACGAAGCAGCCCTCAATTACGGAGTTAAGGTGACGGGCGCAACCGTTCATTTCGTAAACGAAATCCCGGACGGTGGTGAAATAATAATGCAAAAAGCGGTGGAAATCCAAGAGGGCGACACCCCCGAAACTCTGCAAAAGAGGGTAATGGTAGAAGCGGAGTGGAAAATTTTACCCTTATCAGTAGAAAAAATAAGCAAAAAAATAATAGATGAAAGGAGATAATTTATGGATATCTATAAGATTAACGACATTGGCGAACTCATCAAAGACAACGCTTACGTAGGAAGAGGCATAGTTCTTGGAAAAAGCGAGGATGGTACTAAAGCAGTTAGCGCCTATTTCATTATGGGAAGAAGCGCAAACTCCCGCAATCGTATTTTTACCGAAAAGAACGGTGAAGTATTTACCGAACCCTTCGATGCTAGCAAGGTAGAGGATCCCAGTCTTATCATATACGCCGCTATAAGAAGATATGAAAACAAACTTATAGTAACAAACGGCGACCAAACCGATACCATTTATAACGGACTTGCAAATGGCAAATGCTTCAAGTGCGCTCTTGAATCAAGAGAATTTGAGCCCGATGCTCCTAACCTCACTCCCCGCATTAGCGGTATGATTACATTTGGTGAAGGTGACTTTAGTTATGAAATGAGCATTTTGAAATCTGCCGATGCAGTAGGAAGTGCTTGCAATCGTTACACCTATTCGTATAGCCCCTTGAACGGTCTTGGTCACTTTATTCATACTTACGTTTGTGATGGCAATCCCATTCCCACCTTCCAAGGCGAACCCGAAAGAGTATTTATCGACAACGATATAGATGCATTTACCAACAATCTTTGGGCAAACTTGAACGAGGCTAATAAGATTTCTCTTTATGTCAAATACGTTGACCTCGTAACCGGCAAAGAAGAAAACAGACTTATCAACAAAAATAAATAATAGGAGATAAAAATGAAAGAATTTGAATTAAAGTACGGATGTAACCCCAATCAAAAACCTGCTAAAATTTATATGAAAAGCGGTGCAGATTTACCCATCGAGATTTTGTCCGGACGTCCCGGCTACATCAACTTTTTGGATGCTTTTAACTCTTGGCAATTAGTTAAGGAAGTAAAAGAAGCAACCGGAATGGTATGTGCAACCTCTTTCAAACACGTATCTCCCACCTCGGCAGCAGTTGGTAAGCCCCTTAGCGACAAGTTAAAGAAAGCCTGCTTCGTAGACGATATTGAAGGCTTGGACGAAAGTCCTCTTGCTTGCGCTTACGCAAGAGCTCGCGGTACGGACCGTATGAGCAGTTTTGGCGACTGGATAGCACTTTCCGATGAATGTGACCTTACCACCGCAAAAATAATAGAGCGCGAGGTTAGTGACGGCGTTATTGCTCCCGGATATAGTGAAGAAGCTCTTGCACTACTCAAAACCAAGAGAAAGGGCAACTATAACATAGTTAAAATCGATCCTAACTACGTTCCCGAAGTTCAAGAAACCAAGGACGTTTTCGGTATCACTTTTGAACAAGGTAGAAACAACTTTAAGATTAACAAAGAACTTCTCCAAAACGTCGTAACCGAAAATAAGAATCTTCCCGAGGAGAAAATAATTGATATGATTATTGCTCTTATCACCCTTAAGTACACCCAATCTAATAGCGTATGCTTTGCTATGGATGGTCAAGCTATCGGCGTAGGTGCAGGTCAACAATCTCGTATCCATTGTACTCGTCTTGCAGCTCAAAAGGCCGACCTATGGATACTACGTCAAAGCGACAGAGTACTAAACCTTGAGTTCGCAGACGGCGTTGGCAGACCTGATAAGAACAACATCATAGACCTTTATCTTAGCGACGTCGACTACGTTGACGTTCTTGGCGACGACGTATGGCAAAAGTACTTTAAGGTACGTCCTGCTCGCTTCACCAGAGAAGAAAAAGATGCCTATCTTGCAACCGTAAAGGGTGTAACCCTTGCTTCCGACGCGTTCTTCCCCTTTAGCGACAATATCGATAAAGCTGCAAAGAGTGGCGTTTCTTACGTAGTAGAACCCGGTGGCTCCATTCGTGACGATCTCGTTATTGAAGCATGCAACCGCCACGGTATGGTAATGTGCTTTACCGGAATGAGATTATTCCATCACTAAAATTTACGTCTAAACCACGAGAAAGGAAGAAAAATATGAAAATATTAGTAGTTGGTGGCGGTGGAAGAGAACACGCAGTCATCAAGGCAATAAATAAGAATAAAGACGTTAAAGAAATTTACGCTTGTCCCGGTAACGGCGGTATAGCCAACGACGCGACTTGCGTGGATATCAAAGCAACCGATATTAAAGGTATAGTAGATTTTGCAGTAGAAAAGGGAATTGACTACGCCATCGTTACTCCCGACGACCCTCTTTGCTTGGGGTGCGTAGACGCTCTTAACGAAAAGGGTATTCCTTGCTTTGGTCCCGAAAAGAAGGCGGCTATCATAGAAGGTAGCAAGGCGTTCAGTAAGGATTTGATGAAAAAGTATGGTATCCCTACGGCTAAGTATGAAGTGTTTACTGACAGAGTTAAGGCCATAGAGTACCTTAATAGTTGCGATATGCCCATCGTTATAAAAGCAGACGGATTGGCACTGGGAAAGGGAGTTATAATTGCTAACAATATGGTGGAGGCGATTGATGCCGTTAACTCCATGATGGAAGGTAAAATTTTTGGTGACAGTGGCTCCAGAGTTGTTATCGAAGAGTTTCTTACCGGTCCCGAAATTAGCGTACTTTCCTTTACCGATGGTAAAACAGTTATCCCCATGGTTTCCTCCATGGACCACAAACGCGCACGCGATAACGACGAGGGATTAAATACCGGCGGTATGGGGACGGTTGCACCAAATCCTTACTACTCCGAGGACGTCGCCGACGAGTGTATGAGAAAGATTTTTGTGCCTACTATCGAGGCTATGAATAAAGAGGGTAGAACGTTTAAGGGTTGCTTATATTTTGGACTCATGCTTACTCCAAACGGTCCCAAGGTAATAGAATACAATTGCCGTTTTGGCGACCCCGAAACCCAAGTAGTTCTTCCTCTACTGGAAAGTGATTTGCTTACGATTATGCAAGCAACGACCTACGGCACCCTTTCGGAAACCGAGGTTAAATTCTCATCCGGCTCCGCTTGTTGTGTAATAATGGCGTCGGATG
>JAZSLG010000015.1:0-13697 GCA_045535235.1 Candidatus Stercoripulliclostridium sp.
ACAGAAATATGCTTGCAGTTAAGCAACGTGAGGTTTATCAAAAGTACAAATATAGTGCTTTTAAAGCTTGCTTGCCTACTATAGTAACTCTCGTTGTATTTATGGTTGTTTTCGGCGGATTTAACTCTGCAGTTAAGTACCATAACGTAGTTGTATTCGAAGAGCTTCAAAAGGTATACGAAGAAACCTACGCTACCGCTTACGATGCAAGTATCGGTCAAGGTAACTCTGCAACCGACGCAGCACAAGAAGCAATTGGTCAAGCCGAGAGCGCGGTTCTTGAAAAATACGAGCTTGAAAGATTTTTACTTACCGATAACATTTTTATGCCCGATACTTGGAAAAATCCTATCCCCGACGTATCCACCTATGCAGGAACGGGAATGGGTAAACTTGGTATTACCGAAGTAGACAAAACCACCTACGAAAAGGTTATGAAGCCCATTATCGAAGAGTATAACTATAACGATAAGGGAAAGAGTGCTTGGAACGGATATCTTATCCTTCCCGTATTGGTTGGCGTACTAAGCATAGTATCTTCCAAGCTAATTAAACCCCCGGAACAACCCCAAGTAGCAGGACAAACCGAGGAACAAATGAAAATGCAACAATCTCAAACCAAGATGATGCAATATATGATGCCCGTTTTAATGGCGGTATTCAGCTTGTTTTATAGCGCGGCATTCTCGCTTTATATGTTCGTTTCAAGTTTGTTCTCCTTTATCTTCAACGTCGTTTGGAACGTTATCCAAAAGAAAAAAGATGCCATTGAACGCGATCGCGTTATGAGCACTACCGTTAAGAAGAAATAAATAGGAGCATATAATGGAAAATAATACCTATATTTACGAGGGTAAGACGGTTGAAGAAGCAACCCAAAAGGGTCTCCAAGATCTTGGTTTATCCCAAAGCGATGTTAAAGTGGAAGTCAAGAGCAAGGGTGGTCTTTTTACTAAAGCCCAAGTCATAATAACTGTCTTGGAAAAAGAAGAGGTCGAAGAAGAAAACTCTATCCAAGAAGAAAGCGTGGAAAACGCAAGTGAACCCGAGTCCGAAGTATCCGAGTCTGCTGAGGAAGCCGTCGTTATAAACGCCGTTCAAGAAGAGCTTCTTGCTAGAGCCGAGGAAAGAGCCGGTGCATTCATAAACGAACTCGTCCTCCAAATGGGATTGGATTGTCAAGTGGAGGTTTCTCGCAAGGGTACCGATATTAACGTTAAAGTAACCGGTAAAGGTTCAAGTTCTTTTATCGGCTATCGTGGCGAAGTGCTTGACGCTATACAATACATGACTTTGTGGATAGCAAACAAAGAGGGCGTGGATTTCGTAAGAGTTACCATCGATGCCGAAGATTATCGTCAAAGAAGAAAGGAAACCCTTACTCGTTTAGCAGAGCGCCTTGCTCACAAATGTCATAAGACAGGTAAGAGGGTGGAACTAGAGCCCATGAATCCCTTTGAAAGAAGGGTTATCCATACCGCACTCCAAAACGATAGATTCGTTAAAACGGAGTCCGAGGGAGAGGGAAGATTCCGCCACGTTGTTATAATCCCCAAAGAGGAAGTTAGGAGAGAAAGAACGCCCAAAAATAATCAAAGTGGCGTAACGGCTCCCCAAATAAGCTACGGCACCTCCGCGTCCTTCCGCAAGAAGGGTATCTCCAAGACGAAGAGCTACGGAGCCCCCTCTAAAAAACCTTTCTAACATGAAAGATACTATCGTCGCGCTTGCTACTCCCGAGGTGGAAAAGGGTGCAATAGGAATCGTTAGGATGAGTGGCGAAAACGCGCTCGACATAGTTAAGAAAATTTTTACTGCGAAAGGCTTTGATAACGTAGAGCCTAACAAAATGTACCTCGGTAAAGTCGAGGCTAAAAACTTTAACGATAGGGCGTTTTGCATGTATTGCAAGGCGCCTAAATCATATACGGGAGAGGACGTAGTAGAACTCCATACCCACGGCGGAAAGATAATAATACAAGGCGTTATAAGGGAATTAGTAAAACGTGGTGCCAGACCTGCACTTCCCGGTGAGTTTACTAAGAGAGCCTATCTTAACGGAAAATTAAATCTTGCCGAAGCCGAGGGCCTTGCCGACATGATAAACGCACAGTCGGAGGCGGAAGTCAACCAAGCTTATCGACTAATGAAGGGCGAAGTAAGCAAGGGAATAGAGGAAATAAAGACCTTGCTTTTAACGGCATCCGCGAACGTGGAAGTAGCGCTAGACTATCCGGAAGAATTATTGGAAGATACTTTTAAGCCCACGTTTGATATCTTAAACCTAGCAAAAGATAAATTAAAAGAACTTTACGATAGCTCCAAACAAGGCGCCGTTGCAAGAGAAGGCATATCTATTGCGCTATGCGGACTAACTAACGTTGGTAAATCTAGCCTTATGAATGCTATTCTAAAAGATGAACGTGCAATCGTTACCGATATAGCGGGTACCACGCGCGACGTTTTGGCAGGCTCGTTTATGTTAGACGGAGTTAACGTGGAAGTTTTGGATACAGCGGGAATAAGAGAGTCGAGCGACGTAGTAGAGAAAATAGGTATCGAGCGCGCTACGCGCGCAATAGAAGGTGCAGACCTAGTACTATTCCTTTCCGACACCTCTTTACCGGAAAGCGACGAGGAAATAAAGCTTTACGACAAAATAAAGCACAAGAAGCATTTGAGAGTAGCAAATAAAGGCGACATCATGGCGTATCCGAGAAAAAGCAATATCGTCATAGAAGCAAAAACGGGAAAGGGTGTAGACAGGTTGTTGCTGTTAATAGAGGAAAAGCTTGACTTAGGCAAACGATTGAAGGCTCCCGCTTTAACTCGTGAAAGACAAATTTACGCCGTAGGCGATGCGCTCAACTCGGTTGAAAGCGCTCTAAACGCTTTGGGCTTTGCTACGCTCGATTGTATTGTTGTTGATATAAAAAGCGCCTATTCTGCGCTTGCCTCTTTGACGGGAGAAGACGTTGCAGAAAGCGTAGTAGACGAGATTTTTAGTAAATTCTGCGTAGGAAAATAATATGATTAAGAATTATGACGCCATCGTAATAGGAGCAGGACACGCCGGGGTGGAAGCAGCACACGCTCTTGCAACCATGGGAAAGAGAACGCTACTGACCACGCTTTCTTTGGAAGCGGTAGCCTTCATGGCGTGTAACCCTAATATAGGCGGAACGGCAAAGGGACATTTGGTAAAAGAGGTTGATGCATTGGGAGGAATAATGGGAGAAATTGCCGACAAGGCAACCCTACAAACCCGCATGTTGAATCTTGGTAACGGTCCCGCCGTACATAGCTTGCGCGCCCAAGTAGATAAAAATCTTTATCATCGTTTGATGAAAGAGAGAATGGAAAAGACCAAGGGACTTGCCATTTTGGAATGTGAGATAACCGAAATCCTGGTTCAAGACGGTGCGGTTACCGGAGTAAAAACGGCAATGGGCGACACCTACACGGCAAAAGCCGTTGTTATCGCAAGCGGTGTATATTTGAACAGCCGTATAATAACCGGCAACTATTCTCGTAATACCGGACCCGCGGGCTTTATGCGTAGCGAGGGGTTGACGGAAAATTTAATAGCTCTTGGATTGGATATTAGAAGATTTAAGACGGGAACTCCGCCAAGACTACTTTCCAGCAGTATCGATTACGATAAAATGGAAGTGCAAAAAGGCGATGAAGGATTGCCTACTTTTAGCATGTTAACCGAGGGTGAAACGCGTAATGACAAGGTTTGCTATTTGACATACACCAATACCGATACTCACGATATAATCCTTGGCAATTTGGATAGAGCTCCCATGTATAACGGAGAAATTTCCGGAACAGGCCCCAGGTACTGCCCCTCTATCGAGACTAAAGTAGTAAGATTTGCCGATAAAGAAAGACACCAAATATTTATTGAGCCCGAAGGCGCCGATACGGAAGAAATGTACGCACAAGGCCTTTCAACCTCCCTTCCTTACGATATTCAAGAAAAGATGGTACACTCTGTACGAGGATTGGAAAACGCCGTTATTACGCGCTACGGATACGCAATAGAATACGATTGTCTAAATCCTTTGGAGCTTAACTCGGCTCTTGGTATAAAGAAGATAAAGGGATTGTATGCCGGTGGACAAATAAACGGCAGTTCGGGCTATGAAGAGGCGGCGGCACAAGGACTGATTGCAGGTATTAACGCCTCAAGGTATATAGATGGGAAAGAGCCTTTTGTACTAAGGCGTGACGAAGCTTACGTGGGTGTTTTGATAGACGACCTTGTCACCAAAGGAACCGAGGAACCCTATCGAATGATGACTTCAAGGGCGGAATATAGGCTACACCTAAGGCAAGATAACGCGGATATAAGGCTAACGGAAAAGGGAAGAGAGCTTGGTTTGGTTTTGGAAGAAAGATATTCCAAATATCAAGATAAGGTCACCCAAATTGAAGCAATCAGAGAAAAATTAAAAACGCGTTACAAGGCGGAAGAAGTAAAAGAAGCCTTTGAGAAAATAAGTGAAACTTTACCTCAAGGAAGCATATCGGGCGAAGATATTTTGAAGCGCGGTCGCGCTACAAAAGAAACGCTTTTATCAATAGACGAAAGCTTTTACTCCTATTCTCCCGAAGCTCTTTCATACGTTGCAGTTGAACTCAAATACGAGGGATACCTTAAAAAAGAAGAAAGCGCCATTAAGGAAGCTCGTCGTATGGAGGAAAAGAAACTACCCGAAGACCTAGACTACGCACAAGTCGAAGGTCTAAGATTGGAAGCTCGTCAAAAGCTAAACGATTATCGTCCCATGACGCTGGCACAGGCTTCTCGCATTAGTGGGGTTACGCCTGCGGACGTCACCGTGCTAATGTTATATTTAAGAAAGAAGGGTCTATAAGGCCTTTTTCTTTTGGGGATTGATATTTTGTCGTGCTTAGTATATAATATTCTTATTCAAAAGCTTGGAGTTAATTATGTATCCTTATGAAATAGGCGGAGTAATAACTTTATATGGTATTTGCGTAGCGGTCGGCGTGCTAGCTTGCTTTACCGTTTTTTGGTTACTCGCAAAAAGAGATAAATTAGAGAGTAAATACGTTGACTTCATAACCATCAACGGAGTGGTTACGGCGGGGGTTGGCTTCTTTTCGGCAGCGCTATTCCAAGCCATTTATTCTTACATTGAGGATCCGTCAAAAGGATTCGATTTGTTTGGTAACGGTCTTACTTTCCTTGGCGGTTTTGTGGGCGGAGCAGTAACTTTTGTTAGTTTATGTATCATTTTCCGCAAAAAATTCCAATCAAAAATAATTGATATTTGTACTTCCGTTCCTCTTGGATTATTGCTTGGACACGCCTTTGGCAGATTGGGGTGCGTGTTTGCAGGTTGTTGCTACGGCGTTCCCACCGATAGCCCAATAGGTATGCATTTCGTAGGAGTGGAGGGAAAGGTGGTTCCCACCAATCTTATAGAGGCCCTTGGCCTTTTCGTACTGTTCATTGGAATACTAGTTTTCTATTTGAAAAAGAAAAATCCTTACGGCTTGCCAATATATCTTATCGGTTATGGAATACTCCGTTTCGTTATAGAGTTTTGGCGCGGGGACGAAAGGGGAGGCTTCGTTCCGGGAATGAGTCCATCCCAATTTTGGAGCTTGCTAATGATAATTGCGGGTATTCCGTTAATTTTCATTCTTAAAAAGGCTTATGAAAAGAGGGTGGAATATCTAAAAGAGCATCCTATTATAGAGCCGGAAAAGAAGAAAAAGAAAGTATAAATTATAATAAGTCCGCTTTGGCGGACTTGTTTTTTGACTTCTGGTCCTTTTCATTGTAAAGTGCTTAAAAATTACGCTTGCAAGATATTAAATATAGTGTTATAATTACTATAACTATAATGCGCGCGTGGGCAAACATGGAAGTTAACCAAAAAATCATATCAAAATTTAATTCACTTGGATATGCTTGCAATGATGAGCAAGCGGAAAGTTTGGGGATTTATATGCGTTTTTTGGTGGATTACAATAAGAACGTAAACCTTACCGCGATTATAGAGGAAGACGAGATAATAGTAAAACATTTTTTAGACTCGTTGAGTGCCGTAAAAGATATTCCTCTTGGCGCTAGGCACGTTGATATTGGCAGTGGAGCAGGTTTTCCCGCCGTGGTACTAAAAATCTTTCGTCCCGATATTGACGTAACCATGGTGGAAAGCAACGGAAAGAAGGTGCTTTTCTTGGAAAAACTCATAGAAAAGCTTGGTTTAACGGGAATACGTGCATTAAAACTCCGCGCCGAAGAGGTGGCTCGCAGTAAAGATAGAGAATCTTTCGATAGCTTTACCGCAAGGGCTGTTACTGAACTAAACAAGTTGGTGGAATACGGACTGCCTCTCTTAAAAACAGGCGGATATATGTACGCCTACAAAGGGAAGAGCGAAGAAGAGCTGCATAATGCTTTGAACGCCATAAAGATACTGGGCGGGAAAGTTAAAGAGAATAGGGTTTACACCTTAGACGGACAATCGAGAAGCCTAATTATAGTAGAAAAAACGGGAAAAACACCCGCAACATATCCAAGACATAACAAAAAAATAATAAGTAATCCACTTTAGGACTAAAGGAGAAAAATAATGGCAAAGAGAATAGGTAAAGGCTTGAGCGCATTGCTTGCAAATATCGAAGACGAAAGAGTGCTTCCCGTTCAACCCACCGAAGTAGTTGAAGGCGAAAAAGTTTACAATATCGAACTCGACTTGATTGAAGCCAACCCCAACCAACCCCGCAAGTATTTTGGCGAAAAACAACAAAGGGAGTTGGAAGATAGTATTCGCGTACAAGGCGTTATTTCACCCATTATTCTAGTTAAGCGTGACGATAAATACATGATAGTAGCCGGTGAACGTCGTTTCCGTGCTGCAAAAGCGGTTGGTCTAAATACCATTCCCGCAATGGTTAAACAAATAGACGAAAGAATGATAAGAGAAATTTCCCTTATCGAAAACTTACAACGTGAAAACCTTAATGCAATCGAAGAAGCAGAGGCCGTTGCCGAACTAATGAAGCTTAACGGATATACCCAAGAACAACTTGCTAACCGTATCGGTAAGGCAAGAAGTAGCGTTGCCAACATCGTTCGTCTACTTTCTCTTGAGGATGAAGTTAAAAGCTTGGTTGCACAAGACCGTTTGTCCGCAGGACACGCTCGTGCGCTAATACCCATTACCGACAGAGAAACCCAAATCGACTTTGCATATCAAGCCGCCGACGGCGAAATGAGCGTAAGAGAACTAGAGGTAAAAGTACGTTATTATCTTAACCCCGATAAAGCGCCTCGCAAGATGAGTGCAAAGGAAAAAGCTCGTCTATCTATCGAAATGCGCGAGTTCGTTGACGACCTTAAACGCGTATTTGGTACCAAAGTAAAATTGGTTGGTAACGATACGAAAGGTAGAATTTGCATCGATTACTACAACAAAGACGACTTACAAAGAATTTACGAACTTATTTCTACTTTGAAACAATAAAGGAGTATTATGAAAGTTAGAACAAGATTTGCCCCTAGTCCTACTGGTTTTATGCACATAGGAAACCTAAGGACGGCACTATACTCGTACCTTTTCGCTCGCCATAACGGGGGCGAATTTATTTTGCGCATAGAGGACACCGACAAAGAACGTTACGTTGAAGGTGCCGTTGACCTCGTATACCGTACTCTTGACACAGTTGGATTCAAAATTGACGAAAGTCCCATTCACGGTGGAGATTGCGGACCCTACGTTCAAAGCGAAAGAAAAGAGATTTACAAGGAATACGCACACAAGCTCGTCGAACTTGGCGGAGCATATTACTGCTTCTGCGACAAAGAGCGTTTGGAATCCCTAACCGACGAGGACGGCAACCGTAAATACGATAAACACTGTCTAAAATTGACCAAAGAAGAAGTGGAAGAAAAGCTTGCCTCGGGTGTTCCCTACGTTATTAGACAAAACGTTCCCGAAAGCGGAATGACCTCTTACCAAGATTTGGTTTACGGACAAATAGATATTGATTGCGCCGACCTAGAAGACCAAGTTCTCCTAAAGTCCGACGGTATGCCCACCTATAACTTTGCAAACGTTATAGACGACCATCTAATGGGAATTACCCACGTAACCCGTGGTAACGAGTATCTTTCCAGTACGCCCAAATACAATCTTATTTATAAGAGTTTTGGTTGGGAGCCTCCAAAATACGTACACCTTCCCCCTATCATGAAGGACGCTCAAAGAAAACTTTCCAAACGTTACGGCGACGCTAACTTTGAAGATTTTATCGGCAAGGGATATCTACCCGAAGCTATAATAAACTATATTGCTCTTCTCGGCTGGGCTCCTAAGGGCGAAATCGAAAAAATGGATATCGATACTTTAACCGAACTATTTGACGTAGACGGAATATCTAAATCAGGCTCCATTTTTGACGAAGCAAAGATGAAGTGGCTAAATTCTTTGTACATAAAAGAGCTTAGCGCCGAAAGATTTAGCGAGCTAGCAAAGCCTTGGTATGAAAAGAGCGTTATTGCCGGAAAGTACGACTATGAAAAGTGGAACGTATTACTCCAATCACGCGTGGAAGTCCTTTCCGATATTCTCGATAAGGTTAAATTTATAGAGGAGTTTGGCGACTACGATCTAGAGCTTTTCTACCACAAGAAGCTAAAGGCGGATGCCAATCTCGGCTTGGTTGCTCTTAAGGGCGCAAAGGAAGCAATAGAGGGTATGGAAGAATTTAACAAAGAAAATCTTTCCATAGCTCTTGCAGAAAAAGCAGAAGCAAGGGGTATGAAGAAAGGTCAAATGCTTTGGAGCGTGCGCGTAGGCTTGACCGGTGCGCCTGTTACCCCCGGTGGTGCCGTTGAAATGGGCGGTATCCTCGGTAAAGAGAAATGTTTGGAGCGCTTGGATTTCTCCATTAAAATGATAGAGAGTAAGCTATAATGAAAAAAATTGCAAGATTTGAAAAGGTTTCTTTGGAGCGTTTTTTGTTAGACTCTAACGGCGTTGCAACCGCTACGGATTACGATACCGTTAAGTTACCAAAACGTGCAACAAAGGGAAGTGCGGGTTACGATTTTTACGCACCGGTGGATTTTACCCTTGCGCCCAATGAAACAGTAAAGATTGCAACCGGTATTCGTGCCTACATGGAAGAGGGTTGGGTGTTAAAAATCTACCCTCGTAGCGGGCTTGGATTCAAGTATCGTTTGGGACTAAATAACACCGTTGGTATTATCGACCAAGATTATTACTTTAGCGACAATGAAGGGCATATTCAAATTAAAATGACCAACGCATCCAATGAAGGCAAGACGGTTAGCGTAAAAGCGGGCGAGGCCTTTGCGCAGGGTATTTTCTTGGAGTATGGCGTAACGTATGATGATGACGTCGATGCGCAAAGAAACGGCGGTTTCGGTAGCACGAACAAGTAATACGGCAACCCGAATAGGACAATTTTAATAACTACCCCGAAGTTTTGTTTTCTTGCTTCGGGGTTTTATTTTGGTTTTTTTCTTCTTATCATCGTTTGATTTTTTGAAAAATCGTGAAAATAAACTAGGTTTAATTTTCTTTGGTTTAGGTTTCCTCTCGTCGGCTAAAATCAGAACGCCAATGCATCCTGTCAAATAGCAAAAAAGAGTATAGGGAGTAACAAGGGTAGAATAATATAGTTCGGTTAATATTATGAAAATGAAACCGCCAAGCAACCCTACGCACACTTCTAGGAAACGTTCCTTAAAAGAGTGGTTTGTGTGGGTTGCAAGACCGGTTAATATTAAGCCGTAAGTTGCACCGCCAATGGTAAAAATCACCAGCGCAACAACGTCGGGAAGAACCTCGCGTATCACTTGAAAAGTTTCTTTAAGAAACCCTCTTTGGAATGTCCGCCGTAGCTTAGTGCGAGTAGGGTTCCACTGGCTTTGAGAGAGCCTTTTTCCAACTCTACTTCCATCAGTTTGAAATCTTTGCCAACGAGCCTCAATCCGCCTTCGCTGAGGCCTAAAACTATTTCCTTGTCGCTATACTCGTAAACCTCTTTTACCCCCGTTATAGCCACGCCAGAGGGGGTGTAATGTAATTCGTGAAAGTTTTGCATAAACGCTCCTTTAATAATTCTTCTCATTGACTAATATGCGAAAGTTTATTATAATATTCGTATGAGTTATCCATTCGTACCCAGTCCAAAGTGGTATAAGTTAGATTACTCGTCGGATATTTATCCAATGAGTGAAACGCAAACCACAATGTCTATTTTTAGACTTTCCGTCGAGATGAAAAATTTTGTGGACGGAGAGAATTTGGCAACGGCGTTAAAGGATATCATGCCACGTTTTCCTACTTTTTCCGTCATGCTCAGGAGAGGCTTTTTCCGTTATTATTTTGAGTATAACGACGGAGAGCCAAAGGTTTTTCCGGACGACGGCGTATGCATGAGGAATATAGATTTCCAAAGAAACAACCGCTTTTTGTTCCGCGTTCAATATTACAAGAAGAGAATATCGGTGGATTTTTTCCACGGATTGTGCGACGGCACGGGAGGGGTGGAGTTTTTGCGTGCGCTGGTTTATCGTTATCTTGATGAATGTGGCGAAAGTCTACCTGAGCACGGCGACGTTAAAATCGTTGATGAACCCGTCCCGGAAAGCGAGCTGGAGGACAGCATTTCCAAGTACTACAAAGGCTTTAATCCCTTTGGTGGAGTCGTTGGGAAAATGGCGGGTAAAAACTGTTTCGGCATAAGAGCAAGGCGGTTTAAGAGCCTGGGATACGGCGTAATACAAGGAAACGTTAAAAGCGAATCGTTAAAGAATTTGGCAAAAGAAAGGGGTTGTACTATTACGGCGTTAATTTCGGCACTTGCATTGTATTCGATAGCTAAAGTATACGTTAAGGATACCGAAAGTGTAGACTTAGTCGCAATGATACCAATCAATCTTCGCAAGGTTTTCCCATCTGAAACGGTAAGGAATTTTACTACTCTTACAAAGTGTTACGTCAACACCGGCGCAACGCCTTTCGACCTTGACGAGTACGTTAAAATTTGTTCGCGCGATATTAAAGATGGAGCGAGCAATAAAGAGGAGCTTAGTGAAAAGTTATCGGTGTCGGCTTTGCTCGCCACAAATAAATTCTTAAAATACACACCGCTATTTCTAAAAGAGCTTGGCACAAAGATAGGAAAACTTGGCACCAGCAAGACTAAGCAGACGCTAATAATATCCAACGTAGGCGTGATAAAGCTTCCCGAGGGGATGGAAAATCACGTGAAACGTTTTTCCTTCAACGTTAATCCTTCTAAAAAGGTCCCTGTCAATATTGGGGTGGCAAGCTATAATGGTGCGACTACCATAACTTTTACGAGAAACATTGTAAATACGGATTTTGAAAGAGAGTTTTTTACCACGCTTGTCAATTTGGGTGTGGAGGTCGAAATTACCTCAAATTTGAGGGAAAGAAAGTAATCGTAGGGGAGCGCAGACTCCCTTTTTTAACGTTTTTGAGTCGCATACGCGTGCGTAGCGCGCTTTTACGCGCTCGCGCGCAAAAAAGTATATACTATTTACTAATATTTACTATACATATATTATATTTTGTGATATAATAACTTCGCACAAAAATTTTTAGGAGTGATAAAATGGCCGAAAAATTAGAACATAGTTACGTTTCACAGGACATACAAGTCCTAGTAGGTCTTGAACCCGTTCGTAAAAGACCGGGTATGTATATCGGTACCACCGATATCAAAGGACTACATCACCTTGTAACCGAAGTCGTAGATAACTCTATCGACGAAGCGCTAGCGGGATACTGTACGGAAATCACCGTTACCATCATGCCCGACGGTGCTGTTCGCGTAAGAGACAACGGAAGAGGTATCCCTACGGGTATTATCGAAAAAGAGGGCAAATCGGCAGTAGAAGTCGTTTTGACAAAGCTCCACGCCGGCGGTAAGTTCGGTGGTGGCGGATACAAGATTTCCGGTGGTTTGCACGGTGTTGGCGTGTCTTGTGTTAACGCTCTTTCCGAATGGTTGGAAGTAGTGGTTTACCAAGATGGTAAGATTCACAAGCAAGTATTCAATAGGGGCGTTCCTCAACGCGACCTACAAGTTGTTGGAGAAACTACCGAAACAGGTACGGAAGTAACCTTCTTCCCCGATGATGAAATATTTGATTCCATCATATTCCAATACGACTTGATGCGCGTAAGATTGCGTGAACTTGCTTACCTTAATAAAGGACTTAAGATTAGCATAGAAGACAAGCGTGAGGGCCAAGAACGCCGTGAGGATTTCTGTTACGAAGGCGGAATTCGTCATTTCGTAGATGAACTCAATACCGGTAGAGAAACCCTTTTCCCTGAAACCTTCTATATAGAAGAAACCGTTGGTGACAATATCGTAGAAATTGCTATGCAATATAACACCAGCTACGATGAAAAGATTTACGCTTACGCCAACAACATTAACACCGAGGAAGGCGGTATGCACCTTGAAGGATACAAGGCTAGCTTGACAAAGGTATTCAACGAGTACGGTCAATCTTCCAAAACCTTAAAGGAGAACGAAAAACTTTCGGGCGACGACTGCAGAGAGGGTTTGGTTTGCATTATATCGGTAAAATTGCCCGAGCCTCAGTTTGAAGGACAAACCAAGACCAAGCTTGGTAATGCCGAAATGCGTACCATCGTAAACCGCGTTTTAAGCCAAAAACTAGGCGAATACTTTGAAGAGAACCCCAAGGTAGCAAAAGAGCTAATAAACAAATCTATCAACGCACAAAGGGCGCGTGAAGCCGCGCGTAAGGCACGCGAAAGCTTCCGCAAGGGCGCCATGGATAGCATGTCTCTCCCCGGTAAGCTCGCAGACTGCTCGGACACCACTCCCGAAAATTGCGAAATCTTCTTGGTAGAGGGTGACTCGGCAGGCGGTACCGCTATTAGTGGTCGTGACCGTCAAATCCAAGCAATTCTACCTCTCCGTGGTAAAATCCTTAACGTTGAAAAGGCAAGAATGCACCGCATACTCGATAACGAAGAAATAAAGGCCATGATTAAAGCTTTCGGTTGCGGTTACAAGGATGAATTTGATATTAGCAAACGCCGTTACGATCGTATAATCTGCATGACGGATGCTGACGTAGACGGAAGCCACATTAGAATACTTCTTCTTACCTTCTTCTATCGCTTTATGCGTCCTTTAGTAGAGCAAGGACACGTTTATATCGCGCTACCTCCGCTTTACAAAGTTACCAAGAATAAGGAAGAAAGATATCTTTATTCCGACGTTGAACTAAAGGAATATCAAGAAAGTGTAAACGGCAAATACCATTTCCATCCTTACAAAGGTCTTGGTGAAATGAACGCAGTTCAACTTTACGAAACCACTATGGATCCCGAAACCCGTACTTTACTTCAAGTAACGGTAGACGACGCCGAGGCGGCGGATCAAATCTTCAGCCTATTGATGGGTGAAGTACCGGAACTCCGCAGAGCGTTTATCGAGCAAAATGCAAAACTTGTAAAGGAGTTGGACGTATAATATGGCAAGCAGTAAATCCAGATTAGATTTAGGTAAAATTAAAGAGATTTTATCCAAAACAAAGATAGTTCCCACTCCTATTATGGAGGAAATGAGCAAGTCCTTTATCGCATACGCAATGGCTGTTAACG
>JAZSLG010000133.1:0-9844 GCA_045535235.1 Candidatus Stercoripulliclostridium sp.
CCTAAAGATTTTGACATTTTCCTACCCTTAGCATCTCTAACTATACCATGAATTAGAACTTCCGGGAAAGGAATTTCTCCCATATGTTCTAAACCTGAGAAAATCATTCTTGCAACCCAGAAGAATATGATATCATAAGCAGTAACGAGAACGTTTGTAGGATAGAAATAATTAAGTTCATCCGTTTTTTCGGGATAACCCAAAGTGGAAAAAGGCCATAAAGCCGAGCTGAACCAAGTGTCTAATACGTCTTCATCTTGACGTATATTCTTGCATCCACACTTAGGACAACAAGTAGGATCTTCTTTTTCTACTATAACTTCACCACATTCTGGACAATACCAAGCAGGTATACGATGCCCCCACCAAAGTTGACGAGAAATACACCAGTCCTTAATGTTTTCCATCCAGTTAAAATAGGTCTTGGAAAATCTTTCGGGAATAAACTTGATTTTTCCATTTCTAACTACTTTAAGTGCAGGACGTGCCAATTCTTCCATTTTAACAAACCATTGTTTACTTACTATAGGCTCAACAACAGCTTTACAACGATAGCATTCACCAACGTTATGAGTATAGGGTTCTATTTTTTCCATTAGTCCTAGCTTTTCAAGGTCTTCAACAATCTTTTTTCTTGCTTCATCCCTATCCAAACCAACGTATGCAAATCCATTCTCATTAATAACGCCACTATCGTCCATAATTCTAATAACTTCCAAATTATGGCGAAGTCCAACTTCAAAGTCGTTAGGATCGTGTGCAGGAGTAATTTTAACGCAACCAGTACCAAAATCAAGTTCAACGTAATCGTCGGCAATAATTGGTATTTCTCTATCCGTCAAAGGCAATTTTAACATTTTGCCTATTTTATCGGTATAACGAGGGTCTTTAGGGTTAACTGCAACTGCAGTATCGCCCAGTAATGTTTCGGGACGAGTGGTAGCAATAATCAAATATCCGGAACCGTCAACGTAAGGATAACGTATATGCCACAAGAAACCAGCCTTTTCATCGTATTCTACCTCTGCATCAGAAAGTGCAGTTTCACAGTGAGGACACCAGTTAATTATACGACTACCTTGATAAATTAAACCCTTTTTATAAAGATTTACGAAAACCTCTCTAACGGCTTTAGAGCAACGCTCGTCCATAGTAAACGCTTCTCTCGACCAATCGCAAGAAGAGCCCAGTCTACGTAATTGCTTAACGATTTTTCCACCATAAGTATCTTTCCACTCGTAAGCCCTCTTAAGAAACTCATCTCTGCCAATAGTTTCTTTATCCAATCCTTCTTCGCGTAGTTTATCAACGATTTTTACCTCGGTTGCAATACTAGCGTGGTCAGTTCCGGGAAGCCATAAAGTAGAGTACCCTTGCATACGCTTGTGACGTATGATAGTATCTTGGATTGTATTATTCAAAGCGTGTCCCATATGGAGTTGTCCAGTAATGTTGGGTGGTGGTATAACTATAGAAAAAGGCGTCTTATTTTCGTCTACTTCAGGACGAAAATAGCCAGCATTTTCCCATTCGTGGTATATATTATTTTCAAAACTTTGTGGTTCAAAATTCTTAGGAAGTTCCATATTTACCTCAAACTAATTATTATCTTCGTTTTCTTTATTTTCTTCGTTAACAACAACGTTTTCTTCTACGTAAGTGCCCTCTTTAATAGCTTTTTTCTTTGCTAAAATCTTTTTAATAATGACTATAGCTTGCATCAAATAATTTACGAAAGCAACGTAAGTTAACACTAAGCCTATTCCTAAAACTATCCAATCTAGATAGAACACTTTTTCAGCCCAGAACGCATGGAAGTAGCTCATTATAACAGCTATGCAAATAACAAGGGAAGCTATTTTACCCATATAATTTGCTTTAATATTTTTGCTATCTCCGGCCATGAACGCTCCACCGACTATCATAGTGGCTTCCTTTGCAAGAAGAACTACGATAAAAGCCCAATGTACGTAACCTATGATAACGAGTGAAAGTATAGCCGCACATTGCATTAGCTTATCGGCGAACGGGTCGATAATCTCACCTAGTTGAGAGCCTTGGTTAAACTTTCTTGCAATCCAACCATCAAATAAGTCAGAAACGGCTGCAACAAACAAGATAATGAGACCTACTATGGGAAAAACGTAATTCCCTATCTGAACGTAGGTTCCTGCATCAATCGTAGTCCACATAATAAAAGGAACAGCCACGATGCGGAACAACGTAATCATGTTAGGTATAGTCCATAATTGTTTCAACAATTCTTTCATAAAAAACTCCTGATTTTTTTCAATCAGGAGTATTATAACATAGTTATGTTAAATATACAAATATTTTAAGGGATTTAACGCTTATTCCCCAATATCATAGCATACTTATCCGAGCTATCGTTTATCAATTCGTATGCGCCTTTAACAATAATGGTTTCAGGCTCAGGCGCCAAATGTATTGGAAGTTTTAAATATTTTGCCAAATAATCGGTCAAGCCTCCTAAATTAGCTCCTGCACCAGCACAGTACAATCCGTTAACACGCACGTCTGCAATTTTACTATGAGGAATCGTAGTTAAAACACTTTCAATTAATTCAGCAATTTTTTTATAACACCAAACGATGGGAGCGCGTAAAGAATTTGATGAAATTTCCACGTTTTTAACCTTTCCATCCAATATATCCTGACCTGTTATGGTCATAACAGATAAATCGTTATCGTACAAACTTCCTATACCGATTTTTAATTTATCTGCAGTTGAATTGCTTATACGCAAATTGTATGTTTTCAAAACTTGTTCAACTATTTTTTCATTAATTGTATTACCAGAAATATTAACGGTACACGCGGATACAATACCCTCGTTATTGATAACAGCAATTTCCGTAGTACCACCACCAAATATACAAACGGCATTATCGCTACCGCCAAGAATTGGTAATAACCCTAAAACGCTCTCAATTAAAGTAATATCTTTGTGACCCGTTTTTTGTACTGCTAGCTCGAAGTTCTCACGTTCAGCGCTAGAAAGGCCCGAAGGAATAAGCACGTACAATTCTACAGGATTTAGGATAGAAAAAGAAATAATATCATTTAAGTAATATTCCAATAGTTTTGCAAACACGTCTGGTCGTACAACTACACCGTCTCTAACGGGAAAAACCAACGAGCAATGTTCAGGCAAATCTTTTAGTTTGAGAGCATCGTTACCTACTGCAATTAATTCGATATGATTGCCACGCCTAATAACACAAACGTTAGGTTCACGCAAAACGTACCCACCGCCATAGATGGTAATATACGAAGAACCTGGATCAATTATAATCTTCTGTTTTTGCATCGTTATATTATTTTTTTCTCTCTTAAAATTTCTCTTAATTGTTCTAATGGTAATCCAACCACGTTTGTGTAACTACCATCAATTTTTTCAACCACAACACCATCTTGAACAGCATAAGCTCCCGCTTTATCCAGGCAATAATAAGAATTCAAATAATCGATGATTTGTTGCCTAGACATACTCTTAAAGGTAACCAGAGTACTTTCTGCGCAACAATCTATTTTCCCTTTGTAATACAAAGCAATCCCTGAACAAACCACGTGAGTAACGCCTTGCAACTCACTAAGCATTCTTATAGCATCATCAATATCTTTGGGTTTTCCGTAATAGGTTTCGTTCCTATAAACCAAAGTGTCGGATGCAATTATTAAATCATATCTTTCTTTGTTAGGAACCGCACAAAGTTTCCTTAAAGCAATTTCCTTGACGGTATCTTGAGGGGTCTCGCCAAGGAAATCTTCATTCGTGGGGTAGGTTTCTATATTAAACTCCTCGAATAATTCTTTTAGGAGTTCTTTGCGTCGCGGTGAACCGGAAGCAAGTAAAACTTTCATTATAGAATTTCCAAATTCTTCTTAAAAGCACGTTTGAAATCGCCAAGTGCGGTAAGAGCATCTTTTATTTCCAACGTACAATCACCTTGTGATTTGGTCTTAAGTATTACGGAATCTCCTAGTACGTCACATGATATTCCCACTATAGCACCACCGCAACTACGGTCAAAGCACTCTGCAATTCTAACTATTACACCAAGCTTACGAACGGCAATTATTTCTTCTTCGGTCAAAAGGTCTAAATATTTTTGAACGTCAAGTTGCTCTAATCCATCTTTATAATGTAATCCTGCAACAAGCGCCGCCATAATCAAATCCTTTTGAGGTATACCATACAAATTGCTATTTAATATCATATACATTGAATGCTTATGATGGTCATAGAACTTCATACTGGAGCCTACGTCGTGAAGCATACTTGCTACACGTAAAATTTTAACGTATGGTCTAGGAAGTTTATGTATTACTTTGACTTGCTTAAACAATTGCATACTCAAATCAAACACGTGTTCTGCGTGTTGTATATTCATATTAAAGTGATGCAATAGCGTGTATATGCTATGTCCAAGTATGTCACTAATGGGCTTCTCTGCAATGGTAGGATAAGCATATCGCAACATGGCACCTTCACGCATACCTGCACCACCAATGATAATTTCATCAAAATTAGTACGTGCTTTGATGGCTTCGATTACTGCTAATGCGGCGGGGAAAATATCAGCTCTTGCAGACGATAAGCCTTTTATTCTCATTAATTTTTCGGGTTCAAGGGGTTTAATAGTATCATAGATAGTTTCCAATTCCGAGTAAGGAATGTGATAATTATGAGCCATATCCAAAGGATACTTCTTAAGCTTTCTACTAATCTTACCTAAATTACGCAAAGAACCGCCTACACCAATAAGTTGAGTTTCGGGGTCCAAATCCTTAAACCATTCTAATTGGTCAAGATGTTCACCAACGTATTGACTAATTGCTTGCAAACATTCCTCGGGAGTTCCGGTATTCTTAAACTTTTCAGTGAGAGTTAACGCACCGAAAGGTAACGTATCTTGTTCTATCATAACTCTTCTATTATAGTATATGAGTTTTACTGAACCACCGCCTATATCTACAATAAGTCCCTTTGGAACTTCCATAGAATTAATTACACCTTGGTATACAAACATAGCCTCGTCTTCTTGAGAAATAACTTGTAATTTAATTCCGCAAGAAGTTTGTACTTCTTCTATAAAAGACTTTTGATTTTTTGCACGTCTAACGGCAGCAGTTGCATAAGCAAATACTTTAGTTACTCCGTGACTTTCATATAAAGTACGGAAGGTGCGTAGCGTTTTTATGGTTTGAGAGATACGGATAGGACGCAAAAAACCATCTATCTCCATATCTTGAGCTAGTCTAACAGGTTCTTTGAGTTCATCGACAACCATAAAATAACCGCCGGGCATTACGTTTGCAATAACAAGTCTTGCCGAGTTGCTACCTAAATCAATTATCGCAATTTTTTCCATAACATTCCTTCCTTTTATTTATCTTAATTAACGTAAAATTTTATACAACGTTTTTTGGTTTACCATTAACATACGCTTTCAAATTATTAAACGCAATTTCCATTAGCGTCGTTCTTGCCTCTACGGTTGCCCAAGCAACGTGCGGTGTAATAACGATATTTTTTGCTCTCAATAGAGGGTTGGTACTTAATGCCGGTTCTACACTCAACACGTCCACGCCGGCACCTGCTATTTGAGCAGAGTTTAACGCATTCGCCAATGCTTCCTCATCAACTAAACCGCCTCTGGCTGTATTAATTAGTATTGCAGTCTTCTTAAAATGCGAAAGAGCTTCTTCATTTATCATTTTTACATTAGCATTATCCAACGGACAATTCAATGAAACAATATCTGATTTTTCGTACAATTCATTCAAACTCTCCACGTATTTGAAACCACACTCTTCGGCATGCCGAGACTTACTGTACAAAAGCACTTGCATTCCGTAAGCGTTTGCAACTTCTTTGACTCTCAGTCCTATCCTGCCAGCACCAACTATTCCTATCGTTTTACCAAAAAGCTCATGCATTCCCGTTTTATAATAACAAAAATCGGGACATTTTTCCCAATCCCCGTTTTTAACGGTTTGATTATGATACCCAATTCCGGAATACAACTCCGTTATCAAACCAAAAACAGTTTGCACTACGCTTTCCGTACTATACGCGGGAATATTCGTTACCACGATACCTTTTGAACGAGCATATTCAACATCGACGTTATTATACCCGGTTGCCAAAATTCCAACGTATCTCAATTTTGGCAAACTGTCTATCATAGATTTATCTATAGTACATTTGTTAGTAATCATTATACTTGCATCGCCCATCCTTTCTATAATTTTATCGTATGGCGTGCGAGTATATAGAACAATTTCGCCTAAAGAACTAAATTTCTCCCAAGATAAATCTCCGTGATTAAGACAATATCCATCAAGAATTACTATCTTCAAAGCTAAAGTTCCCCAATATAATTTTTCTATATACAATAATATACCAAAAGTGCCGTTTCGTCAATAGGGAATTTTTTAATAATATAAATAAAGCGCGCGTACTTTAATTACGCGCGCTTTATATAACTTTACAAAATTAATTAAATTTCTAAAGTTGCGTATCATCCGTTATCGTATGATATTCTGCAATTCTTTTTATACTTTCGATTCCTTTTAGACAATTTATTTTAGAAGAATAACCTTGTGAGGCAAGTATATTCATGGCGTTTGCAGACATTAAACGGAAACGGAATTTCTTGTCCTTATCCTTGTAAATTTCAAACACCGACTTTCCTATTAGGCTCACGTATTTATCGCTATCAACCTCAACTATCGTTGCCTTTTCTGCAGCACGAATTACAGCTTGAATACCATACTTGCAAGCTGATTTCGTAGAATATGCTTGAGAATGTCCCAATGTAAACTTATTAGATGAATGGAATCTAAAACGATATTTTCCCGTTGTATCAACATATATTTGTATATTACCAGGTAATTTGCCATCGTTTGAAGAAGGATTAGGTTCTCCAAAACTGGAAACTCTTTCTTGTGGAACGTGCACTTCTTTATTCTTGTTCTTAATTGGTCTCTTCTTTTCTCTAACGGGAGTCATTATAACCGTTTCATCTGCAACTTGCATAGCAGTTTCATTATTGACAACGACTGCACCACTATCTTCTTTTATCTCTTCGTCTGCGATAGGAGATAAAACGATGGTTTCTAATGCCAACGATTTACTTTCTGCTTTTTCCTCTTCACTTAGCATAGCTTCTTCTTCTGCAACCTTTCTTTCAACGTTTCTTTTCTTAATTGACGTTATAATAACAGCTAGTAAAAGAATTAATACGATTGCAACTAAAACGATAACAACCGTTAGGTTATTGCCAGTTAAAAGAAAATCTTTTACGCTTGCTAATATTTTTTCCATAGTTTTATCTCTCCTTAAAATTATTTTTTAAGTCCGCGTTCTTTCATAACTTGACGCATACGCTCTTCGTGTGAAAGAATTTGTTTTCTAATACGTAGGGATTTGGGTGTAACTTCCAAAAGTTCATCGGGTTCAAGAAACTCGATACATTCCTCTAATGAAAATTTCCTAGGAGTTTCCAATCTTAACGCTTCATCCGAGCCAGCGGCACGCATATTGGTAACGTGCTTACGCTTACATACGTTAACGGCTATATCCTCTTGTTTGGGAGAATATCCAACTACCATCCCCGCGTAAACAGGTGTACCCGGCTCAACAAACAGTACGCCTCTACCTTGGGCATTATACAAACCGTAAGTAACTGCCTCACCGGTTTCAAACGCAACCAAAGCACCGTATTGTCGACGAGGCATAGCACCTTTTAATGGTTGATATCCCTCGAAAATACTATTCATTATGCCTTCGCCTCTAGTTTCCGTTAAAAAGTCGGAACGGTATCCCAAAAGTCCTCTCTCCGGTATGACAAACTCTAGTTTTATGCGACTATTCATAGGCGTCATATTTATCAATTCACCTTGACGTTTTCCCATGTTTTCCATAACGGTTCCTACACATTCAGCAGGTACGTCTACGAACAATCTTTCAATGGGTTCGCATAGTACACCGTCAATTTCTTTGTTAATAACCTTTGGCGTAGACACTTGGAATTCATACCCTTCTCTACGCATATTTTCTATTAATATTGAAAGGTGTATTTCTCCCCTACCAGACACTACGAAGCTATCCGCTCTTTCGCCATCATCAACCTTTAATGAAACGTCTTTTAATAGTTCCTTATATAATCTTGCACGAAGATGTCTGGATGTAACAAACTTACCTTCTTTCCCGGCAAATGGGCTATCGTTAACCGCAAATAGCATTTGTAACGTAGGCTCAGATATTTTAACAAAGCTAATAGGCTCAACGTTTAAGGGTGCGCAAATTGTTTCACCTATAGTAACGTTTTCAATACCGCTAAAACTTACTATATCACCTACTCTAGCAGTTTCTACGGTGTGCTTTGTAAGTCCCGTAAATTGATAGATATTGGTTATTTTAGACTTGTATACTTTGTCATCGTGATAATTACATATAGCTACTTCACTGTTTGCTTGCATTACGCCACGCTCAATTCTACCAATTGCTATACGACCAACATAGTCATTGTAATCTATGGCAGATACCAATACTTGTAGAGGCGCATCCTCTTCACCTTGTGGTGGGTCGATATGGTTTAGTATAGTTTCAAACAAAGGAACCAAATTTGTTCCAGGCGTTGATGCAGATAGAGATGCCGTTCCAGCCCTTCCAGAGCAATAAACGATGGGACTATCTAATTGTTCATCAGTTGCATTTAGGTCGATTAAAAGCTCGTATATTTCGTCTAATACTTCAGCAAGACGAGCATCAGGCTTGTCAACCTTGTTTATGCATATAATAATCTTATGATTCATTTCCAAAGCTTTTTGGAGAACAAATCTAGTTTGGGGCATAGGTCCTTCATAAGAATCAACCAAAAGAACTACACCGTTTATCATTTTTAACACTCTTTCAACTTCTCCAGAGAAGTCTGCGTGTCCAGGGGTATCAACTACGTTGATTTTTACTCCTTTGTACATGCAAGAAGTGTTTTTTGCAAGAATAGTAATACCGCGCTCTCTTTCAAGCGGATTATTATCCATTACACACTCTTCTACGACTTGATTATCGCGGAAAACGCCACCTTGATGTAACATAGCATCAACCAAAGTAGTCTTGCCGTGGTCAACGTGTGCAATTATTGCTATATTCCTTAAATCCTCTCTAATCATACTACTAACTCTATTATCGTGTAATCAATTTCTTCATTATACAGCTCGTATAGGCCCTCAGTTTGAGTATAATCCTTTATGCCGTTGTATTCAACGTACAAAACTGGACGAACGTAGCACAACCAAACTCCACTAGGAAAATAAAAAGATACTCCTTTTTCCATTTGAGTTATAGAATACGTTTGAGGTTGTAAATCTTCTTTTGCTATTTCGTCTTCTTTTAAGCATACGGCTATTTCATAGTAATTTACTACATAAGAATTACCTTTATAGACGTAGGTAATAGGATGGAAAGTGTCCATATTAATTTGATACCCCTTTCCTTCAACTATTTTAAAGTTAAAACCTCTAAACTTATCTAACGACAATGGTTGTACGTTATAAGTGGTCCATTTGCTAAATTCGGAGGTATTAGAATTATACTTTCCTACACTTTTAATTCTAAATTGAAGTTCCCCTTTTATCATTTTAATTGACAAAGAAGTTCCTCCAATTTCTTTAACGGCAAATACCTCATCCGGATACAGCGAATACTTATATTCAACGGTATAAGACTCAGCTCCACTAATTTTATCCCACACAAGGTCTATTGTATAATTTAAGTCGGAGGCCAAGTGGTCTTAGGAAGACAAGTGTTAAC
>JAZSLG010000008.1:0-3152 GCA_045535235.1 Candidatus Stercoripulliclostridium sp.
ATGGCAGCGAAACTTTCGAAGATGTTTGGACAAGCGATTTTTGAAAGAAATGTAGTGGCGAAAGGAGCAACGATGGAGGAAGCAAGAGAGAAATACAGATAACGTTACGGCGATTGCTTCTATTAGTTTCACTATTAAAGGTGCTTTTTATGGTGAGAAGTGCTTTCCGGGATTGAATGACATGTTGCACGAAGCAGAGCGACACCCAAAAGCCTATAACGATATGAAGCGACAGTATCAAATGATAGCTGTAAACTCCATAAGACGCGATTTAAGGGGTTTTAAAGCCAAAGGCAGAGTGCAACTCAATTACACGTTTGGAGAGCCTAAAAAAGGCAATAAAAGAGATTATGACAACATTGTAGCATCCGCGAGGAAGATTATTACGGATGCACTTGTGAAGTCAAATGTATTAGTTGATGATTCGCCCAGATATTTAGGGTACGGAACAAACAGTTTTGAATATGTGGACGTGCCTTACATAAGGGTTGAAATTGAGGAAATCGGTTGAAACACCGGCATCATTTTCGCGGACTCACGAAAAAGGTCAAAAGAAACTATTAACCGTTCGTTGTACCAAATTATTATATCACACAAAAATAATGGTCAGTGTTTCAAGGGTGGCATAGTCCACCCGGAAAGGAGAAACTATTGGGAAGTTTTACTATATATAAAAAAGTGGTTGAGCCTAAGCCGCCACTTATTACAGTTGCAGATTTAATTCCGGTAGGCAGAGAAAACGCAATTAAGCGTGAAGAGTTATTGAAGTCTTGTATTCAAAATGGAATAGCAACGAATGACAGAAGTATGCGTGAAGAAATTGCTAAGGCAAAACGCGATTATGTCATTCTTAACCATAGCCGAGGGGATGGGTATTACAGACCGTCACTTGAAGATATGCAGGACTTGCAGAGATACATCCGGCAGGAAGAAAAGAGAGCCAAAAGCACTTTTAGGAATATCAAACGTGCCAAGGCTTTGTATGAGGACTACAAGCATGGAAGAGTTAAAGAAGGATAGGGAGTGTTTGCATTGCGAAAATTTTTTTGATTGCAAGGGCAAGCTTAAGGAAATAAAAGAGTGTTTGCCGTTTAAGGAAAGGAAAAAGGTAAATGAATGGGTGGGTAAAATTACATAGAAAGATGCTAGATAATCCCGTCATAATGAAGGATGCAGAACATCTGGCGGTATGGACGTATCTTTTATTAAATGCAACTCATGAAGACTATCCGGCATTGTTTAAGGGCGAAAAAATTGTGTTGGAACCGGGGCAGTTGATAACCGGAAGGAAGACGATTGCTAGTGCATTGGCGGTCAACGAAAGTAAAGTCAGACGCATATTAGATGCTTTTGAAATCGACCAACAAATCGACAGACAAATAAGCAATAAAAACACGCTTATTTCCTTGAAAAATTGGGAGAAATACCAAGTTTGCGACCAACAAAGTGACCAACAATCGACCAACAATCGACCAACAACCGACCAACAACCGACCACAAACAAGAATATAAAGAATAATAAGAATGTAAAGAATGAAAGAAATAATAAAGAGAGTGCCGCACAGTTGCTTGAGAGATTGCTTTTTGACTTCACGATTTCAGAACCATTGGCAGAGAAAATGAGTGAGTGGCTTATTTACAAAACCGAGAAGAAACAGTCTTACAAAGAAACCGGATTAAAAACTCTTTTGAAGAAGGTTGAAACCAAGGAACAGGAATACGGAAGTTTAGCGGTTATGGATTTGATAGATGAGTGCATGGAAAGAAATTACAGTGGCATTATTTGGGATAGGTTGAAAAATACCGAACCTAAGAAAACTGATTTTGTGGATATGTGGAGGAATGTATGACAAGAGATGATACAAAAAAAATTCTCATGCGTATTCAATCGGTATTTCCAAATTGGAAACCAACAGCGGATTTAAGATTTGTTGTGGATACCTGGTGCGAATACTTGAGTGATTACAGTTACGAGCAAGTTTTAGTAGCTTTAAATGCTTATATAGTTACCGACACAAGCGGATTTGCGCCCAGCATCGGACAGCTAGTAGGAAAAATGCAGATGGTTAGTCAGCCGAATGAACTAAACGAAATGGAAGCATGGGCTTTAGTTAGTCAAGCGTTGAAAAATGGTTACTATGGCGCGGAAGAAGAATTTGCTAAATTGCCGGAGTTAGTACAAAAGGCAGTAGGCACACCGGCAAACCTAAGGGCATGGGCGCACACGGACGAATCGAGCATTGAAAACGTGGTGCAGAGTAATTTCATGCGGACTTACAGAACGGTGGTTAAGCGTGAGAATGAATGTGCGAAACTGCCACCTTCGATAAAAAATCTCATAGAAGGGAGAACAAATGAAAACTTACTTGATTGTAACAAATGATAAATTTGAACACCCGGTAAAAGAGATTGTTGGTAGTAAGAAAGTTGCAGAGTTTCTTGGTTTGCAAAGGCAGACGTTTTCAAAATATATGACTAACGGTTTTCCTAAATGCCATGAATATAAGGCGGTAGTGATTAAGGAAGTGCAGTTTGAAACGGAAGAAGAAAAGAGAGAACGTAAAAATTGGCACTACAAAAAATGGAATATGCATAATGACCGTAAAGAGTATATGAGAGAGTATATGCGATATAAGCGGAAGTTAAGGTTGATGAAACGGTTTAAGGAGAGTGCATAATGGCTAAAAGAAAATATAATGGCCGGAAGAAGTGGACTAAGGAAGAAGAGGAATTATTAGAAAAGCTTTCCGAGAACTACACAAAGAAAGATATTGCTAAAAAATTGGGTAGGTCGGCATCTTCTGTATCGTGCAAGAGAAATCAAATGGGATTTGGTTCTTTAGCGGAAAATACAGACCGTTGGACTTTCACTCAAATAGCAGAAGCAGTAGGAAAGGATGTATCGTCTATAAGCAAAACGTGGGTTGCAAATGGATTGAAATATGTGAAGCGTGCTTATTTCTCTTTGGTAAAGGAAAAGGATTTGCACAAGTTTATGAAAGAGCATCCGCATTTATGGGATGCGACAAAATGCGACTACTATTTGTTCTATCAATATCCTTGGTTTATGGAAAAGTTGGAAGAAGATAAGAAAAAGAGTGAAGCCGAAAAGCGTTTCTTTTGGACGGACTATGAAAAATCACTTTTTGTTT
>JAZSLG010000055.1:0-19972 GCA_045535235.1 Candidatus Stercoripulliclostridium sp.
GTTTCTATCACGCCGTCGGTAATCTTAACTCCTACGAGAGAGTCTATCGTACTGTCTTCTCCAACTAGCGTATCAAGGGTTACGTTTCCTACGAAAGCAATAGTTTTTGCATCGTGGTCGTTAAATATTTTAACAATATTAGCGCTCGTCAACTTGCGTTCTTGGTTAACTAGACCACTAATGGTTACCTCGTCTAGTTCGCCCAAGTTCTTAAAGCTATAATCGTTAACTTGGTGCATTATATCTATTACTACGTTTTGTACCGCGCTCATGAAAACGTTGTTGCCAAGAGCTTGGATTGAATAAGAGTTTCCACTTGCTCTATCATTTACGATAGTAGGAGCAATTGCGGTGGAGTTTTCTACTATTTCGGTTACCAAACCGTTAGAATAAGTTACCGTATATCTACGAGACAACAACAATTTCTTATCATTAGAGTTAATAATATATTCTTCAAACGAATTGGAAGAAGTTTGATTCTTAACACGAACTATTCCACTATCACTCACTGGGTTCAAGCCGTTCCAAGTGCCAGCCTTGTAACCGGATTGTTCGTCCGCAAGAGCGCTAGCGGGAACGAAGATTTCCATTCCGTTGTTAGTAAGAACGTTAATATCGAAAGTATCCGCGTAAATAGTAGGAGCCGTAGTGGCGCTAATAAATATCTTAGTGAGGTTAATAGCTCCGCTAAACGCATGGTCGCCAATATTTTTAACGGTTGCAGGAATATTTACTACCTCTATAGTTTCGTCGTTTTCAAAGATGCTTCCATTAATAAACTCAACGGTTTCGGGTATTTCAAGAATGCTATTTACGCCCTTGTAATCAACCAAGTTACCGCCAAGAACAATAACGTATTCACCCTCGTAAGACTTCATCCACGCCGTATTGCGGAATGCTTTTGCTCCAACCGAAGCAATATTGTAAGCCTTATCGATGGAAAGGGTTTCTTCTAGAGCAGTTATGGTAGGATTGGTAAGAGCGTCGCCTACTTTGTCGTAGGTGGTAACGGTAATATATTCAACGTACTCGTTGTCTTCAAGGAAGTTTGCTACTATTGCGGTAGCGTTTGCAAGAATGTTTACCGTCTTTACGTTTTGCGGTAGTGTTCCACCTATCAAGTTCTTAATGGATATAGTTGCATCGGAATTAAGAACGCTTAACTCTTCATTTTGAGCAAACAAGCTCATCATGGCTTCGGGAGTTACGTTATGAGTGTTGTAACTGTTTCTAATAGTGGCTTCCGTTAGGAAGGTTACGCCACCAAAAGGTTTTGAACCCAAATTCTTAATAAAGGTGGAATAACTCAATTTCGTGGTAACTCTTGGTAGAGCGTAGTCGGCAATTTCGTAAACGTCAATACCATTTAATTGCTCGGGTACTGTTAGAGCTAGGTTATCTCCTTGCATACCAAGAGCCTTAATAATCATTATGCCGTTATTGCCCTTTGCTTTACCGTAAATCCATATCCACTTTTCTTCAACGGAATCAACAGTCTTGATTTCTTCAAACAAAGTTAGATTTTCAATCAACTCGCTAGAATATCCGGTCCACTTGCTTGCAGTAGCGGGTAGATAAATCTTCATTTCGGGGTGAGTCTTGTTAAAGGCGTAATCACCGACCAAAGAGGGTTCTCCGTCACCAAAGTGAATTATGCTTACTAGTTTATTGTCGCCTTCAAAGGCGCTTGCACCAACGTTTTCTACACCTGCAGATAGAACGACGGACTCAAGATTTACGCATCCCGCAAAAGCGTTTGCGCCAATATCCGTTAGTAACGCGCTTTGTGGGTTAACGACGTAAACTTGTCTTAATTTTTCGTTTCCTGCAAACGCGCTTGCAGTAATGGATACTACGTTTTCGGGTATTGCAACTATACTATCGGTGCCGTTATAACGATAGAGAATACCGTTACCGATAATTATCATATCGTTCGAGTTGGATTTTAGCCACTTGGTGCCTTCAAATGCGTTTGCTCCAATGGTAGTTACTTTTTCAGGTATGCCGTAAGAAGTTCCACCAGATGTTAGAATTTCAAACGTTTCAAGAGAAATAGCTCCCTTGAAAGCATTCATACCAATAGCATTCACGTCGCTATATTCTCTATTATCGAACACGACCTTTTCGAGAGCAGTACAGTTCAAGAACGCCTCTGCACTTATATTAGCCGTCAATCCGCCGATAACCACTTCCTTAACGTATACGCAGTTTTCAAGGAAGTTGGGACTCATTGTGCCGGAAAGGGTCTTAACAACGGTTAACGCAGTGGGAGCAGTACCGCCAAACAACTCAGGAATGGTAATATTGGGAGTAATGCTCAAAGTATTAAGGTTGGGAACGCTGGAATATGCGTCGAACAAATATCCGGAGTTAATTGAGTTGTTGCTACCCACCGTTATGGAGAGATTGGAAAGTTGCTCGGTGGAAGCAAAGGTGTTTGCACTAATACCTACAACCGCGTCGAATGCGATAGATTGAATGGGGCCGTCAAATGCGTAGTCACCTATTTCCGCGACACGAATGGTTTGGTTATTTACGGATAAAAATTCGGGAATTACGACTTCCGTAAGTTCTTTACCTAAATATTGTATTAGTACCGCCCTACCATCGGTTGCAAGGTTATAGGACCACTCTGCAACACCATCTATCGTAACAATACTGCTTATCTCGTGAATCTTATCTTTAATAAGTTTCCAGTTTGCGTTAGCGGCACCGGAGGTATACATACTTACGCTTGGTACGTAAACTCTAAACGAATTCTTGTTTTGGAATACGTTTTCGCCCAAGTTTGCGGGAGTAGTTCTTTCAAATACTGCGTATCTAATACCAGTTGCACCGGCAAACGCTTTATCTTCAATCTTAATTACGTTTGCGGGAATAGTGATTTCGGTTATTGCCGTACTATTAAGGAATGCACCGCTTTCAATAGTCGTCAAGCTTGCGGGGAAGGCGAAGGCCTTCTTTACGCCGTCAACTACCGAGTATTTTAGAGATTGGGTTTTGGCGAAAGCGTTCATGCCTATAGTAGAAAGGGTGGAATAATTATCAAAGATAACGGTTTCTAGGTTGATAGCGCCGTTAAACGCGTTATCGGGAATAATGCTTACAGATGCCGGTATATTAATGCTTACTAGTCCTTCCATGTTCATAAACGCGCTAGGACCAATATTTGCTAAAGTAGAGGGAAGCCCTATTGTTTTAATAACTTTATTGCCTGCAAATGCGCTTGCACCAATAGAATCGACCGGTAGTCCGGGGTTACCGAAGAAGTTTGCAACTACTACGTCATTCTTATCAAAGCCCTCTTCTACACCAATTAAGGCGTAAGCGGTACCGCTATCGTTCAAAGCATAAATCATACCTTCGGTGTAGGCTATCTTAACTTCCCATCTGGCGTACAAAGTCAAATTGGAGGTTACCGGCGAGCCGAATACGTACTTATTCTTAAACTCAGGTTCGGTATACCAACCGATAAATACGTAATCTTCTTTGGTTAAATTCTCGCTAGGAGCAACGCTATAGGTGCCGTGTGCGTATTGCTTGGTTGCTATAACGTCGTCGGAATTGGTTACGTAGTTAATATCGTAAACGGAAGTTACGTGGTTGGAATAAATAACAACGTTGGAAGTTACTACGTAGAACAAATGTCCTGCAAAGGCGATTTCCTTATTAGTAGTTAAAATAACGTCGTTAGCAACTTGCTTCCAACCGTCCTCGGTCTCTACCAATTCAAAAATCTTGTTTTCATCCCAGTTGTTTTCTATTAGTCCCAAGAGAGTTGCTGGATTCTCGTTAGAGTAATAGAACTTATTTCCTTTTACAATCAAGGAAACCGCGGACGTGCTTATTTCGTAAACGCCGTCATCGCCGTGTTCACCACTCAAAATCCAAGAATTCAAATCGTTGTCATATCTAAAGACGCGCGTACCAATGGTCCAACCAACAAAGTCTTTACCCTCTTTCATCGGGTTTGCTACGGTTGCGTCAACATCAATACCTTGACCGTGATCCTTTCTTTGATATTCAACGTAAGCTTGTCCGTCGTACTGCAAATATACGTTATTTTCTCTGTCTTTGAACTCTACGGTATAAACGTTAATACTCCACTCCGGCGTAACGTTGAGAGGCTTTTTAACACTATTGATATCCGCGTCGTCGTTTTCATTGGCCTTAACGGGATTCCATCTAGTCAATCTATAACCCTCTCTAACGGGTAAATCCACATTGGCGGGGAATATTGCTTGTTTACCATGTTCAACTTTGGTAATAGCGTAGGTCAAACCGTTATACGTCCAAGTAACGTCGTAATAAACGGACTCGAAAATTGCCATATAGTCGGTGTCTTCGACTATAATTTGCTCCATGCTCTTATCCCAACCCTTAAAGATTTTACCCTCTACGCTAGGTTCGGGAACACTACTTTGTATCTTGTTACCGTGTTCAACGTTCAAGCTATAGAAGAAATCGCCGACACTGATATAAAAGTTTACGGTATAAACCTTAACGTTGTACGCAACGGCGAGTTCCAAATCTCCCATGATGGGTTTAGTAAAATCAAAGGGAGTGGTGGTTTCTCCGCGAACGTACCAATCGCCCTCTAGTCCCTCTTTTTGCTCTATTGCGGGCATATCTTCTTTAAGCAGATATTCACCGTTGATTACGGTAGTCGTACCAAGCAAATTATCGGTATCATTATATAGAGCGATAGTATGTATTTTGGACCACTTTGCGTACAAGGTAAGTACGTCTGCGCCCGAAACGCTAAATCTACGTTCCATTTCGGCAGTCCATTCTTCCGGAGTTTTGTCTTTATCGTTAACTAGATGATTGGTTAGAGAATTTACGTTAAGAACGTAAGCGCCCAAATTCCAAGGTTTAGCCCAACTCAAATCGGTATACCAACCGTCAAAATGATAACCGCTGTAATTCAAATTATCCGCACTTACGAGTGTATCGTATAAAGTGGATACGGAATAAGAACTGGGCATGTTGGGAACGTTGGGAACAAATACTACGTTAAAAGCATCCGCCTCAAATTTAGCGGTAATTTCGGTATCTGCTTTAATATTTTTATATTCATAAGGAATATCGTTTTCGTCCAAAGCACCCCAACTGACGAACTTGTAACCAAGTCTCTTTGGAAGGGTCGTAGGCTCGATTGCATCGCTACGATAAGCAACCTCTTGCTCCTCGATTATCTCACGATTGTAGTTATAGAACGTTACCTTGTAGGTGTTTATCGTATATTTTGCAACGATTTCTTTATCTGACCTTACGTCTTGCAAAGCCTCATCGCTTAGTGGCGTGCCACCAATATACCAAGTTCCGGTATACCCCTCTTTGGAAGGTACAGGTACTCTAGATACGTTTGCACCCTCTCTAACAGATAGAGTAGTAATCTTTTCAACAACTCCGTTTTCACACTCGTCGCAGTCTACGTAGCCACTCTCTTCACAGTTAGCGCAACCAACTTTGTCACCATTACAGCTTGAGCAAACCAATTTGCCGTCTACACAACCATCTACGGTGCAATCGATTTCGCCCTTGAACGTTACGGTATAAATCTTTACCCATTTTGCGTAAACCGTGGTGTCGGTGGTAACGCGGTCGGTGTTAAAGTTCCACTCGTTTCCTTGCGTACACTCCGCATTCTTGTACCAACCGTCGAAAGCGTATCCGTAACGAACTGGGTCGGTAGTAGGACGGCTAACGGGATTATTGTGAGTAACGTTGGTTACGTTTGCGTAATCCGAGCCACTACCGTCGTTCAGCTTGAAAACTACGTCGTACTTGTTAACGACGTATTTAGCCTCGATATTAATATCGGCGGTTATACTATTAAAGCTTTGCGACCATCTTTCGGACCAACTTGCCAGCCATTCCTCGTCGGTTGCTTCCTCGTTCAATGGGAAATGTTTGGTTTTATCAGCACTGTTGTAAGGAACGTCGTTCTTTTCGAGGTTTCTTATTTCTTGTAGCTCTTCTTTAGCAAGATTGGTGCCGTAAGCTACGTCCTCAAAAGTTTTTAGAACGTAAGGCGTAACTCCGTCCTCACCCATATAATAGAAAACAACGGTATAGGTTGCTGTAACGTACTTTGCGTTAACTACAACGTTACTATAAATGTTGGTAAACGCGGTACGGTCCCAACTACCAATCATTCCTTTAACGTAAGGAAGTGCGGGGACGTCCGTTAGATTGCCACCCGCTTTAACGTATTTAACGACGTCGGGAATATCGTTATATTCCGGGTCGTATTTGAAAGTTATAGAATAAAGTTTCGACCACTTAGCATAAAGAGTGGTATCCGCTACCACTTTATCAATATTGAAATCCCATTTGTCGTTGTAGGTCGATTGCTTGTACCAACCGTCGAAAGCGTATCCCTCACGAACGGGATCGTCCGGCGCCGTTATCGTTTCAAACTCTCCTGCCGATATTGGTTCTACCCTTTGACCTTCTCCAGTACTAAACGTTACGGTATATTTTGCACTTGCGCTAGCTTTATCGGTAACTTTGATAACCATGCTGGTAGCAACGCCTCTATACTCAATGATTACGTTTAGAACGTCTACCTCTTTATCGGTCTTAAAGTTCATAACTTTTAGGTCTTCTCTAACGTCCGTTGCGAACACGGTGTAGACTTCGCCGTCAGTGCGAGTAACGACGAGTTCAAGACCCGTTAAATCGAGTTCATCACCAATAACGTATTCAGTTTTGTAATCGCAGTCTTCTTTTATCTCAACGGAAGCTATCCCCACCGAAGTGCAGGAAACGAGTACCGTTAAGGCAAGTGCCGTAATTAGTAGCATTAAAACCGGGAATTTTAGCCTGTTAGTCATAGTAATAAACCTCTTTCTTTGCTGTTTTGCGATAGGGCGTTCGCACTCACCCTCGCGTGTGCATATATATAATATAATAAAGGCGGGCTTTTTGCAAGACCTTTTTGAAATATTTACTAAAATTACACGCGGGCGCTTGCATTTATATAAAAATTTTGTTAATATACTACCATCCCGAAATTTAACCGTTTTGAGGAAAATGGAAATTAATGTTAAACGAAGCACTAAAAAAACAACTCGTCGAGTTGCATAAGGTTTGTTTTAACGACGGAGATTACGCCGACTTTTTCTTTGAAAATCGCTTGTCCGAAATCCAGATTTTCTTAGTAAAAGAAGGAGATGAAGTACTCTCTGCTTGTTACGCAAGATTCTTTGATTTGGTGCTATTTGGAAACAATGTTAAAGTCCCCTTCCTTACAGGGGTGGCAACCTCTCCCAAACACCGCTACAAAGGTTATGCAAGAGAGGTCGTGGAAAAAGCAAAAAGTGAATTAAAGGCGCAAGGTTATCCTTTCGTATTGTTGCACCCTTTCAACCATGATTTTTATAGAAAACTCGGGTTTGAAACAATCAACTACGTAACCCGCCTTACTCCAAACAAACAATCGTACAAAGGCGTTGTTTTTACTAAAATGACCCCTTCCGATTTACCCTTGGTAAGCAAACTTTACGACAAACTAATAGCCACCTACTACGGCTACAAAACTCGCAGTCTAAGGGAAATAGAGCTATTAATCGGCAATTCATTAAAACATGGCGGTTTCGGTTACATTATTCACTCAAACGGCACCCCTAAAGGCTATGTTTGGTGCGAAGACGGCAACTGTATGGAAGCCCTTGCGGAAAGCAATAATATGTTTGATGGTTTGCCATTACCTGCCGGATATACTATCCCCGTTCAAGGGGGTGAAATAGACTACTCGATGGGCGCGGTGTTATCCGTAAACGAACTATTAAAAGTTACGCCTTATCTACGAAACGCAAGCGAAAAGATTTGTTTTGGACTTGGTGAGGTAAACTATAACTTGGAGGTAAAAGAAGGGTGCTTCCATTCTGTTACCACAACGCTTTCGGAAGGCTGTAAACTTACTGAAAGAGAACTAATATCAATATGCCTCGGGCAAGGCGCACGCGTAAAAGATAATCCTTTTGAAGGAATTATACCCTATTACGATTTTGCTTGTTACGAGATATATTAGGAGAAAAAATGAAAGAAATCGATTTGAAGAAGCAAAACAAGATACTATGGGTAGTTATTAGTTGCGTATTGGTAGTTACCATCGTAACCGGTCTTTCCTTATTCGGCGTTTTTTATTTTAATTACGGTAAAGATTGCGTAGTTGAAGATAGCGCCCAAAACGTTATAGTATTAATCGGTGACGGCATGGGTATTAACCATATTAAAACTACCGAGCTATACAACAACGGCTCCATGCTTAACATGAGAAAGTTCCCGGTAGCCGGCGAAGTTATGACAAGGAGTTATTCTGCAGGCGCAACCGATTCCGCCGCCTCCGCGACAGCTTATGCTACGGGTAGAAAAACTTACAACGGTAGACTTTCTTATCTTAATGGTGAAAATCTTCCCACTATTGCGGAAGAAGCCATGCAGAACGGCAAAAAAGTTGGTATAATTTCCACTAAAACGGTAACCGATGCCACTCCCGCCGCCTTCCTTGCACACAGTGAAAGCCGTAGCAACACCAAGGAAATAGCCACTCAAATAGTCGCAAGTGACGTTGACGTGCTATTTGGTCTTAATAATAGTGAGCTAAAGGCACTTGCAAGTTCCATACAAACGGATAACCGCGACTATTGCATTAGTTTTGACGAAATCAAATCCTCCACTTCCCAAAAAATCTTTGGTCTATTGGACGAGGATATCCCTAACATAGGAATTAACACACTCGCTTCTTTAACCGATATTGCACTTGATAAACTACAAAACGAAAATGGTTTCTTCCTTATGGTTGAGGGCGGAAAAATAGATTCTTACTCTCATTCCAACGAAATAAACAAAATGATAGACGAGCTTAACGGCTTTGACGCAGCAGTATCCAGAGCTCTTGCTTGGGCAAAGAAAAACGGCAACACCATGGTAATCGTACTAGCCGACCACGAAACCGGCAATCTTAAAATTCCCGCAGAAGCAACTGCCGATCAAATTTCAAACGACTGGTTCCATAGCACTGGTCATACTTCGCAAAACATCCACTATTTTGCATACGGCGTGGGTTCCGATAAGATTCCTGATCTTATTGATAATACCGACGTGTATGACATTATTAAACAGTTACTATTCTAGACTACAATAGGAGATCATAAACAAATGGATAAGTTACTTAACATTACGGTTGGACAAATGTTAGAGGGTATTGCTTCCAAATATCCTACTAATTTGGCAATCAAGTACATCGAGGTCAACTACAAACGCACTTATTATCAATTTAATGCCGAAGTTGACGAGTACGCAAGAGGTTTGCTTGGTATGGGTATCAAACCCGGCGACCACGTAGCCGTTTGGGCAACAAACTACCCCGAATGGATGATACTCTTTTTTGCTACTGCAAAAATTGGTGCGGTATTAGTTACGGTTAATACCAACTATAAAGAAGCAGAACTTGAATATCTACTATCAAACTCCGACAGTAAAGCACTATTTATTTGCGATGGTATCAAAGATATCGACTGCGAAAAAATTATATATTCCGTTTGCCCCGAGCTACGTACTAGCAAGCCCGGTGAACTTAACAACGCTAGATTACCCTTCTTAAAATATGTAGTAAGCTTCGATAACTGGTACGACGGCATGTATCATTGGTCCCAAGTTCCTCACTTTGGCGTTCTTATTAGCGACGACGAATTCCAAGCCGTAAAAGACGCTGTTCATCCCGATGACGTTGTTAATATGCAATATACCTCCGGAACGACAGGTTTCCCAAAAGGCGTTATGCTTACTCACAACAACATTGTAAACAACGGTCTAGCTATAGGCGACTGCATGAAGTTTACCGAAAATGATAAGCTTTGTATTCCCGTACCTTTCTTCCATTGTTTCGGCATGGTACTAGCAATCATGGCAAGCGTAACCCACGGCACCGCTATGGTTCCTTTGCTATGGTATACCCCCATGAAAGTTATGCACGCTATCGAGTACGAAAAATGTACTGCCGTTCATGGCGTTCCCACCATGTATATAAGAATGCTTGAACACCGCGACTTTAACCGCTACGACTTTAGTTCTTTGCGTACCGGTATTATGGCTGGTTCCCCCTGTCCTATCAAGGTTATGCAAGACGTTATCGATAAGATGAACATGAAGGAAATCACCATTACTTATGGTCAAACAGAGGCTAGCCCCGCTTGTACCATGACCACCGTTGACGAGACACTAGAACACCGTGTTGCAACCGTCGGTAAAGAACTCCCCTTCATGGAAACCAAAATCGTTGACGCCGATACCGGTGAAGACGTTCCTAACGGCACTCCCGGTGAATTTGTTGTTCGTGGCTATAACGTTATGAAAGGTTACTACAAAATGCCCGAGGCAACCGCGGCAACAATCGATAAAGACGGTTGGCTACATACCGGTGACATCGCCGTTAAAGACGACGACGGCTACTATAGGATTACCGGTAGATTAAAGGATATGATTATCCGTGGTGGTGAAAACATCTTCCCCAAAGAAATCGAGGACTTCATCTATACTCACCCCGACGTAGTAGACGTTCAAATAGTTGCGGTTCCCAGTGAAAAATACGGCGAAGAAGCCTATGCATTCGTTACCAAGAGAGAGGGTAGTACCGTTACCGAAAAAGATATCCAAAACTACGTTGCAAACAATATGGCACGTCACAAGGTTCCTTCCTACGTAGAGTTTATTTCCAAAATGCCCATGACTGCAAGTGGCAAAATTCAAAAATTCGTACTTCGTGATATGGCAAAGAAGACTTTGGGTATCGAAAACAACACTTTCGTATTCAAAGACACCAAATAATGACACGCAAAATTTTGCAAAGAAAAAGGGAACTCAACGTTCCCTTTTTTGTTTTAATTAAAAATAATCTTACTATCTTTTTTCAATCTTGAAGCTTTCTTTTTGTAAATCTACGGTAAGATAATAATCCCCTCTTTTTATTTCCACAATGCCTTTGAGGGCGTTGATTTCACAGTCTTCAAGCCCGAACTCCTTGTGTATTTCTCCTAGCATTTGGTAATGTGCCAGTAGCTCCAAATTGGGATTATCCCATGCGTAAGGACGTCGGTTAATGGGGTCTTCAAAGCCATCCATTCCTATTTCATCACCATAATAAACCGTAGGAACACCGGGAAGGAAAAATTGTAAAGCCGAAGCAAGTTTTACTCTCCTAATGCCCTTTTCATATTCTTCTTGGGTTAGTACGTAATCCAACTTCTCTTGTTTAGTCGCAGGAATTTTCACCTCGGCTAGCACGTTCAAAATTCTTATAGTATCGTGGGTTCCAACTAGCCCCATACAGCAGTCAAGAGCTTGCTTAGGATAGTTCTCCATAATATCGTAAACGGCATTTTTGAAAGCTATACCGTCCTTCTTAAGTATGGCTTCAATAATAGCGGTGCGGAAAGGATAATTCATAACTCCGTCCAACTCTTTACCCAAGAAATAGGTGCGTTTTTCTCCGTAACTTTCCTTGGTACTTGCATCCTCCCAAACCTCTCCGATTACGGCAATTTCGTCGTCCACGTGCTTTGCCGATTGTCTAATTGCCCTAACGAATGGTGTAGAAAGTTCGTCAACGACGTCCAAACGCCACCCCTTAACGCCAAGTGTAGTCCATTTTTCGATAACTCCACCCTCACCTGCTATGAAATCTTGGAAAGTCTTTGCCTTTCGAGAAACGGTAGGGACTACCGTACAACCCCACCAACAATCGTAAACCTCGGGAAAGTCTTGGAAAGTAAACCAGTCGTAATACTTGCTATCCTTGGATTGGTAAGCGCCCTTTTCGGGATAGGTATCAAACTTGTTAAAATATATTGAATCTGCACCGGTATGATTAAAAACGCCATCTAATATGATGCTAATACCGTATTTTTCAGCTTCATCTATGAGTGCCTTAAAGTCCTTTTCGCTACCAAAAAGCCTATCAATTTTCGTGTAGTCCGCAGTATCGTAACGGTGATTGGAATAGGACTCGAAAATTGGAGAAAAGTAGATGCAGGTTATTCCTAGCTTTTGTAGGTATGGCAACTTTTCCATAACGCCACGAGCATTACCACCGTAAAAATCGTTAGCGCGATAAACCCCGTCTGCATCAACTATCGTAAGGGGCTCGTTCCATTCTTTGAAGGGACCTTTTACCGGACGAACACCATCCTCCTCCCTATTAAATCTATCGGGGAAAATGTGATATATGACACCGCCTTTTAGCCATTTGGGTGTGGTGAAAGAGTTGTCGTAGCAAGTTAGTTGCCACTCGGGCAACCAGTCGCCTATTACAGCTTTACCGCTTTCCTCTTTACCCACGAACAAAATGCCTTTGGGCGTAATAATTTCGAACCTGTAAAAATATATTCCTGCGTTTGGTAAAATAAATTCTAGTTTATAGTCGTCGTATGCTTTATCACTACCGGCGTAATGCATGTCCAGTTTCCAAGTCTTTTCACCGCGCACAACCAAAACTACCCCAATGGCACCAAGCGTTTTTTCCACGGGGAATAAAAGGCGCACCCTTTGGTGGGTTGCTACCGCACCAAAGGGTGTTTTGTAAGTTGTATTACGAGAATCAAATTTAAGCATTTGTTAATTTAAGGTATCCTATTTAACGCTTTTAAGACCCCAAATGCGCTTTGCATATTCATCTACGCTACGATCTGCGGCAAAGAATCCTGCTTTAGCAGTATTAACCAAACTCATCTTTTGGAAACGATATTTGTCTTTGTAAGTGCTATCTACTCTTGCTTGAGCGTCAACGTAGGAGCCAAAGTCGGCTAGTACCATATAGGGGTCTGCACCGCCACGAGCGCGAGTGAGATTGTCGGCAAGTTCACTAAAGCTTACGCCACCAATACCTACGCGCAATTGGTCGATAATTTGCTTAATGCGAATGTCTTTGGAATAGTATTCGGTAGGATTATAGTGAGCGCGCAACTTTTCCACTTCCTCGGTAAGAAGACCAAATATAAAGATATTTTCGTCGCCTACTCTCTCATGGATTTCCACGTTTGCGCCGTCCATAGTACCAAGTGTTACTGCACCGTTAATCATAAACTTCATGTTACCGGTACCGCTTGCTTCCTTACCTGCAGTAGAAATTTGTTCACTGATTTCAGCAGCGGGCATAATGATTTCGGCAAGAGAAACACGGTAATTTTCTAGGAATACTACTTTGAGTTTACCTTTAATGGACTTGTCGTTATTAACCACTTCACCAATCATGTAAATTAGGCGCATGATAAGTTTAGCAATATAATAACTGCTTGCAGCTTTTGCTCCAAATATGAAAGTTCTGGGAGTAATATCCAAGTCTGGATTTTCCTTCAAACGATTGTATAGGTACAAAATTTGTAGTGCGTTAAGAAGTTGACGTTTGTACTCGTGCAATCTCTTTACTTGAACGTCGAATATCGAGTTGGGGTCGAGGATGACGTTATTAGATTTTTTGACGTACTCTGCAAGACGTTCTTTATTCTTAAGTTTGATTTCCGCCCATCTATCAAGGACCTGAACGTTACCTTGATATTTCATTAGGTTTTCAAGTTCGCTTGCATCTTTTAGGAACTTGTCGCCTATTAATTCTTTCAAATAAGCGGTTAGTAAAGGATTAGCTTCGGCAAGCCAACGGCGGTGAGTTATACCGTTAGTAACGTTAGTGAACTTTTGGGGTGCAACCTTGTAGTAATCGGAGAATACGTCGTTCTTCAAAATATCGCTGTGGAGTTGTGAAACGCCGTTTACGGTATGAGAAGCAACCAAGCAAAGGTTTGCCATGCGGATTTCAAAATCACTCAAAATTGCATTATTAGCAATCCTATTCCAATCGCCGGGGAAAATATTCCAAAGGTCGGCACAATAACGTTGGTTAATTTCCTTAATGATTTGGTAAATTCTTGGTAGCAAGCTCATGAATAAGCTTTGAGGCCATTTTTCAAGTGCTTCTTGCATAACGGTATGGTTGGTGTAAGAAATAACCTCGGTAACCGTTTTCCAAGCGTCGTCCCAAGAATATCCGTAATCGTCAAGGAGTATTCTCATGAGTTCGGGAATACAAAGGGTGGGGTGGGTATCGTTAATGTGAATTGCCACCTTCTCGGATAGATTTGATAAATCTTTATTAGCAATAAGATGCTTTTTGATAATAGATTGAATGGAAGCCGATACGAAGAAATATTGTTGCTTTAGTCTTAACGATTTACCCTCGGTGTGGTTATCTGCGGGATAAAGAACTTTACTGATAGCTTCTGCCATAGCCTTTGCCTCGATAGCCTTAACGTATTCACCACGAGAGAACATTTGCATATCGAGTTCAACGGGAGCCTTTGCACTCCACAAGCGGAGAACGTTTACCGCTTCGGAATCGTATCCCGAAATATTCATATCGTAGGGTACTGCCAAAATGGTAGTATGGTCCTTTTGCTCGCAAATAAGTCTACCGTTTTCCCATCTTTCGTCAATATGTCCGCCGAATTTAACTTCAAAGACCTCGCTTCTCTTGTTAAACCAAACGTCGCCTTGTTCAAGCCATCTATCGGGCATTTCCATTTGCCAACCATCAACTATCTTTTGCTCAAAGATACCGTAGTCGTAACGAATAGAAAATCCACCTGCAGGGTAACCTAGGGCGGTTAGAGAGTCCATATATGCGGCGGCAAGTCTACCAAGACCGCCGTTGCCAAGACCGGCATCGGGCTCAACTGCGATAATCTTTTCGATATCAAAGCCAAGCTCTTTCATAACCTCGGTTGCATCGTCAAGAATACCCATATTATAAAGATGGTTGCGTAGTGATCTGCCTAGCAAGAATTCCATGGACATGTAATATACTTGCTTGTAACCTTCATTACGTACCTTTGTTTTGTATTCAACGCGCTTTTGAGTGAGTAAATCTTTGATTACCAAACTCAAAGCTCTAAACATGGTGGTTTCGGAAGCCTCGTCGTATCTTATACCAAAGTTTTTGGCAAGTTTAAGTTCGACGAGTTCACGGAGCTGTGTTTTACTTACGTTTGTCATTTAGCCTCCTAATTTTGCTACTGTATGTGTATTAAAGTGATTCGTATAATTCAATGTATTGTTTTGCTGATTTTTTCCAGCTAAAGTCCTCTTTCATAGCGTTCTTAACTACGCCGTTTCTCCAAAGCTTAGAGTCGCCGTAGCACTCTAGCGCACGATTGATAGCGTCTAACATATCGTGTGCGTTGTAGCTCTTAAAAGTGAAACCTACGCCGGTGCCATCCTCAGGATTAAAGGGTATAACGGTATCCTTTAGTCCACCGGTTTCTCTTACTACCGGAATACTGCCGTAACGCATTGCTATCATTTGAGATAATCCGCAAGGCTCAAACTTGGAGGGCATTAGGAATACGTCGCTTGCACCGTAAATCTTGGAAGCAATATCTCCCGAGAAATATATAGCGGTTGCAAGCTTAGTAGGATATTGTTTTGCAACCTCTTGAAGAGCGTTTTCAAACTTCCAATCACCCGTACCGAGTACGACAAGTTGAACGTCCTTTTCCAAAATCTCGTGGATTACTGCAAGAACAAGGTCAATACCCTTTTGAGTGGTAAGGCGAGTTACCATACCGATTAAGGGTTTATCGCATACGGGAAGCCCCATTAGCTCTTGTAGTCCGTGTTTATTAACCGCTTTTTGTCCGTAGGAACGATATTCGTAGTTCTTAAATAACGCCTTGTCAGTCTTGGGATTGTAAAGATTTACGTCTATACCGTTAACGATACCGGAAAGCTTAAACTTTCTTTGTTCTAGTATAGCATCTAGACCGTAGCTGTAGAACTTGTCCAAAATCTCGGTTGCGTAGGTGGGAGAAACAGTAACGACTTTGTTACTTGCCTCAATACCCGCTTTTAGCATATTTGCGTCGTTTCGGTACTCAGCAATAGAACTATAGGATGCCGGAATGCCAAATACGTCGCCAATAACGCCTTTATCCATACAACCTTGGAACTCTATGTTATGGATAGCAAGAACGGTCTTCATATTCTTGTAAGGCTCTTTGTCACGATAGAAGCAATCCAAGAAAAGAGGTGCAAGCGAGGTTTGCCAGTCGTTAACGTGAAGCACGTCGGGAAAATAACCGATTAACGGCATTACTTCCAAAATTGCTTTTGAGAAGTAAGCAAATCTTTCACCGTCGTCAAAGTGTCCGTATAAACCTTTGCGCTTAAAATAAAACTCGTTGTCGATAAAATAATAACTTACTCCGTCAACAGCACTCTTAAATACGCCTACGTATTGATTACGCCAGGCAAGGGAAAGAGTAGTTGAACCAACGAATTGCAAACTGTTGCGATATTCTGCCTTCATATCTTGGTAAAGGGGAAGAATAACTGCACACTCTACTCCGTTGGCTTGGAGTGCTTTGGGCAAAGCCCCTGCTACGTCGCCTAGTCCGCCAGTTCTAATAAAAGGGGCGGCTTCTGCTGCGGCAAATAGTACTTTCATAATATATCTCCTTAATTTTCCAACCTACGTGAACGTAGGTTGGTTTTAATTATACTTTCTTGTTCTTTACTATAACGATGGGATAGTCCTCAGACCCCGATATTTGACGGTTAGCGCCAATCACTACGCTCTTATCGGTAATGGTATAGGCTATTTGACCGTTTCTCATTACGACACCGTGCTCCATTATAATGGAATTTTTAACTACTGCACCCTCTTCAATCCTAACGTCACGGAAGAGAATGGAGTTTTCAACGGTACCGTTAATAACGCATCCGTCTGCGATAAGGCTATTGGAAACGCTTGCTTTATTGCCGTAAGTGGTGGGAACGGAGTCTTTAACTTTGGTGTATACCTTTCTACCCGTTTCAAATAGTTCGTTTCGCACTTCATCGGTAAGAACCTTCATGGATTCGTTATAATAAGTCTTAACGTCGTCCACGATTGCTGCGTAAGTAGTAATTTCTTTAGCGTAAATCTTGCCGTTTTCTACTTCACGGAAGAGTATATCTTTTTCAAAATCAACGTATCCACGAGCATAGGCTTGTTCTACCCAACTGACAAGAAGAGCTTTCTTAACGATATAGATGTTGAGAGAAACGAGCTTTTCTTCGGTTGAAGGAATTTCAACTTGACAAAGGTCTGTTACCACGTCGTTGTCGTTTTTAGTAATGATAACGCGCTTGGAGCTGGTTACGTTTGCTTTGTGGCAAAGCATGGTAAGGTCTGCACCTCTTGCGATATGCTCTTCAAGTATAGCTTCAAGCTCAATATTGCTAGCAATATTGGAGTTGGAAACGCATACGTAATCTTCGGGAGCTCTCTCAAGGAAGTCTAAAACGGTATATAGCGCCTCGATTTTGCCTTTGTAAACGTCTTTGGAAGTGTTAAGGCCAAAGGGAGGGAATACCGCTATACCACTATTCTTACGGTTAAGGTCCCAATCACGACCCATACGAATGTGGTCCATTAGAGAAGAGTAATTGTTACGGGTAATAATACCAATACGGGTTACGCCCGAGTTAACGAAATTTGATAGAGCAAAGTCAATAAGTCTATACCTACCGGCAAAGGGAAGAGATGCGGTAGTACGATGTAACGTTAGCTCGTTAAGCTTGGATTCGTTACCACTTGCAAAAAGTATTGCTAACATCTTTTTATTCATATTAGTTATCCTCCTCTAACATAGCACCTGCTTGAACGGATTCTCCACTTCCAACGATTACGTTGGGACCTACAACGGCAATTTGCCACTCGCCGGCTATAGCCTTCTCTTGATAGGAGCCTACTTTAGCATCACTTTCAATAACGGCGTTCCAACCTATAATGGAGTGATTTACGGTTGCGCCTGCCTTAATTACTGCATTGGGCATTACGATACTGTCCATAATCTTTGCGCCCTTTTCTACGGTAGCACCACGTGAAATAATGGAGTTTACAACCTCGCCTTGTACTACGCAACCCTCGGAAACTACGGCGTTACTAATTTTTGCACCATTTCCTACAAAGTGCGGAGGCTCGGCAGTATTTCTTGCGTAAATTTTCCAGTCACTATCACTCAAATTTATACCGCTATCGCTATCTAAAATATCCATATTGGCTTCCCAAAGTGAGGAAATGGTACCAACGTCCTTCCAATAGCCCTTAAAATCGTAGGTATACATTTGCTCGCCTGCGTTTAGCATGTTGGGAATAATGTTCTTACCAAAGTCGTTGTGAGAATCTTTGTTTGCTTCGTCCTCGATAAGATACTTTTTGAGCTTTGCCCAAGTAAAGATATAAATACCCATACTTGCCTTAGTGGATTTTGGACACTTGGGCTTTTCTTCAAACTCAAAAATCTTGTCGTCGCTATCGGTATTCATAATACCGAACCTGGAAGCTTCCTCAATGGGAACGTTTTGAACGGCAATAGTACAATCGGCGCCCTTTGCTATATGGTATTGGAGCATCTTGTTATAGTCCATCTTATAGATATGGTCGCCCGATAGAATGAGTACGTAATCGGCAGAATAGCGGTCTACGAAATCTATATTTTGATAGATTGCGTTAGCGGTACCCTTGTACCATTCACCGCTTTTTGCCTTTTGATAAGGGGGCAAGACGAAAGCACCACCTTCCAATCTGTCAAGGTCCCAAGGTTGGCCGTTACCAATATATTGGTTAAGGTCGAAGGGTTGGTATTGCGTAAGTACACCAATGGTATCTATGTCGGAGTTGATAGTATTGGACAAAGTAAAATCGATTATCCTATACTTTCCTCCAAAAGGTACGGCAGGTTTAGCTACCTTACGCGTTAGAGCGCCAAGACGTGTGCCTTGACCGCCTGCAAGCAACATGGCAACGCATTCTTTTTTGACTTGCATCTTTATTCCTCCTTAATTAATTTTAGATATAAAGCCGAGTTTCCCTCAAGCATGATTTTTAACGATTGTTCATGTCCGTGCATAGGATTATCTTCGGTTTCAAAGACGTCTCCACCCGTAAAATCCCTAGCGTTGGAATTCATTATTACTTCGTATTTACCCTTTTCGGGTACACCAAAGGTGTAATCTTTACGCCATACGTCACTAAAGTTGATAATCACTATAACTCTGTCCCCTTTTTCGTCCTCACGATAGAAAGCGACAACGTTTTGTACCGCATCGTCAACGACCAACCATTTGAAGCCGTCGTAGGTGTTGTCCAACTCGTAAAAGGCGGGATATTCTTTGTACAAATGGTTTAGCTTTTTAACGTAGCCTTGCATATCTCTATGAGTATCGTAATCCAGCAAAAACCAGTCTATTGGACGCAAGAAGTTCCACTCTATGAATTGGGCGATTTCGTTACCCATAAAGTTTAACTTTTTACCCGGATGAGCGTACTGGAAGGCATAAAGAGCCTTTAAGGCACGGAATTTATCCTCGTAATTGCCGTGCATTTTGGAAACCATGGAGCATTTGCCGTGCACGACTTCGTCGTGACTAAAAGGCAAAACATAGTTTTCTTTGAAGGCGTAAGAAATACCAAAGGTGAGTTTGTTATGAGAGCCTTTGCGGAAGAAGGGATCTACCTTTTCGTAGGCAAGCATATCGTTCATCCACCCCATATTCCACTTGAAATTAAATCCAAGACCGCCAAGTGCAGGTGGCATGGTAACCATGGGGAACGAGGTTGATTCCTCGGCTATCATCATGGCGTTTGGAAACTTTGTAAGCACGGTTTTATTAAGGTGCTTAATGAAATCGATTGCCTCCAAGTTATAGTTTCCGCCAAACACGTTGGGACGCCACTCGCCCTCTTCTCTGCAATAATCCAAATAGAGCATGCTGGCAACGGCATCTAGACGAAGTCCGTCAACGTGATAATTTTCCAACCAGAAACAAGCCACCGAGGTCAAAAACGACCTTACAGAAGTCGGATCGTAGCCATGTCGTTCTGTGAGCCAAGGAGTTGTAGTTAACACTTGTCTTCCTAAGACCGCTT
>JAZSLG010000151.1:0-5151 GCA_045535235.1 Candidatus Stercoripulliclostridium sp.
CTTCGGGAGCATAAAGTGGACCTCCCAGCATATGAACGTATTTGCAAATATTTTCTCTTAGTGCGAATAATCCGTCGTTAGAGGTGTACTGGGTTTTTCCTTCCTTGATACTCGCAATTCCTGCATCACTAAAAGAAGCCGCCGTAATAAAGTCGGGCTCACCAATGCCAAGTGAAATGCAATCTTTCATATCAGCCGCTATATCAAAGAACTTTCTAATACCCGATGGAGGGATAGATTGTGCTTTTTGACTGATAATTTTTGAGTAATCCATAATAGACCTCCATTGTTACGTGTTTAACAATTATACATAATAAGGGTTAAAAAAGCAAGTATACGCGCATGATTTATTAATGCGCGTATACTTGTATTATATTAATGCTAATACGTTTTGTTATTTGAAAAACAGCTTTTTCTTTACTTTGCAATTTTTTGGGAAGGCATTGCTCTTAATTTTACAAGAAAAAGGTATCTCAACTTTTTCAAGAGAGGTACATTCAAATGCAAAAGTACCTATTTCCTTTATGTCCTTTGAAAAAGAAACCTCTTCTAAACTACGGCATATACAAAAAGCGGATAGGTCTATGAACTGCACGCTAGGGAGATATAACTTTTTTATATGAGCATTGGCGGTAGCAGAGTAACTGACTCGGGTGCAATTGTTAGGTGTAGTAAAAATGGCATCTTCTTTTTCGGCAGGGTATAGGATTAGCTCTAAACTACCATCACTTAACTTTTTATAAAGTACGTTGTCTATGACCGTGTAATAAGGGTTGGTTTCGTCTAGAATTATATATTTTAGTTTGGGGCAACCCAATATACACTTGGTGTTAAAATTAATAAGATTTTTGGGAAGGGTTACCTTTTCCAAGTTGGGACATTCCGCTATTTCTCGGTTTTCCAGCGTAGTTATCCCCTCGGGAAATTCAACTTCTTTAACGTGTTGATTGCGCCATAAAAAGTTTTCGTCTACGTGGGTTATTTGTCTAGGGACACGCACAACCGCGTCTCTATCACTAAACAATTTACCATCTTCATAAAGCTCTGAGTATCCAACTTGCCTATCCGTGACGTACTTGATGGGATTAATCTTTTCCTCTCTTTTGTTTTGTTGAGCCTTAGGTGTTGTTGCGATTGGAGTTTTGCTAGTGTTTATATTATCTACTAATAAATCGAAATATTCATCGTTATTTAGCTTTTTTGTTTCTATGGATTGTGGCGTGCATCTTTTTATGTTAGCAGAGGCATCATCTTGCACTTTTTTAGTTTGATATACTTCTTTCGCGCTATTGGGTACCGATACTGGAATATCTGTTGGTTCGTTGGAAATATTTTTGTCCTTAGACTTTGTATTAATTCTTGTATCAATTGGGGTATTAAATCTTGGTAAGGTAAGGTTGGTCAACTCAACGTTATCTTCTATGTACCTCATAAAATTATCTATTGAAACCAGTTCAGCGGTAGCGGAATGATACTCAAAAAACGTATTGTTAATTCGAGTCGTTCCGTCATTTAATCCGCTATTATACACGTAAGCGCCTTGTTGAACTTTATGTTTTGCGATTAAAAAGTAATTGTCATTATCAAAAGAGGCGTCGACTACGGCATAGTCTTGCGCCATTTGTAGACCTTTAACACCTTTCTTCTCTTTTTCAAGTGGATTGTTTTGGTAAGCACGCATTTCCAATTTGATTTCGTGGTTACCGGGTGCAACCTCAATAGCGGTAACCATATGTTTAAGGAAGGTACGTTTCCCATCTATAGTTATAGCAATTACGTTATAAGCATATTTTTTTGCATGGTACAATGGCCTATACCATGAGCCGTTATCTTCATAATCTTCAGTTTTGGAGTATTTTTCTATATGACGTCGTGCGCCTTCACCAAAAACCGGTAAAACAATACTTTCAAAAGGAGTGTTCTTATATTTTTTATAATCATTTTGATGTGAAGTATAGGGCTTGAAAGTTTCTTCATATAGTGGTAAAACGTACAAATTTGCCATGCCTACGCGCTCCTAAGCTAGATATGCATTTATTATAACACAAAAAAATAAAAACAGTATCATAATCAAATACGTTATTTATATGTTATGGCAGATTATGATTTGTAACTCTATTAAACGAATCCAAGCATAGTAGGTTCAATTTGAGTGGAGTTGATTGAAGGCTCAAACACAAAGTGTTTGCTTTCGCCAGGTTTGGCTAAGCCAAACTAATGCACCCAGTTTGCTAAAGCAAATGGGTATATTGCCCGCGCAATAGATTGATTAATGAAAAAACACGCACTTTAAATGCGTGTTTTTTCATTAATGGAGCTAATGACGGGACTTGAACCCGTGACCTCGTCCTTACCAAGGACGCGCTCTACCTGCTGAGCTACATCAGCACTCCTAACGTCTACCTTAAAGGTTCCTCTATATTATATTGATAGTTTTTTGACTTGTCAATTAAATTTACCTTATTTTGTTTTACAAATTTAATTTTTTGTGCAATAATACAAAAGTACATAGAATTTGAGAGGTAGATATGTCTATAATGCTTAATGAATTTCTATCGGCACCCGAGGTGGTAAAATCGGTTGCCACCGCTAATAAGAAAGTTATTGCGGAAATTGCTAAGGAATTCAAAGAACGTGGAATAACCAATATTGCAACCGTTGCAAGAGGTACTAGCGATAGTGCGGCTACCTATTTCAAATATATAGTTGAGGCTATTGGTGAAATCGTAGTTGCTAAACTTTCTCCCTCTATTACGACCATATACGGTTCCAAGGTAAACCTTAAGAATACCATGGTAATTGCAATATCGCAAAGCGGTATGTCTACCGATTCCGTTATGGTATTAAAGTCTGCAAAGGAAACTGGTGCGTTAACGGTTGCCGTTACCAACAATAGTGAAAGCGACCTTGCAAAAGTAGCGGATTATCACATTGATTTGCGTGCAGGTGTTGAGCAAAGTGTATACGCAACCAAAACCTATCTTGCAGAAATGGTAGCAATGTTTATGCTTTCCAACGCACTAAGCTCGGTCACTGCAAAAATGAACGTTATGGAATTGCCCCAAATTCTTCGTTCCTTTATTGATGATAATACCGAAGCTCTCAAGGCGTTTGCGGAAGAAACCAAGGATAGCATTGGCGGAATAGTGCTTACTCGTGGAATACTCCAAAGCGTAGCGAGTGAACTTTCCTTAAAGATTATGGATACTTGCCGTACCTTGTCTAATTATTTTTCCACCTCGGAGTTTATGCACGGTCCCATATCTATCGTTGAGGAAGGAACAAAGGTTATTTTGCTTGCTCCTGATAGTGAGTTTACCGACGAGTTTATTTCCATTACTACTCGCCTAAGCTTGCTTGGAGCCGAGGTAATAGCCTTTACCGATATTCCGGAAGTAGCACGCATGGCAAGTAAGTCTTTCATTATGCCTTCGTACAGGGGTATGACCTTGCCTTTTGTGTATGCACTCCAAAGTGAACTTTACGTCGTTTACGTCGCAGAGGCTCTTGGTATTAACGTTGACTGTCCGCGTAATCGCAAGAAAATTACTATTACGATATAATCATTTTTAACTAAAAACGCTCGCAACCGCGAGCGTTTTTTTGTTGTAAATTATGGTATTAGCTTGTCTAAAAAATACCAAATATCCGTATCCTAAGCTACCGATTATGCCTTCAAATAATATCCTGCGGCTTCATCAACGATTACAATAACGTTTTCGTGTAGTTGTAGTATGCTTGCGGGACAATCCGTGGAAACGGGACCGTATACCATGTCTCTTACGGCTTCGGCTTTGTTAGCACCGCTTGCAAGAAGAAGTATTTGTTTTGCTTCCATAATGTCTTGTAAACCCATAGTAACGGCGTGGGTGGGAACCTTGTTTACGTCGCCTTCAAAAAAGCGGGCGTTATCAAGACGAGTCTTTTCCTTTAGTTCTACTAAGTGTGTACTGGAACCAAAAGGTGTGCCGGGCTCGTTAAAGCCAATATGTCCGTTTGCGCCAATACCCAAAATTTGAATATCAATGGGATTAGCTTTTATAAAATCGCTATATTCTTTGCAAGCTTCTTCCACGTTTTCGGCTAGACCGTTTGGCACGTGGGTATTATCTTTATTAATATCAACGTGGTTAAATAAATTGGTATTCATAAAACTACGATAACTTTCGGGATGTTCTACGGGAAGACCTACGTATTCGTCCAAGTTAATGGAAACCATATTTTTGTAACTAACTTCGCCTGCTTTATAGTCGGCTATCATTTCCTTGTACAAACCGATAGGGGTGCTTCCGGTTGCCAAACCCAAAGTAGCGTTTTCCTTGTTTTTTACCACGTTTTTAACGAAAGAATAGGCAATTTTACTCATTTCGTTATAATCTTTTGCATGTTTAAGAACTATCATAATAACTCCTTGACAAGTTTAATATACGTTGTTAAAGCGTATTTTAACACAAAAAATGGATTTTTGCAAGAGATGTGGGGCATAGTTAAGGATAGAATACTTACTAAATTGGGTTTCCGTTTTTTGCTAACGATTATAAATTGTTTTTATCCTTGACACCCTATATATTATATGTTAATATTATTATATATATTATATTAATAAAGTGCGCGTGCGCGCGCGTATAACGTTAGGAGAAATATGTTAGAAATCAATCATCTTTATAAAAAGTACATGAATAGTGAGCGTTTTTCCGTAGAAGACCTTAGCCTTTCTCTAAAACCGGGCGAAATTTTTGGTTTCTTGGGACAAAATGGCGCCGGTAAATCCACGACTATCAAATGTTTGACCGGTATCTATCCTTTTAATTCCGGTTCTATTACCATTTGTGGCCACGATATTCAAAAGGATCCCATTAATGCTAAACTAAACATGGGATACGTTCCCGACAATCACTCTGTATATGAAAAGCTAACGGGTAGAGAGTACGTTAACTATACCGCCGATCTATACAAAGTTTCCAAGCGTGACCGTAACGAAAGATTTGAAAAATACGTTAACCAATTCAAATTAATGAAGGCTGTTGACAATCAAATTAAGTCTTACTCCCATGGTATGAAGCAAAAAATTTGTATAATAGCCGCCCTTATTCATAATCCTAAACTCTGGGTATTGGACGAGCCTATGATGGGTCTTGACCATCAATCAAT
>JAZSLG010000102.1:0-5244 GCA_045535235.1 Candidatus Stercoripulliclostridium sp.
TCAGGATTTTGCAGACCCTTGCCTTACCACTTGGCTATGGCGCCACGTTCAATTGCTTATGTAGTATAGCATAAGATATTTTTTGTGTCTAGTAAATATTCCAAATTTTTGAAAATTTAATTTAGTAATAGTATTAACCGCTTTTTTTTCCACTATTCATTACGAGCATCATTGTGAGTGAGAAAATCATCTTTTTCATATCCAATAACAAACTCGCTATCGGGTATAAACTCGTGTATCTTGTCAGCCAGAACGCTTGGTAAGCCGTCAAGATGCTCTTGTACTTCTTCCTCACGTATTCTAATTAGTCTTTCGTCTTGCATGCTTATCTCCGTTTACGTTTATGCCTTATTATTATATTACATCCATTAGAATTTCCTGTCAATACTGCATAAAACTAGCCGAGGATTACCTCGGCTTGTGGGTTTTATTTACGTTTAATTCCATTGTACACTTACGAATTATAATCGTAAGGTATTTTATTTTTCCTCTCTCCAAGAAGATTTAATATGTATCCGTCTTCTACTTTGCAAAACCATTTCGGGTCATTGTTTGGTAAATCAGCAAGTATTTCTTCGTCGGTCATCCCATTATCTTTTACAAGTTCAAGATCCTCTACCGGCACGCTAAACAACGGCCAAGTATTCTTATCTTCGTTAAAAAACTCCACCTCAAACTCGCCCCAATGTAATTCGGGCAATAGAATAGTCCCTTCTGTGCCTTTTGGGACGTCCATATCTTTATATTTATCATTAATAACCCTTACTTTATCCAAATATTTCATATTATATTATCTCCTTATCCAAAATAAGCGGGCTAACAACTCTAATTTTTCCATTGGGCCAAACAACACACCCTGCGTGGCAATTATACTTTTTTCCAATGCAATAACTTTTCCCTTTGAACACAAACGGAATTTCAATTATTACTTTGTTTAAGTATACCTCTTCAAAACTACATTTGCAATAGGGATGATTATATTTGGGCTTATTGTTTGCCTTAAAAATTGTTCTATTGAGTGCAACGCATTCATTTTTAATAAGTTTACAACCTTTAGGTTAAAGTGAATATTTACCAAATAGCATACCGAAGAGTTAACTTCGGTATGCTAAAGTGTGAATTACTTGTCTAGCAATTCATTTTTAATTTCGTCAATGTCCAGTTTGATTTCCTCAACGATCTTTAGCTTTTCGGCAAGGCTATCAACCAGAGCTTGATACTTTTCTTCACGGGCTTTGCTATCTTTCATTTGGGTAATGAATAGTCCAACAAATAGCATTGCCCACAGACCGCTGTTGAGGGCTGTTTCCCAGATTTGTTCCCACATAAGTCATATTCTCTCCTTATAAAATTTTTAGTAAGTAGACATCGTATTTTGGCGAATTGTCTAGGAAAGGCAAAACCTTCCTCAGTCATTTACCTCTAGTAAACTCCTGTCGGTCGGCTTCGCCTTTCCGTCGCACTTCATCCAAACTACGGTGTCAAATAAACTACTGTAATAATTAGATGCAACCCCCATTACTCTTCGTACTACATCCAAAAATCAAGTTTTGAGATTTTCTTTTTAATATTTACTTGATTTTTTCGCAAGAACACCAATTTCTTTAAGACATTCTTTACAAAGTCGCAAGCGTGCTTGTGGCATGGTACCTTCTTTGACTATTTCGTAGTCCGCCATATTGCGACAGGCACCGTTGTCGCAACGCGTCTTTACCGTGCATTGTTTTAGCTCCATAATTCCTCCTATTTATCTTTGATTATTCCATTGCAACAATCTCAAAAACTCATCCTCTCCCAACAAACTCTTTAATTTATCACTAGCATCGGCAAGAAGAACGTAGGCTTCCTCTTTGGTGAAATTATTGTAGAAAGAAATAGCCATTTTTTTGCGCCTAGCGTACTCCTCCGCCTTTTCCGGAGATACTCCCAGCTCCGCCTCCTCGGCTTGCTCGCGCTTCATTTCCTCAAAGAGTGCTTTTTGCCTTTCAAGACGCAAATTGCTAAGGATTTCCAATCTTTCGGAGTTGTATTTTTCTTGTCGCTCGGCAAGTTTAGCGTTGTAGGCGTTAATTTCTTCCATACGCTTTTCTTCGTTGAGCTTTAATTTGTTTAGCTTTTCCTGTAGGTCCGCGGCGTACTCCAAATCGTACTCCTTAACGGCGTTAGCATACTCGCGCTCGGCAAGAGTCAAATCGTTTTTTATTTTGAGCAACTTGTCGTCGTACTTTTCCTCAATTTTTAGACGCTCGACGTTGGTTTGTCGCTTTATGTCGCTTGCACCCTTTTCATTAATGGTGGAGTTTACAAGACCTTGGAAAATCATGTCGTCGCGGTGGTTTTCAAGAGCGTTTGCCCCCTCTCGGTACAATAAAGCAAGCTCGTTTGATTGGTCCGTAACGGCATCCGCACTCTTTTCGGAATAGTCGTTACGAGCCTTTTCCAGCTTTTCACTTTCCGCATTTTTGCGTTTGGTGAGGGAGGGTAAAAGTTCGTTTTCCGCCTCAAGTAGCATGTCCTCCTCACTCTTTTTGACGTACTCCTTTGGTTGTAGCTCAAGTTCAAGTGGGAGTGTGGGCACACTAAGGTCGACGCCCGTCTTTTCCTTGCGGTATTCGTTGTCCATTTCGATTAGGGTATTAATGAGAGCATCGTTACGAAAACCCTTTGTACCTACCTTGTCAAGTAATTCTTGGTTTAACAGCTCTTTGGGTTCCTCGCCATTAGATAATTGATACCCATACTCGTACATTAGTCGCTTTAGTTTTTCAAAAGCCGATTCCCAACCACCCGTGCGAAGAGCGTTTTGGACCTCCTTGCCTTTTTCTTTTTTTTCCTCTACCGATTTTTGATAATCCTCATAAAAATCAACGTAGCTTTTACTCACCTATCCTACCTCCCAGCTCATCTATTTTTGCGCCCAGTTCGTCCACCTTTCTTGCTAGGATTACCAAGCGGTCACGCATTTCTATTAACATTACGGTTAAGTTATCCATTACGGAAAAAACCTCCTTACAAAATCAAATATCAGTTTTACACCCCTAACGTACAAATCGCCATCGGTACTAAGTTCAAAGGAAAAATCGTACCCCGAGGTGTTAAAGGGAACGGTTGCCTCTCGGTTGTATCCAAAAGCCCTTCTCGTAACACTATTGCCCCCTTGCATTACGGTAATATCAAGGTCGTGACGGGTGTCTATCATAACCCGCTTTAGCACCTTAAAATTCATTACGTCTTGGAAATTTGTGCGGGCAGAACGCCACTTCTTTTTTAGCGGTGCGCCGTATAGCTTACCATCGGTGGTTAGCTTGCCCGCCCTATGCGACCTAGCGTTGCCGTGTACTACGAAAACCTCCTTTATGCCGGGAGCTAGAACGGGATAGAAACCAATAATATCGGCGCCACGCATGACGCCCATTCCTCCGCTTACAAGATTAAGAATGATAACTCCGTTGTTAACCGATACCCCAAGCTCCTCTTCATCGCCGACAAGTTCGCCCTCAGTTTTTAGCTTGCAGGCAAGATAATAGTTGTCGTCAAAGTAACACGCCGAGGCGTTGGTTGCGTCCTCGATAAAGGCGGTTAGTCCCCTTTCAAGTTCCTTCAGCTTGTAGCCGTCGAACAAATACAGACACCCCTCCACCAGTAGCACGATGCCACTCGGCGTGAAAGCAATACTCTCTCTAACAATTTTGGAGTGAGTGCCAATCACTTTGGTCAAAACGTAGTCACCGGGCGAGCCGTAAACGGAAAGCCTATATACGCCGTATTCCTTAAAGATATAGACGGCGCCACCATAGGCAAGAATTTTGATTAGCGCGCCACCGTCGTCACGAATGGTAATTTCGCCACCACCGCCTTCCGGAGTAAAGTCGGAGGGTGTTAGAGGTGCGGAAAAATAAACGCTATCCCTACTTGGACAAATGCCAAACGCCCTTTCGTAAAGCATGGTAACGTCGCTGAGTATGGGTAGATTTTCGTAGTTGACGACGTTTACTCCATCGTAACTTGTTAACCCATTTTCGTGGTAGATGAGAACTGTATCCCGCCCCATGGTATAGTAGTTGATAAAGCTAACCGCACCACTTACTATAGGTGCGCCCTCAAGGGGAGTAAAGTCGCTTGCCTTTAGCAAATCCGCAACGTAAAATTTGCCGTCGTAGGAGTAGGCAATCAGTTTATCAAGGCTTCCTATATCGGTAACGGCGCGGTAGTGATTAAGCTTTTTCAGTACGTCTCCGTAAGGCACCAAGGAGGGCAAAGTAAGCGCCTCGCGACCTACCAAATAGGTGGGCGCACCCACTCCGATTGAGTTTTGTAAAACGCCCCCTCTTACTTGGATATTGTATCCATAGCTACCAAAACGAGGGTTAAGTGAGTTCTCTTCGGTGTAGCCGTCCAACTTTGAAAAAGCCGAAATATCATAGCCCACGCGCTTAATAGTGGGAGTAATATCCTTTCTTAATTTTCCTACCATATGAACCCCCTTCTTGGTAGATAGACCGACTTTAGGGAGCGAGTAAGGTTTTCTAACGAGTAGTCGTAACGAGTCTTGTAAAAGAGTGCTTCGTCCACCATACCCGTCCTATAGTAATACTCGCTAACTACCCCGGTTGCAAGCACGTAGGCGGGCAGTTGAGGAGGCAAAGTTAACGGCTCGTCCACACCGACGTCGACAAGATAGTAAAGGTAGGTAACCTCCATTTCCCCGCCCACTTTTTCATCAATGACGTAGCAAGCGGGAAACATTTTAGCGCGGTAGGAATTAGCGCCGTTACGCACCTTCAAAATTTCCCTAACGGGGTGTGACAATTCCTCGTAGAGCCCCTTTCCATCTCTTATAAAAACCTTTTCCTTGGTTTTAAGTGGAATATGCTCCAGGGTAAGTTCGGACAAAATCATTTTAGCCGAGTCGATTAATTTTTTAAGGTTATCGCTGGGGTCGACAAAGTCCAAGTCCTCCATACCGAGGATGCCTGCAGATTTAATAATAATTTCTTTTAGAGTCATAGTATCTCCTTTGAATAGTATTGTAGTTACGTTTCAAAAAGCTAAAGCGAGATTGATATTTGTGAGTTATACCAACCTCGCCTAGCTAAATGAATAGATATTAGATGGGCGACGAGCGCTCCGAGTGCTAAATGGTGGTTGCACCCCAACAAATATTAGACCGCGATTTTGGATGAGATGCGATGGAATGGAAACTTGACCGACGGGAGTTTACTAGAGGTAAATGACCGAGGGATA
>JAZSLG010000073.1:0-11910 GCA_045535235.1 Candidatus Stercoripulliclostridium sp.
CATGTCGTTCTGTGAGCCAAGGAGTTGTAGTTAACACTTGTCTTCCTAAGACCGCTTGGCCTCCGACTTCGCCCAGACGGTCGGCTTACATATGATCTGCTCCACTATGGTAATCCATAAAGTTCCGTCAGTCGCAGGTCACGTTAATAATATATCACAGGGACAAGAACAAAGTCAAATAAAAAACGCCCACTCCATCTTAAAATATATCTAGATATATTTAGCACAAAAAGAAAGAAACTCCCTCAAGAGTCCCTTTCAATTCGCTAAATACATTTCTACGGCAAAAACCGATTATTTTTTATTAGATTGACATTGGTCCTTTACGGAGCATCCTGCACATCCGCAACCACAACCTACGCTTTTGTTCTTTTTCTTAAAGACCTTTTTAGCCAAATTCTTAACGAAATCAAAGTTTAGCTTGCCTTTGTTATAAAGAACGATGCATACTATTACGAGCGCCCATACTGCAAGAATGATAAATACGGTCCACCACCAAGAGCCGATCAGATATATCATAGTCGATACGATATAGCTGGTAGCTACCCAGAATATTAGGGTGCCGGTAAATTTTTTCTTGGTGGAAAGTTCGCCTTTTGCCGCCGCAACCGCCGCAAAGCAAGGTATGGTCGTCATGTTAAATACGATAAAGCTAATCATTGCAGGAATGGTCGCACCAGTTGCTTGAATCATAACTGCTACTTCTGCAACACCTTCCTCGGTTCCTTCAAAGCCTGCAACTATACAAGCGGCAAGAGTACCAAAGGTTGCAATAACGTTTTCTTTTGCGATAAGACCGGTGATAGCGCCTACTGCGAATACCCAACCCATAGCACCAAGTTGACTACCAAAGCCTAGGGGAGTAAAGATAGGTTGAATTAGTCCGCCAAGTCCGGCAAGGATACTTTCATCTATTCTTTCGTCGGTAAGGAATTCCCATTTCCAGTTAAAGTGGCTAATGAACCAAATTATAATGGTGGAAATTAGAATAATCGTGAATGCCTTTTGGATAAAGTGCTTTGCCTTGTCCCACAAGTGTAGCATTAGATTTCTAAATTGGGGACTATGATAATCGGGTAGTTCCATAATGAACGGAGGTACTTCCCCTTTCATAGTCGTCGAACGCATGAGTAGTACGGAAAGTATTGCAACAACTATACCGATTACGTACATTCCATAGGTGATAAGATCTGCGTTACCAACGCCGAAAACTTGCATTATACCACCTGCAACTGCGGTAAGTATGGGAAGCTTTGCGCCACAGCTAAAGAAAGGTATGACGCGAATGGTTGCCACTCTTTCGTTCTCGTTTGCAAGAGTACGAGTGTTGATCATGGCGGGAACAGAGCAACCAAATCCCATTATCATGGGCATAAACGCTCTACCGGAAAGCCCAAACTTGCGGAATATTTTGTCTAGCATAAATGCTACACGTGCCATATAACCACTGTCTTCCAAGATGGAGAAGAATAGGAAGAGGAGTAGAATTTGGGGTAAGAAGCTAAGAACTGCAAAGATACCACCGAAGATACCATCACAAATTAGTCCCGTGAACCACTCTGCTATGCCGGCTGACTCCATTGCACCCATTATCACTTCGCCAAGAGAGGCGGTTGCAAGGTCAAGTAGGTTAAAGAGTATTACGCCGGGTGAGGCTAAGCCACCATCACCGAATACGCCCTCGAAAGCAGTACCTTCACAAGACACCCAATCAGCGAGAGGGCCTGCGCCCAACCACAACATATTTTCACTAAAAGTGAGATGGAAAACTGCAAACAATATGATGAAGAATAACGGTATTCCTAGGAATTTGTGGGTGAAAACGCGGTCTATCTTTTCCGATTTAGTAAGTTCGCTAACCTTTCTCGGTTTTTTAGTAAGAGTGGGAGAATAATATCCTACTATATATTTATAACGACTATCGGCAATCAACGCCTCAAAATCGTCGCCAAACAACTCGTCGTCAAAGCCTTCTTTGAACTCCTCTACCATCTTTGCAGAAGCGGGGTGAGATGCTACTTCCAACTCATCCATTTCCACCAACTTTACCGCGTGGAAAAGTGCGTTATCGACACCTTGACCGGAAAGTGCAATACGACAGTCGTTAATAAGGTGAATAAGAGCAGTTTTTTCTAATACAGTCTTGCCCTTTCTCGCTACCTTACTGGTTTCATACGCGCGCTCCATTAGTTCGTTAATGCCCTTGCCACGTAGAGCAGAAATTTCTACTACGGGAAGACCTATTTTTTCTTCAAGAGCTTTGGCATCGATTTTATCTCCGCGCTTGGTAAGCTCGTCCATCATATTTAGAGCAATAATAACCGGAACGTCTATTTCCATTATTTGCGTGGTGAGATACAAGTTGCGCTCAAGGTTAGTCGCGTCAACAATGTTTATAACGCAATCGGGTTTCTCATCAAGGATAAAATTACGAGATATTACTTCCTCTGGAGTGTAGGGAGAAAGTGAATATATGCCGGGGAGGTCAACTATAGAAATAGGTTCGGCGCATTTCTTGTACGTACCCTCTTTCTTATCAACCGTAACGCCGGGCCAGTTGCCTACGTGTGCAGTTGATCCGGTTAATGCGTTAAATAAAGTGGTCTTACCACTATTGGGATTACCGGCTAGAGCAAATCTAATCATTTTCTTCCCTCCATTACAACACATTCAGCTTCGCTTTTGCGAAGAGTGAGTTCATAACCACGAATAGTTATTTCAATAGGATCGCCTAGGGGTGCACGCTTACGCATTATGATTTCCGCACTGGGAGTAACACCCATATCGAAAAGGCGACGACGAATTTTGCCTTCCCCTTCTACGATTTTAACCTTGCCGTACTCTCCAATTTTGTACTCACTGAGTCGTTTTTCTTTCATTAATTTGCCTCCAAACACAAATGTGAAATTTATTTCAGTTTTCGATATTATTATAATAATATGATTTGGAGTTGTCAAGCGTTACAACAAAAAAATATGAAAAAAATTTCAGTTTTAGAATTTGGGTTGCAAAATTATTAATAAAAAGATATAATGATGTTAACAAATAAAGGAGAGTGTGCTTTAATGGGTGAAAGCATAAGGACGCCACAACAAAAACGTAGTATCGATAAAAAAAATCGTATCATCGAAGCAGGATACGAACTTTTTGCGCGCGACGGATATTTTAATACAAATACGGCTCAAATTGCAAAACACGCAGGTGTATCGACGGGGATTGTGTATGGTTACTTCCGTGACAAAAGAGATATTCTTTTAGAGGTATTATCAATTTACGTAGACAAGGTATTTAATCCTATTATGGAAATCTTTGACAACCTAGAAACTCCTCTTGATTTTGAAAGCTTACTTTCTACCATTATTGATAGCACTATAGAAATTCACAAGCATAACGCAAGCATACACGAGGCATTGCATTCGTTATCCTCTTCCGACGAAGCCGTAGGCAACAAATTCCTAGAAATTGAAAAGGATATGACGGTAAACATTGTTGATACCCTAAAAGGTTTGGGCTACTCCCCTTGCGACCTGTACGAGCGCGTGCACCTTGCAATGGAAATGATACAATCCTACGCCCACGAATGTGTCTACGATTTGCACGATTATATTGATTATAATAAAATGCGCGCGAACATAATAAAAGTATTACTTGCGCTCTTCAAAGATTGATAACAATAAGAAAGCACCCGGTTGGGTGCTTTTAATTTATACCGTTCTTATAGTTATAACCGGACGTATTCCTACTACCGCGTCCAAATTTACCGAACATAACGATGCCGTTCCAATAGTACCATCGTAGTGTACGACGTTTCCCTCGTTAATATGTTTACCACTAGTACGCAACCACCATGATGAGTAATAGTGACCGGCAATTTCTTTTACGGTAAAGCCCTTTGCCACTTGATAATCTTTGACCTCCACTCCACCAACTTTTGATTCCTCTTTTTTAAGGTCGTACTTTGTATTTATTTCCCAATAAGAAGGTACGTACATTTTGTCTATAGAAGAAGTATCCATTCCTTGAGTTAGCATGAACGCGCTTTCACCCGGACGATTTAGTACCGTGTTTTCGTATATTGATTGACGCTCACGCAAGGAAAAAATTTCATTTATTAAAGTGTTGTTCAAGTAATTACGCAAGGCGCTTGGAGCATAGTCGTTTGCACTATATGGAGTGCCAATTAGGGTCCCTAAGCTTTGATTATAGGTTCCCGTAGCATTAAAACAGTGTTCGGCGATAACGTTATCACAAAGAAGTACGGCACGTCCGTTATTTTCTTCTAACACTCTCCATTTTATCTTTTGTACCTTAAAGAAATATAACCCGCCTTCTTTGATTTCCAATCCGTTTGAAAGGCGCACGTTCTCGTTTTCCTTAGCACCAACCAAACAAGCATATTCTTTGTTGTCGTAGGTATAATATCCGTTTGCACCGGCTACCAATTGTCCTTCGTTGCTTACCAAGTTGCTCAAGACCTCGTTAAGCTGTAAATCAACTGCTTCTTGGGGTAACGTTCCGTAATAAATATAGGTTACTCCTTCAACAGTTTCTCTTTCATACTCGGCCTTGGGTACTACGACTACGTTTATTTGATTATCGTCATCGCCTTGGTTGTTATCGTTGCCGGCATTATCATTGGAGTTATTGGTATTTTGTTCGTCGTTAATTTGTAATTCTTCACCACAAACGTCACAACGGGAATTGCCGTCCTCGTCCAAATGGTAATCACATTCTTTATTACACGCAACAAGCCCTATCACAAGAGATAGACAAAGCGCAAATATTAAAAATAAAGTTAAAATCTTTTTCATATTTTAATAATACCACAAAAGTATGCCAAGTACAATGAAAGTTTAGTGAAAAAGCAAAACACACAACTTTTTAACGATTTTATTACAATCAATTGACAAACCATTCCCAATATATTAAAATTAAACTCGCCTTGGGGGCATAGCTCAGTTGGTAGAGCGCTTGAATGGCATTCAAGAGGTCAGGGGTTCGACTCCCCTTGTCTCCACCAAATAATCAAAAAAGCCTGTTTTCTAACGAAAATGGGCTTTTTCTTTACCTAAAAATCGTGATGACCTCTTTAATGCGCGTGTTACGTGCGCAATATTGAGGGTACTGCTCGGTTTTTTAGACGTAACATATAACGGACCAATTCGGTTTCTTCAAACTCACCGGCATTTCGTAATGCCAGGTATACGTCTGCCTGCGCTCGTTTACTATGTCCGCACCAACGTTGCACTACGTAGTCCGGTATTTCAAGCTCGTACGCATTCGTTATAAACGTGTGCCGGAAGATATGTCCGCTAAAGGGAAGATTTAGCCGGGCAAATAACCGGCGATAGTACCGGGACAAACTATCCGGTGTATTCTCCGGGAATATTCGCCCCGGCGTATCTAGGTAAGGTGCTAGCATTCCTATCAGCGGTTCCTCGATAGGAACGGTACGCACTCCGGCACGTGTTTTGGGCTTTACGAGTTCCAACGTTCCGCGCTCGAGCGACTTCTCCACTCTTATCGTTTTACGTTCCAAATCAACGTTGCGACGTTCGAGAGCAAGGCACTCGCCCTGTCGCAGTCCCGTAGCAAGTAATAACCAAGTTTGCACGTAACGTTTCGGAACGTCGATTGCATGGAGAACGTCAACGTATTGCCGGTGGGTGAGCGCACCCAACGTCGGTTGCTCGTAATGCTCGAAAGACACAGCAAGATAAGGATTGAACGGAATAAGACGCAGCTCGAAAGCTTTACGTAAACTTGCGCTTATTACTGCAGCTACTTGTGTGCGCGTTGCCGGCATATCTATGCCCAACAAATACGACTGCAGTTCCATCGATTTTATATCAACAAGGGGACGTGTTCCAAACACCGGCACTACGTAATTTTTTACGTAACCGGCTAGGTTCAAGTAGTAATTATACTTTACGTTGGGTTTTTTGTAAGTTTCTAACCAAGTTAAAAGCCACTCACCATAGGTGAGTGAGGTATCATACGTTACTTGCGCAGCTCGAAGGATGCTTAATTCCTCTTTGACGTTAGACAAGCCTAACGTAAGTTCCTGCAGTAACTGCAGCAACTCGTTCTCTTTATTCATACGTGCTCCTCTTCAGAGCTCCGACAACCACTTTTTATTATATATTACTTTTCGTTATTTCTTTGCACAAATTCAGGTTTGAATTTGTGGGTTTGCTGGAAAAAGCGTAATGGACTACTAACGTCGTATAAGTCTATTGGGCTCGCCGAAAATCAACGTTATAAATCAAGCTGTAGTAAGGGTACTCCGCGGACTGGTCCGCTATAATCGCTTCGTTGCACTTCGCGCCCTACGGGCTTCGCTACGCTCGATGGTTATTGCTTATCTTTGTGTATGTATTTGCATTTTGGGTATGCGCTACAACCAAAAAATTCACCGTATTTACCTTTACGTTGTACAAGTTTACTGCCACACCAAGGACAAGTCATAGATTCAAGTGCAGTTTCGTATTTCTCTAAGTTGTAATTGACGTTCGCAACGTGTTCCCTATTGCTAATAAAATCGTTTACGTTACTATTCTCTAACTTGGTTATAAAATCATTCAACTGTTCATCGGTAAGCTTAACGTCGTTAAAGCTTCTTATGTAATGAGAGGCATTCAAGGGAGTGCCAACAAAAGTAGTGGAACGTACTTTCAGCTTTGCTTCACCTAGAAATATCACTACAGAGGTATAGGGATACCTACCTACTACTTTATTAAGCGCATAAATATGGCCCTTGTTTTGTTTGATAGGACTATAAAACACGTTACGTTGTCTTCCAACGTATTGCGTAAAACTTTTCGAGTTCTCATTTCCATAAATACTGCCGGAATAGTTCTTTGTTTCAACAACGAATATTCCATATACCGAAGCTATGATATGGTCTATTTGAATGGATTTCTCACCATCAAACAACATTACGTTATTGAATATTTTATAAACGTCTTTGGGTAAAGTAAAATCCATAGTTTTACGAACTATAGTTTCTCCAACGTAGCCTTTGGGTGCATATTTCAAAAAAACGTAAAGAGCGAAAGATAAAAGTATAATAATACCGATAACAATAGCAATAATATCTAGAATGCCCATAGATTCCACCTATTCTAAAACTTGACGTCGCCGGTATGAATACCGTAATTGTTATAAGATTGTCTAGTGTTGTTACCGTATTCATCTTCGAGACCTATTAGATAATCAGACGTAACGTTGTAAATGATACATAAACGTCTAATATTATCTATGTCTGGTTGTGTCCGACCTTGCTCCCAAGAAGCATAACAATTAGCCGATACTTTTAGTACGGTATAAATATCTTTTTGCGTAAAACCACGTTCTATTCTAGTTTTTTTAAGTCTTTCGTTAAATTTCATAATTTTATTATAAAATAAATACCCAAAATGGGTTGACAATACCCAAAATGGGTAGTAATATTTAATTGTACCCAAAATGGGTACTAAAATGGAGCAAGGCTCCGACAACCGTTAGACGGTGGGAATTGAGAAAGTGATTGAAAAGTAGTTGGCTTAACGGAAGACACACTCGAGCAACTCCGGCGGGGGAACAGCTTGTGGCAATAGCTTAGGTAAGTTTGAGGGAAATGTTGACGGCCAAAACTCCCAATACAACAACCGTTATCACAAGATTAGTCCCACCGTCCCTAACGGGGCAATTAGACGTATTGCCGACGATGCACTCCTGCATTCGTTCCCGGCAATACTTACAGTCTAATTTTTCCCAACGTTATTACTTTCGCGGCTGGCGTTACTAGCAAAGGAGATATATATGACTACTCAACAAAACTTACCATTCCCTACCGATGCAGATGCACCTCAAGAGAAAAAGACTTCCCTTAAACCTCTAGCGGTAGTTACTCTTACTGCTACCGTTATTGAAGAGCCTTCTCAAAAGCAAGTAGGAACAGACGTTCTTTGGAGAACGTACTGCACTATCAATACCGCTTATCGTCCTTTCAATACCGATATTTTCACCAAAGCCAAACCCGAAGTTAACGTTGGAGATTCTATCGATATCGAATTAACCTCTTATAACTATAAATTGAGAATGAAAAGGCAATAACTTTGCCTTTTTTTAGTGGGAGAAAGTGAAATGTTAGACATATTAGAAATAATAAAAGAAGCTTACGAAAAAGGCGATATTGAAACAAAACTTGCTATAACAGTAATGTTTTTAATAGATGATATGAATAAAGCTGAAAAAAATATAAAAGAGATACAAACTAATCAAACAAATTTTGCTCTGGTATTAGAACAACACGAAAAAAGCATACAAGAAATCGAAAAAAAACTAAAAGATTATGAACCCAAAAAAAATATATAAAGGTCAACTCGTATCAGAGGAAATAGCAATAGGCAAAAGCGTTCTTAGTATTAGAGCTGCAAAGCCGACGTTCTTTGGCAAAGTAAAATACGGTATCGTAGTCAGCCAAGAGAAAAAACAGTTTATACATTCTACGTGCAATGACTTGCAGAACATAATGGCAGATTTTACTAAACTATGCCAGGACTACAAGACAATGATACGTGAGTGTAAAAAATAGTCCGTTCCCAAAAAGTGGTTTACGTGGGGTGCCGCCATTCAACCTAAACGACGTTGAATTAAAAACCCCCTACCAATCGTTAAACTTAAAGGAGGTATGTCAATGGGCAATGAAATCATTTCAACCGTCACTAGCGCTTTTTCCGGAACTCTTGAAGGAACTGGCACTGGTATCGTAGGTTTCTTCCAAACTTTATTGCAAACAGCTAAAGGTCAAATGACTGCACTTGGTATTTTTGCTCTAACTATGACCGGTCTAGGTCTAGGCGTTTGGATGATTAGAAAACTTATGCGTAGAATATAAACGCATAAAACCTAAAGCCCCGGCGAAAGTCGGGGTATCACTATTTTAAGGAGATAACATGGAAAATATAAGAGAACTCAAAAAAACGAATAAAGCCCTACTGGTAAGCAACGTTGTATTAGGTTGCTTGCTTATTTTAGTTATGGCTTTATTTGCTATTGTGATAATAGACAAATCCCCTATCAGCGCAAGCGCTGCTGAAGAAGGCTACGTTAAAGGCGAACTAGTATATGAAAACGTAGAATTAACACCTATGACCACTAGTTCATCGGACACGACAAAATTATATGTATTCAGCACCGGTTACACAAGTTACGAAACAAACAAGGGATATATTCTAACCTTGCAAATTGATGGACAAGACGTAGAAATACCAGTTTATACCCACACATCAAAGGAAAACCAAATAGTAGGAAGCTTTGACTTAGTAGCAAACTACGACCTAGCAGGTTACATTGATATTTCGGAAAATGGTCGAGTAATAGTAATAGCCAACGGAGAAAACAGAACGTTTATAGTTAAATCTATACACATTTACGAAAAATGGGATGCAAACGTAGATTATGACGTAGAAACAAGTACTGGAAAAGAGTACAAGGTAGAAAAAAACTTAGCCCAAAATATCATACTGACAAAGACCAAAAATGAAAATGGGCTAATATATTACGAAAGTAACGTTATGTTAGAAAACATAACAGACTATAATTCCCTATCAAAGCTACCACCTCTAACTAAAATTGAACTAAATAATGGTTACAAAATGATGGATAGATTAAGCTGGGAAGTAACTATGGAAGAAGGAACTTATTGGACAAGTCCTGCTTTATACTACAACTATAGCGTAGCCGGCATGCAAGTTTACTATAGTCAGAATAAATTTACCGCTATACTTGAAGGCGCTGAAGGACCAGAGAATCTCCAAATAACGTCAATAGACATAGTCAAAGAGAAAGTGGCCAATGAGATGAGCGCAGATGGCATTATTAGCAATATAACTGGCGCTTTTACCGGTTTCTTAACCGGAACAGGTGGAGGTATCATTAACTTCTTTGATACAATTTTCCTAAATGAAGAAGGAAAATTAACTATACTCGCAATAGTAGGTCTGTCCATGATGGGACTAGGTATTGCAACCGGAATAATTAAATATCTATTAGCTCGAGTAGGTTAATCATGAACAACGTAACTAAAGGTATTAGCATAGCCTTAATAATAATTTTACTAGTATGTATGACGGTAGCGTATATATTCGCGTTACCGTCTAGTGCTACGTTACTTGCAAAAGCCGAAGCGGAGACTACGTATTACACGTACACGGTAACTGCTCCAACGTTACCTTTCCCGATGAACGGAATCACCGTAAGCAACTATGAAAGAACACTCGTTGGAAGCTCTGACGAGGGAACACAATACAAACTTTTTAACATCGAGCTTTACGAAAAGGATAACAATGAACTGCTTTATCTCGGAACTACGTCAATCAAAATAACGGTAATGTACGACACCGGCTTATTATACTACCCCATTCAAAACAATAAGCCTGTACATTGGAGAGATGATAGCGCATGGAGTACTTACTCGGATAATCTAGGCAACACGTATGCAAGAATGACGACAACTACAACAGGTTACGAAGAATACGTAGTAGATAGAATATGGTCGTTCGATTTTCAAACGTTACACGAATTAACCGAGTTAGTAGTACGTGTTTTTGACCCTTTTACCGGTTATGGTATATACACCGACCAAATAAATAACAATCACCACGAGCTGACGTATAACAGGACTAATACTGCTCAAAGCATAGACATAACCAAAGCTCTATATAGCAACCAAAAAGACAAAGACCTATCATATACCGATGGTTACAACACTGGTTACACTCTAGGTGAAATTGCAGGCAATTCTGCAGGTTACGAAGCAGGCAAAAGTGCAGGCTTCAATGAAGGATACGAAAAAGGTGTAGAAAGCATCGAAAACAAAGATGCCTATAAAACAGGGTACGATGTTGGTTATGACGAAGGGCATAAAAAAGGATACGAAGAAGGAAGCTACGACGTTAACCTAGAGCTAACTAACGTAGCAGGAAACACGCTAGGTTCAATAACAGATACAATTATGACGTTCCTACAATTCGAGATAGCAGGAATATCCCTATGGTCTATTTTAGCAATTTTAGGCGGAATAATAGTAATTGGACTTATAGTCAAAATGGTAAGTTAAAATGACGAAAACAAGTATAACACTATTATGTATTTTTTGCCTAATAATAGCCGGTGTATTAACAATCGGTGGTTATGCAACGTGGGATGAATATCGAGCTGAAAAAACAAATACCGAAATTGGTAAAGACATATTGGGTGAAACAGATAACGTCGTTACGTCGAGACTAGACGTTGTAGATTGGATACGCGATAAAATGAATTTTAACATAGGCGATTATTTTAACAATCTATGGATAAGACTTAAAAACGCTTTTATAGAAATTTTCGATTGGATACCAGGAATTGATTTAGACGACAATGAAGACAACACAGATGACTTTAGCACAAACGGAGATGGATATGGAGTACCAGAAAGCAACGGTATGGGCGGTGGAGCCGGTGGCGCTAGATAAAGGAGAATTATGCAACCATTAATTTATTATTTCCAAGAGTTTTGGACTTTCTGCCTAGGCGAGAACTTAGACTTTATTAACTTATGGAAGACCGGAGACGCTGTCGGTCTCCTGGCAATGTTTTGCACGTGCGTAATGGTGTTCGGTTTCTTTCTACGTCCTATTTACCGTATTTGCACGTTCCAAAACGTACGCGGTAAAAGGAGAATATTCAAATGAAACCTAGACCACCTATCGGCTTTGACTACGAACACTCATTGTTAAAGACGTACATATACTACGTAAGCGTACTACTTTTAACAATAATTATTGCTAAGTCAAGCGAAAACAAAATCTTGCAATGGGTTTGGGTATACGGAGCAGTACGTCTTGGTTACCTAATTTACCTAAACATTAGTTATCTAATGAGTAT
>JAZSLG010000096.1:0-7887 GCA_045535235.1 Candidatus Stercoripulliclostridium sp.
GACCGCTTGGCCTCCGACTTACGCGGACCTCTGCAACATAGAAAGTCGTTATCGTCGTTGCATAAAGAACGCCCACGTGAACAACTACGTGAGCGATAGTTATTATTGTTATTAAAACAATTCATAGAAACCTCCTTAATATGTAGCGTTTGCTCACTACATACTATGCAGATTATCTATTAAGGTTGCTATTTTTCTTCGGGCTTTTCTTCCACTCCGCTTTCCGATGCTTGCTTTACTGTGCGTTTGCTCGTCGTATCCCATTTGTCAAACACGAATTTTTTTAGCGGAATATATAGTACGTAAGTTATGACAATATTTATTACGATATTGATTGCTTGGAAGGGGGCCCTACCAATAAGGTAAACGAGGAAGGTCTTTTTGCCTTGCGCGTAATAAAACCACAAACCAAAGGTGTTTAATCCCAACGTGCATACTATAAATATGAATATATATGCTAAAATTATTTTTAGATATACGTTAAGCTTTGGGATTTTGAAAGCTAGTCCCGATAATACTCCTATAAGCGCGCTTGCTATCATAATAAAGGGATTAAAAGGACCTTTTGGTGCGATTAAGCAACCAATCAAATCGCCCAATAAACCGACGACGCCTCCCGATACCGGCCCAAAGAAAATGCCGGCGAGGGCGCATATAACGTAATTGAACGAAATGGAGTTCGCACCACTGTTTACGGTAATGGAAAAGCAGTTGGTAATTACGGCAATAGCGGTCATTACGCCAAGATAGGCGATGCGCTTTGGAGTGAAATAAGCCTTAATTCTTTTGTTCATAAAAAAAGTCTCCTTTGCAGAAGACAACCGGTACAATAGGCTTTGCAACGGACGCGACACGTTATCGCAGATTTTTCTTTCGTCCACAAACGACATCCCATTTTGTGGCACTTAACGCAACGTGTCTACTCTGCATTACCTATTATAGCATAATGCTATTAACTTTGCAATACGCAATTAAGCACTTTTTAATTTCTTACTTTTTAGCAATTCTTTCAAGTTGAAAAAACCAAAAAAGTAAGCTAGGATAAAGTAGGCTACAAAGGATATACCCGAAGAAACAATAAGGGCGAAAATATTGTTTATTTTGGACGCAATTCCGTTTATTGAACGTGCTAAGAATGAACAAGAAAGTGAAAGAATAATTACCGCAAACATTGGTTTTAGTATACCCAAACTGCCTTTAATATGTTTTTTTAGGAAATAGGTGTTTCCTATTACAACCGTTGCTAAAAAGAGTAAATCGCTTATTATTACGCTATCGATTCCAACATGCTTTGGTAGTACTACGGAGGAGATTAGCATTAACGCCGTGCCTAGGGCGTAGGTCAAAAAATTTTCTTTTTCCTTGCCGATAGAATTCATGCTACTTGCAAGAATATGATTTATTGGCATGAGAAGGAGTACTACGCTCGCTTTTTCCAGATAAATGCCCGAAGGAATATCGTTATATAAAAACCGGGTTAATTCTCTGCCAAGAGCTAGGTATACTACCATGAAGCCACCGCTAATAATCAAGGACGCGGATATGCCAGAGGAGATTTGTTTTTTTAGCGCCTCTACTTCGGCTTTTGCATTGCTAGCACTCATTTCCGGAATAAGCACTATCGCTAGCGAGCTGATTATTGCGTTTGGTGCGAAAAGTAGGGGATTTGCCATGCCCGATATTCTGCCTACGCTAGCCGTTGCTTCCGCTATCGTCATACCGCCCGCAATAAGACCCGAGGGGATGACGAGAGCAACCGCCGTTCCTGCAAACGAGCCGAAGATTTTCATTATTGTAAGAGGGGTAGCCGGCTTTAGTATTTCTACAAACGAGCCGTAACGGGTGAATTTTCCGCCACGCCTAAAAAACATAATAATTATTACCGCCATAACGAGTAGGTCGCTAATTAGAAATGCGAGCGCTACTCCTTTTTCGCCACTTATTCCGCTAATTAGACCGGAAACGAAGAGGAAAGTGAAAATAATTCTCAAAATTTCCTCTATAAATTCACTCAAGCTAAAATCAAAAAAATGCTTGTTTCCCCAAAACCATCCGCGGATTACGATATAAAAGGTGGTGGAAAAAAGGGCGGGAAGCATGATTTTTAGTAGTGGAATAGCACGCTCGTCGGAAATTATAAAATCCATGTAGGGTAGGGTTAGGTACGCCACGAGCATACAAATCAGACTGGCGCCCACTCCCGCAATTAACGAGGTGGAAAGTAGTTTTAGACCTTTATCACCGCCCGAATTGACGTTCATTTCGGCAATTTTTCGAGAAAGTACGGTGGATATGCCACCGGTTGAAAGCGCGATAAAAAGGAAAAAAACGGTGAGAGCCATTTGGTATAGACCCAAAACCTCGGCGCCCAAAGTCCGCGATAGATATATTTTGAAGAGGAAGGCAAGGCTTCGCGTAAGCACGGAAAAGCCTGTTACCGTTAGTAGTGATTTAAGGATATTGTTTTTGGACATAATAGATTTTATGCAAAGGCGGTTGAGCTAATGAGAAAAAAGAGGTGGAAGTTCACTCAACCTTCTCAAAACTCTCACTTCTTTTTTGATTGCCGATAAAAAAATGCTTGACGGTCAATAAAAAAATAAAATTTACGAAAAAAGGGGAGTCGATTAGTTGAATTTATTTTTGTGATGTGCTAACATTATTGTACTTGTGTGTAAATACGCACGCGTGTAAAATATATTACTTATGGTGGTAAAATGAAAAAATCCAAAAAACTACTCACACTTTTGCTAGCTACTATGCTTGTTCTCGCTTTGATGATAGGCGTAGTTGCTTGTAACCCTCCGGAAGACCCTTCCAATGACGACGACACCGTAACGGAAGAAACTACCACGACGGAAACCTTGTTGGTTACCAATGGTAAGTTTACTAACACCATCGGTGCAACCTACGTTAAGAGCGCATCCAACTGGACGTTGACTGCAGGCTCTTGGGCAAAATCCTCAACCGGTTTGAACACCGGTGTAGTAGATATTTCTCCCGAAACCTACTCGACCAACAAAGGTGCAATCAACGCAGAAATCGGTACTCCCAAGATTGCTCCCAACACTCCTAAGACCGATAACGTTCCTGACGATAACAACGTTCTCGTTATCAGTATGGACGGCAACGAAAGCAACGGCTCCATCTTTTACGCATCCAGCGCGGTTAGCGTAAAGAAGGGTACTTACTACAAACTCATAGTTGACGTTTGGACCCATCTTCTCTTTGATGAAAACGTTGATAACTCCAAGCGCGGTGCAGCTATCGTTATTTCTCAAGGAACCAGTGCTTCAAGCGTAGCAGTTGCTCAATTCCTAAGCATTAATACGAATGAAGAGTGGGAAACCTACGAGTTTTATATTGAAGGCTCCAACTTTGAAGACAGAAGCTTTAACGTTCAATTGTGGCTTGGTTACGGTCCTTCCCAAATGAAGGATTTGGTAAACAAAGGTAACACCGCTTACAACAGTACCTATACTGCTAAGGGTACCGCTATGTTCGATAACGTTACTATGGAAGCTATCGATAAGAGCGTTTACGACGCAGCTCTCGTAAAGCAATATAACGAACTTGCAGGCGCAAACGAGACCGCACGTACCCAAGTAATGCAAAAAGCATACGGCGTTGCAAACGAGAAGAGCGTTGTTCTTAGCTATGAATATCTTAACAACAACTTTACGAGTGCAACCGGTTACTCAACTAGCCAAACTCAAAACTCATTCTTTACGTCGGCAAAAGTTGGCTCTACAGCTAACTACACCGTAGTAACCGGTAAAGAAGGTCTTACCGATACGAACAATTTCCCCGCATATTCTTCGACAAACGATCCTACGGGCGTCTTTGATATGACCAAGCTTTACTACAATTACGTTGATAGTAATGATTCCAGCAAAAACAATACTTATGCAAACGCTTACGGCAAAGTAGCAAGCACCTTTATTCCTCCCGTTGCAAACGATGGTTTTGGTATTAGCTACACTCCCGAAAACGGCTATCAATTTACTCGTGAAGACAATCCTCTCGAAACCCAAGCACTCCTTGTTTACCACCAAAAGAATGCTATAAGCGGAGCAGGTTTCCAAAGCTCCTTTGATATTCTCATTGAGAACAATAAATACTATGCAGTATCCGTTTGGGTATATATTTGGGTACCCGAAGTAAGTGAAGAAGCTTATTGCGGAGTTAAGCCCACTCTAACCGTAACCGAGCCCGTTGAAGGCGTTGAAGATTTCGACAAGAAGAAGGCAGAGTATGAAAAAGCCAAGGCAGAGTACGACAAGAAGATGGCAGATTACGACGTTCTCTATAACGAGTGGTTAAAGTACGACGCATTTGCAAAGAACGCCGATGGAAATACCAACGATAGCAAGGTATACGCAACTCTACGTCTACAAGGCGCATCCACCAACTCCAAGTTGGAAACCAAGACCAATGGTACTTGGGGCGGATGGGAACAACTTACCATAAAGATGAAGGGTAACGAACTAGCCGATAGAAAGGTTGGCTTGGAACTTTGGTACGGCGAAGGCGAATGGGGTAGCGATGACTTGTATCCCGGTGGATGTTTCTTTGATAACATTACCATAATGGAATACGAGGACGAAACCGCTTTGAACAATGCTTACCCCGGTGGCACTCTTGAAGAGTGGGATAGAATCATGGCGGACGACTATGATGGTTTCAACCTTGTTAATAAAGCAGAAATCACTCCTTTCACTGCTCTTGGTGACAGCGAGGAAGAGGGCTGGTATTACAACGTTATTGACACCAACACCTTCGTTAATATGGAAGCAGACGATAGCAACCTTTACGCAGGTGTACTTTCCGGTACCGCTGTACAAAACGGTGCAGACCTTAGTGCAGTAAAGGCATTAAAGGGTCTAACCTTTAGCGCAGACGACGTATTGTCCTTGACTCGTCATGAGGATGAAGACTTTACCGACGATACCGAGACGGACGTATTCGACTTTGTAGTTCTTAACCACGCTGAATACACCGCATCCAAACTATACTATAAGCCCACCAACGATATAATCCTTAACACGGCACCCAATAGTTTCTACCGTCTATCCATGTGGGTTAACACCCAAAATCTAAAGAGTGGCTCCACCTTTACCATTTCCTTGTACGATGCAGAAACCGATTCTATTATCAACTCCAGCGCAACTCAAGCATCTCTTGCAGTAAGCGAATGGACGGAAGTTAGCTTCGTACTACAATCTTCCGCAATCGAATCCGACGAAATGTATATTCTCGTTGAGTTTGGTAAGGGCGATATTTATACTCCTGCAAGCCACACCAAGGGCGCTGTTATCTTAACCGCACCTACTTGGAAGAAAATTGAGTACACCGAGTACAACGAGGCAAGTGGCAACTACGTTAAGAGCTTTGACCTTAGTGGCTCAACCACTACCGGCTCCAGCATTACCAACTCCGACTTTAGTGCAGTTGATTCCAAAGACTACAACCTAAAGGAAGAGGACGACGTAGTATTTGATAAGACCACCGGCAAGATAGTAGGTATTGCAACTCCCAAGAGCTGGACCAAGGCTACCGAGGCATATCTAATTACTGCTCCCAGCGTTACTGCTAACGGTGCATATCTACAATGGAAAGAAACCGTTAAGGAAGCAACCCATTACTATATCTATAACGCAGATAAAGAACTCGTTAAAATACTGGACGTTGCTACTGCAGTTAGTGGCGAAGATTATACCGAGACCACCGCAAACGAAGTAACCACTCGTACTTACCAATACAAGCCTGAAAAGTCTGAATTTTATTATGTACGCGCGTTGGTAATTAAGTCCGGTGCTATCGTAGCAGCATCAAACTATTCCACGAGTAGTAGTAAGGTTACTAACCCCACCGGCACGGTTGAAACCGTTATTACAAACGACGTTTATGAAGAAGCTCTAAATAGTGTAAAGGGCGGTATCGTAAATGCTAACGACTATGAAGGAACCGGTCTTGGTGACGATTTCTATCCAGCAGGCGACAACGATACTTTGGGATATACTTCCACTCTATCCAGCAACCTCTTGATGCTCACCTCCAATTATCCCACTTACTTTGGTTTCACCAATACCAGTGCGGTAAGTCTTTCCACCGAGTCTTTCTACAGACTAAGCGTATGGGTTAAGACCGTAGGCGACACCAAGGCAAGCGTAACCTTGAAGAATAGCTCCAAGTACCTAAAAGTTACCCATAACGATGCAGACCAAGGCGAATACGTTGGTTATACCGGCATCAATACCGCAGATAAGTGGGTAAGATACGATTTCTATATTGCAACCAACCTATCTTCCGGTAGCGTAACTCTCGAGCTATATCTTGGTAACAAGTATGCTAACAACACCACCGCACTTTCCACCGATGGAACTATGATTTCCTCTGGCGCAAGCGCAGGTACCGTTTACTTTGACGATATTATGCTAGTAAAGCTCGCCGACGAATCTGCTTATAACAAGCTCGTTTACGGCGTTGACAATATCGATGAAGTTACCGAAGAAACCATTAAGGAAAAACTAACCTCTTACGGCGTTGATATTAATGCTGACGGCGTTGAGTTTACCACCGAGGCTCTTCTTGAAGCAAGAAAGGCTTACGCACTAAATCTTCTTGCCGAAAAGGATGCCACCGATACCTTCTTTAACAACGCGTTCAAGTTTGAACTTGTAAACTACAAGACCGACTCTTTCGATAACTATGAGAAGAAGAAAGACGATCCTTCTAACAACGTTGAAGCACTCATCGGTAACAGTTCAAACTCCTTTACTCATTACGAAAGTGACGCAGTATTTAACGGCTCCGACGCTAATGAAAGCGACGTTAAGGATAACGACAACCCCAACCACGTTTACGGCGTATATAATAAGAAGGGCGACTTCGATGATCTAATCACTCACATGACCAATAAGGAGTATCTACCCGCAGACGGCACCTATGCAATTGCAGATAAGTATAGCGCAGACCAATTGAGAGATTTCCTAACCACCACCTATACCGATGGTAAGGAAGTTGACAATGATAACTACTTGATGATGGCAAACATCACCAAGCCCAGCGCACAATACTACCTAAGCAATAGCTTGACCATGTCGGCAACCAGCTATTACAAGATTACTTTCTATGCAAAGTATCTATCCGCAAATAGCGATTCTACCAAGATGCCCGAGTTCCGTTTCTTGTATGACAAGAGCAACGGCTACTGGGAAACCATCCAAATTAAGGCAAGCGACGAGATGGTAGAATACACCTTCTTGTATGCAAACGAGTCTTCTAAGAGCGTTACCGCATATCTATCTTACTATCTTGGCTCCGACGACGCACAAGGCGATGCCGAAGACGTTAAGAACTTGATGGCAGGTATCGTAATGATAGACGACCTTACTATCGAAAAGGTAACCGCCGACGAATATAGCGCCGAAAAGACTGCTCTTGAAGGCGACACCAATAAGGCAGGCACCTTTGGTAGCTACCTAACCGCAGCTGAAGAAAAGGAAGACGAAACTCCCGTTGAAGATGACGAGCCCGAAGAAGAAGAGGAAGAAGAGGGCAATCAAATCAATCCTCAAGTATGGCTAATCATCTCCTCCGTAGTAATCGGTCTAATTCTTGTAGCAGTTATCGTAGTAATGATCTATAGGAAACTCAAGACTAAAGTTGTTAAGAAGCTACGCAAGACCAAAGTTGACTCCGCAATGCCCGCTGACTTTGAAAAGAAGCAAGCACAAGAGAAAGTACGCAAGTCTGCTGATAGCAAGAAGAAGGATATTGATACTTCGGACTACAACGACTAGTAAAAACGCGTTATTTTAGCGAATAACTTCACAAAACAAGAGCCTCCCTCGGTCGTTTACGAGTAGTAAAGTCCCGTCGGTA
>JAZSLG010000072.1:0-5476 GCA_045535235.1 Candidatus Stercoripulliclostridium sp.
CCGACTTACACCTAGTACACTCCCCTTGGGAGATTTTCTTTTGTTCGTATCTCATCCAAAAACCAAAGTCTATCAGAGGCTTAACACAGGTAAAAATAAGAAAAAAACTAAAATTATTCCTTGTGAGTGAAGCGTAAGCGAAATGAGGTCGTTCCGCGTTCCTCGTTCCGCACTCCGCACTCGCGCAAGCGTTGCTCCGCATTCCGCACTCGCAAGCGCGTTGCTCCGCTTAATATTTCGCCAAAATGCAAAATTTTTATCTTTCTTTACATTTTTAACAAACCTATCTTGCAATATCTTTACTTTTCGTGTATAATATCAACATAAAAAGTAAAGATTTCTTTTTGTCGGGTGATTTATGATTATCGATAACGTAAAATTTAAAGAGTTGTTAAAAAATAGGGGGCTTAATAAATCTGACCTCACGAATGCGCTGGGTATCTCATCAAGAACGATTGCAAAAATCGGTAAGGGAGAGCGCATAAGTGATAGAATTGTGGCTAAAATAGCCTCTTTCTTGGGCGTAGAGAACTCCGTCCTCGCAAGCACGAACGTCATTCTTGCCACTCTACAAGAGGAAATGCGCCTTAAGGTTGGTGGTGGCTTATATCACGAAACCCAAGTAAAGTTGACCTATAACTCTAACCACATGGAAGGTAGTGCCTTGTCGGAGGAGCAAACGCGCTATATTTTTGAAACTAAAACCGTAGGTCAGCTTGCACAAAGCGTAAAAGTTGATGACGTTATCGAAACGCAAAACCATTTTAGGTGTATCGATTACGTTATAGAGAGGGCGACTGAACCACTTTCCGAGCAGTTTATATTGTCACTCCAAAGGATACTAAAAGAGGGTACCGAGCATGCAAGGGTATATGGTGCAGGTGTATACAAAACAAAGCCCAATACCGTGGGTGGCGTGGAAACGGAAAGTCCTGTTGACGTGCCTAAAGCCATGCAAAAGCTGATAAAATGGTACAATTCGTTAAAGGTGGTCACCTTTGAAGATATAGTGGAATTTCATTACCAATTTGAGAGTATCCATCCCTTCCAAGATGGCAATGGACGTGTGGGCAGACTTATAGCATTCAAGCAATGTTTGGAGCAAAACGTAATACCATTTTACGTTGACGATAATAATAAGTGGTACTATTATCGTGGACTGAGAGAGTGGAAGAATGAAAGAAACTACTTGATAGAAACTTGTAGGTTTGGGCAAGACCAATATCGGGCGCTTGTTCAACTTTTTTTAGGGGTTTACTTTTAGAAGAGTATATAATATAATAAAATACATAAAACTAAAATTAACGTAAGGAGAATACATTATGTGTTTGATTATTTATTCTATCGTTACCTATAATAAACTCGTGCAAATGCGTGAAAACGTCGATAACGCTTGGAGTCAAATCGACGTTCAACTAAAGCGCCGTTACGACCTCGTCCCCAACCTTGTGGAAACCGTAAAAGGCTATGCCACTCACGAAAAGGAAACCCTTAGTAGGGTAACCGAGGCTCGCGCTTCCGTAGGCTCCGCACGTAACACCGCCGAAGCAGTTGAAGCAAATAATCAACTTTCCTCAGCACTTGCTCGTCTTTTGGTCGTTAGCGAAAAGTACCCCGATTTGAAGGCAAACGTAAACTTTACCTCCCTTCAAAACGAACTTACCTCCATCGAAAATAAGATTGCGTTCACCCGCCAATCCTACAACGATACCGTTCTTCTCTACAATAGGAAGAAGAAATCTTTCCCCGCTAATATTGTAGCTAAGATATTCAAGTTTGAGGATGGGGTTTACTATAAAGCAGAAGAAGCGGTTGAAACGGCACCTAAGGTATCTTTCGACTAGACCACGCTTTTTAGCGACCTCGTTAGGAAAAGGAAAAATGCACTTGGTCATTTACGTCTAGTAAACTCCCTGCGTGAATTTTTTCTTTTCCGTCCTATCTCATCTAAAAATCGTGGTCTAATGACTTTTGCGTACTTCATCCAAACTGCAAAGTCTACGGTGGTCTAATAGTGGTCTAATGACTTTTGCGTACTTCATCCAAAAACCAAAGTCTATCAGAGGTCTAGGAAAAGTAAGAGGGCACTCAAACTGAATAATAAGGTTTTTGGCGACTTGATTATAAAAGGCGAAACTTTGCTTGATATTTTTACGCAAAAATTATCATTGCGCTTATGAAACTTAAACTATTTTCTGTAATTCTAGTTCTTTCTTTGGTGCTGGTGTGTGGGCTGGTACTTGTCTCGTGCGTCGATAAAGGCAACGAGTATATCGAAAAAGCGGTTATCAATTTGTATTTGGAGGAGAACGGCGACCTCAAAGTGGAGGAGCGTTGGATAGTTACTGTAGAGGGCGATGCAATTCACAACCTATATCGTGAAATCGACCTTTATGATAGTGAGGAAGGGCATTACTCCACCCTAAAGGACTTTTCGGTTAAGAACAACCTTACAGGCGAGGTACTACAAGAAGCATACGACCTAAAAAATCCTGCTTCTAATAAAAATCCGCACTTGGATAATCACTCTTACGTTTGGGAGTTAAAGTCAGGTGCCACTAATGCGGTTCATTCGGTGGAAATCGGCTATTATATGCCCTATACCTCTTACGATACCGTGGACTACACAATGAGCTATACCATTACCGATATGGTAGTAGCTTACTCCGATACCGTCGTTCTATACTATATGCCTTTTGCAAAAGGGTTTGAAATGTATATTGACGAGTTGGAACTAAATCTTTATCTCCCGGGAAAAGCAAAGACCACGGCGGATACTCTAGTATATTTGCATACCGAACTTGCCGAGAGCTATGCGGAAGTTGAAGCGGACAAAATTACCGCTACGGCGGGAGGTTTCCAAGATGGAGATAGTATAGAAATCCGTGCTTTGTTGCCCCAAAGTGCATTTAACGGTGTCCAAAAGGTTGATAGTACGAAAAATCGTCAAGCTATTATAGACGAGGAAACCGCTTGGAAAGAGGAGTACGAAGCAACGGTTTTGAAGGAAAGAAGAACAACGGTTACTTGGAGTATTGTTGGCGGAGTTATCGTTTTACTTTCCGTTGCTCTTGCTATATACTTTAAGGTCTTTTATTACAAAGTAAAAAACGATGGTAAGTATCCTACCTACGTGAGGGAAATCCCCGCGGGTATGACTCCCGCCGAAATGGCGCACTATTTTTATCACTACAAAGGTGGACTCAAAAACCAAAAGAATAGGGGCAATATGCTTTCCGCAACCATAATGGACCTTACTCGCAAAGGCTTTATATCTCTTGCGCCCGACCCCACCGACCCCGATGATTACGTTATTGAAATTCGTGTTGTTCCCGACCCCAAGAGGGCGGAACTAAAAGCCCACGAGGTTGCTCTACTAGAGCTACTTGGCAAGGTGCAATCAAGCGTTGGTAAACCCTTTAACATGAAGGAGTTTGAGTGTTTTAGTAAATCAAACGCAAACTATACCAACAATCAAATTAATGCAGTAGTAAACCAATCAGCCGTAGAGTTCCGTCAAGCGAGCAACTTTAGGCAAAGCAAACTGACCTCATTCCTAATTACTATTGGCGTACTCCTAATAGGGTGTGGCGTGCTGTTTATTAGCGGACCCCTCACCACTTACTTTGGTGTAGGGCTGTTTATTTCCGGTTTTATAGTAGAAATATTTACCCCGCGAGCCAAGAGGTTTAGCGAGATAGGATTACAAAAATATATGCAAACTATAGGCTTGGAGAACTTTATGCTTGACTTTTCCAACCTAAAAGAGCATGAAATACCCGCCCTAATTTTGTGGGAAGAATACATGGTTTTTGCAACAATGATGGGAATAAGCGAGCGCGTACTCGAGGAGTTAAAACTAAAGTATCCCGAAATGAGTGAGTCCACCGCAATGACCTCCACCTATCACGATAGGAGCTACTTGTATTTCTATTTGTATATGAATAGAAGGAGAGTGGGTTACGACTTTGGCCGTAGTCTAAACACCGCACTAGGCAACATATCTCGCTCCACGCATCACCTTGTCCAAGCTAGCAAGGCACAATCTGCTAGCGGTGGCAGTTTTGGTAGGAGTGGAGGAGGCTTCCGCGGAGGCGGAGGTGGATTTGGTGGTGGCGGCGGAGGTGCAAGGTGACGAAGTCACCTTGCAGCTAAATTTGCACTAACGTGCAAGCTAAATTGGCGTACCGCCAGCTAAATTCCCTTCGGGAGCTAAATTCGCGTACCGCAAGTTTATGGATGCAAATTTAATTTAGCTACGAACGAAGTGAGTAATTTCGCTATGAGCGTAGCGAATAATTTAGCTAAAAAAGAGTTAATTATTAGGAGGGGTTATGGCAGATAGTATACTATTAACCAAATCAAAAGAGTTTGCTTTTGATATAGTTAAAATTTGTAAACAAGTTAAAGATGATTATAAGGAAAGTGCTATAACTAATCAATTGGTGCGCTGTGGTACTTCTATAAATGCAAATATTCACGAGTCAAAATATGCACAAGGGAAAAGAGATTTTGTATCTAAATTGCAGATTGCATTAAAAGAGTGCTTTGAAACAGAATCTTGGTTGGAATTATTGCTAAAGGGTGAATATATTAGCGAACTTGAATATAAGCAACTTCAACAAAAATGTGGTAGTATTCGTAGAATGTTAATTTCTTCTATTAATACTGTAAAAAAGAATTTAGGAGATTAGATAAATTTAGTGACAAAGTCGCCTTGCAGCTAAATTTGCACTAACGTGCAAGCTAAATTGGCGTACCGCGAGTAAAATATTACTTTAATGAATATAAACCACCTACTGTGAGAAAATAACAAAAGGAGATTAGTATGGCAAAGGTAAGACTAAACGAAGACAAAGAAGTAGTTAAAATGATAAAAGAGGGCTTAAAAGCACGCAATGGATATTGCCCTTGTAGGCGCGAAATGATAGAAGACAATAAATGTATGTGCAAAGAATTTCGCGACCAAATAGCCGACCCTACGTTTGAGGGGTATTGTCATTGTTTGTTGTATTACAAATCCCGTTAAAACGCGCTATTTGGGCGCTATCCCACGTTAAAACCAAAACCCCGTCAGGGCGCAGTAGGTCTACTACAGCAACCCTTCGGGGTTTTACTTTTGCCTTGGCTAGCATCCCAACTAGCGCGTTTTAGAAAAAACGCGTTTCTTTGGCGAACAGCTTTGAAAAACTAAAAAGCTCCCTTCGGGTCATGTACGCCTAGTACACTCCCCTTGGGAGTTTTTCTTTTCCCTCGCTCTTCATCCAAATAGACGCGTTTTTTAAGTTTATCTATTATAGCAAAGAGCTAACTCATTTTGCGCTAAGCAAGTGTATATGATAAAAAGGGTATTCTAGTACGTAACAAAAATAGCTGTAGTACAAAAACGCGCTAGTTGGGACTTGGAAAGTGCGGAACGCGGAGTGCGGAGTACGGAACAACGCTATGCGAATGCAGAATTTAGAATGCAGAATTC
>JAZSLG010000142.1:0-14224 GCA_045535235.1 Candidatus Stercoripulliclostridium sp.
GATACTCCTTATTATACTAATAGCTCACACCTGCCCGTTGGCTATACCGAGGATGTATTTACTGCTCTTGACCTACAAGACGAACTCCATACTCTTTATACCTCCGGTACCGTATTCCACGCATATCTTGGCGAACGTCTACCCAGCTGGCAAAGCGCCATGAACTTGGTAAGAAAGATAGCCGAAAACTATCGTTTGCCTTACTACTCCATGAGCCCCACTTACTCTATCTGTAAGGATCACGGCTACATTAGTGGCGAAGAGTACACCTGCCCCATCTGCGGTAAGGATACCGAAGTTTATAGCCGTATCACCGGTTACTATCGTCCTGTAAGAAACTGGAACGATGGTAAGAGCCAAGAGTTCAAGGATAGAAAGGTTTACAACGTTGCAAAATACAATACTCCTCATAACCAAGTTGCAGGCGACGTTAAAGTAGAATGCGCACCCGCAGAAGAAGAGGGTATCACCCTTTATACTACTGCTACTTGCCCTAACTGCAAAATGGTAAAGATGCTCCTTGATAAAGCAGGTATCAAATATGAAACCGTAGTAGCAGATGCATCTACCAAATCAAGATTTGACGCTCACGAAATCAAACAAGCACCCACCCTTATGGTAAACGGTGCTAAGTATGAAAACGCAAGCAACATTAAGAAGTTTATCGAAGACAATAGCGCACGCTAAAAGATAAAAACAATATAGGGTCGCTCCGCGAAAGCGGAGCGATTTTAAGGTAAGGAATATGAATTACGATTACGATATTATAGTTATAGGCGCAGGTGCAAGCGGAATGACCGCGGCTCTTTATGCTCTTCGCGGTGGAAAGAACGTTCTTATTATAGAAAAAGAAACGGTAGGTGGACAAATTTCTTTTTCACCCAGAGTAGAAAATTTCCCCACCATAAAGGAAATTAGTGGGCAAGATCTTAGTGATCGCTTATTTGACCAAATAATGGACCAAGGCGTAGCTTTCGAGTTGGAAACCGTCATGGGGATAGAAAAACTTGATGAAAAGGGCTTTAAGGTTACTACCGATTATCACACTTATACCGCAAAAGCAGTTATAATTGCCGTTGGCGTAAAGCATCGCCATTTGGGACTTCCCCGCGAGCAAGAGTTTATCGGTAGGGGCGTATATTACTGCGCACTTTGTGACGGAGCATTTTATGAAAACCAAGAAGTAACTCTAATAGGTGACGGAAACTCTGCCCTCCAATACGCACTATATCTATCTAATATATGCTCCAAAGTAACAGTCGTAACCTTGTTCGATTACTTTGCAGGCGAGCCTATGCTTGTAAATCGCCTCAAGGAAAGAGCCAACGTGGAAATTATTATGGGATACGCCTCTACTGCTTTCCTTGGAGAGGACAAGTTTGAGGGTATTGCTTTCAAAGAGACTTACGGCGAAAAAACTATGGAAATTAGGAATAATGCAGTATTCGTAGCAATAGGACAAATTCCCGATAACAAGAAGTTTGAAAATCTAGTAGACTTGGATAAGCAAGGCTTTATCGTAGCCGGTGAAGATACTCTTACCAAAACCGAAGGTATCTACGTAGCAGGAGACTGTCGCACCAAGGGAGTCCGTCAACTTACCACCGCGGTAGGTGATGGCGCTAATGCGGCAACCGCCGCGTGTAATTATATAGATAGGAATTTTTAATGGTTAATATATAAGAAAATCCCCCGTTGGTTTTAGTGCCATAGGGGGATTTTTTATGAGAGCAATTTTTTATCAGTTCTACCTAATAGGTAATCAAGAGAAACATTAAAGTAATCTGCAAATCTTATTAAAGTTGCATAATCGGCTTGGCGTTCCATATTTTCATAACGACTTATCGTGTTTTGGTTCATATCAAGGTCAAGAGCGAGTTTTAATTGGGAAATTTTTCGTTCTTTTCTCAATTCTTTAAGCCGAAACGCCATATTTACTCCTTTTACAATTTTCATTATTGACATAATTATACCAGTTTGGTATAATAAAAATATCCCGATTTGGGATACTAGCGTGCTGAGATAAACGCTAAATATTACGACAAGGAGATAAAAAAATGAAAAAGACAGGATTGATCGTTTTCTCATTAGTATTAATGTGTGGATTAGTTTTTTCACTATTTGCTTGTGAAGAGAATCATGAACATAATTATGTGGATGGTGTATGTTCTTGTGGAGATAAGGAAATTGTTGCGAATCATGGAAATAACATTAATGCAGAAAACTGGGGAGATATCTTTTTACAAGGAGATAACTGGATATTTACTCAGGTTTGGAAAGAGGACAATAACGTTGTTCCGAATTCGGGTTTTACTTACAAAAGAGAAGGCGACAAACTATATATGATAGAAGAAGGGTATAGTGCTATATATGTAAAAATTGATGGAGATAAACTATTTGATTATCGCATGGTTGATGGTGTGTATGTAAAACAAGAGGTGGAGTGGACCCAGGAAGTTGATGAAAACTGGGACAAGTATGTTCTTAGTATATTAACTGCCGCGACGCCAAGTGATTTTACAAATTATAACAAATTTACTTATGATAGCGCAAATGATGTGTATTTCGCATCAGAGATATTGGGAGAGGCAGTTCGTTATACCAATGTAATAATAAAGTTAAATGAATCAAATAAAATAATGAAAATTAGTGCTGAGAGGGAAGGGTATGAAACTGAGATCTCTATTACCTATGGTAATGCAATAGTAGAGTTGCCGATAGTTGAATAAACAAAAAATAAGTTAAAGCCTTGTTAGAGCATATATTATCTAACAAGGCTTTTTTATTGATTAGTTATCGTTTGAGATAATATTGATAGGGTTTTTCAGTTTTGTAATATTTATTCCTATCGTTTTTTCAATTTCGTATTTTTCACCATCTACACAAAAAGGGGTAGGGGAAAGTAATTCAAGGTCAACGTGTTTGAAAGGCGTGAAAAGTATATTTTTACTTTTGTAAGGCTTGTTGAAACCCATGAAGAAGGTGCGGAAAAGGGGAAAAAAGATTTTAATTTTGTTAAGTAACGTATCCTTCCCGGGACTCTTTATGGTAAGTAAGCACATTTCTCCTTTGTGGTAAAGCCTATTAAAATTAAAGCCAAAGCATCTGGGCGAATTTATTAGCATAATTAGTGTATACTCACCGTCAATAATTTTGCCATCTACGTTTAGTCTTGCCCAAATATCGTTTACCTTGTATTCTTTTATAACTTTACTTATATAAGCGAAAGCCTTAAATCTCTTTTTTGATTTCGTGTTTACCGAGTAACCTAGAGGAGTAAAAGTGCCTGTGGCACAAACGTAACTAAAAAGCACGTTGCCGGCGTGTCCTACAAGGTTAATGGTGCTTTCTTTTTGTGCGTTGTAAACCTCGTTTAGAGTGCCACAAGGGACGTAATAAAGAGAGGTGCGTTCAGGTAATGGAGTATTAATAATATGATTTAGCGTGCCGTCGCCACCACAGACTGCGACTCCTCGGTAATTAGCCATTTTAATACTTTCCATATCTTCGGGAATATACTTGACCTCAAAGGCGTTGTAGGACGAGGACAACTTTGTTTTTAGACTATCCACGTCTAAATTTTCGGCGTTTCCCGAAAGCTTATTAATTACTATTAAACAATCTTTTTCCATAATATATATTATTCACCTTATTAGACTAATATAACAAAAAAGTTTCATACAACATTGTTGCCAGTTTGGGTTCCCTTAATATGTAAAATGGTAGCATTTAACGCCATTTTAATGAATTAACTTTTAGGATTTTACTTAAATTTTATTTTCCAAAAAAAATATCTGAAGATATTTTCGCTATTGACAAAGACTTTTTGCAGTAATATAATTAATATTATTTATAATGCGGGCGCGCGCCCGAAGGAGCAAGGAATGAGTAAAAAATTTAATCTATCAAAAACTTTCCTAACTCTATTCGTAGTGCTAGTAGGCATAGCCGTTCTAATGGGAGTTTTCTCACTAGATTTTAGTAAAAACACTGCTGAAGCAGAGGAAGCAAAGTTTGTAGCAGACGATGAAATTATCGTTGCACATTTGACTGACGTGCATTATTTCCCCATGGGCTATGGTTATCTTGGTGGCGATAATACGGATTTTGCAAAGAAGGTTATCACCTCTTCCAAACTTACCGTTGAAAGTCATCTTTACGTTATGGAAGCTCTAGAACAAATCGTCGAGCAAAATCCGGAGTATTTGGTAGTTACCGGCGACCTTACTACCGATGGTGAAATTCAAGCACACGTAGAGGTAGCAAACCTTCTTCGTCAAACCCAAAACAGAGTAAGGGAGAATGGCAACGAAGATTTCCAAATTTTCGTAATCTTTGGTAACCATGACCTTTATAACGAAGAAGCATTTGATTATAGTAAAGACGGTTCGGCTCGTTTACTTCCCAATGCAACCAGATACGACATGACCAAAGTTTACTCTTCTCTTGGTTATCCAGATTTGAGTGATGAAGAAATAGCCGACTACTACGACACCAAATCAAATCTTTCCAGTGCGCTTTGCCCCTACGACGAGGCATACGTTAGCGGTAACTCCACCGAGGGCGTAAAGTTCGTTAATAGCACCACCGCTTCCACTACCGACATCGAGTGGTTATATAGAGAAAACGGTGCTGAGCAAGAACTAATCGACGGAACAATTACCGATTACGAAAGAGGTGAAATTTCCTACGTTGCATCGGTATTAAAGGATTACGTCGTGGTTGGTATCGATGATTGCGTTTCCACCGTAGAGACTCAGCATCACCTTGGCGGTCTACTCCACCAAAACATTCAAGATTTCCTATCTGCAAAGAAGAAGGCGGGAGATTTTAATAATAAGAATTTACTTTCACTCTCTCACCGCAACGTTCTTCCTCACTTTGTTGGAGAGGATAGCTTGCTCAAAGATTTTACTTTTTATAACACCTTTGAAACGGCAGATTTCCTTGCTGACCTTGGCGTAAGATATTCGTATAGTGGACACATGCACGCTAATGACATTGAGTCTCGCGTATCGCTAAACGGCAACCTTATTACCGACGTTGAAACCTCTTCCACCACGGGCTATAACGCTGCAGTTCGTTACACCAAAATCGAACGCGGTAGCGTAGGTGAAGAATACGCCGAAAACTTCTCGACCTATATTAAGAAAATTGAAACCGTTGATATTACTACTCTAGTAGAGATGGGATATATCGACGACGCATATTTTGATAGATACGATCTTGAGCCTTTTATCAAAGTTATGAACGGCAAGACCATAATAACCGATGCCGCTGGATATTCTGCAAATAAGGTACTACTCAAGATAGTTGACAACATGGTTTATTCTTACGTAAGCGTTGACTTTATCGGTAATGCAGGCGCCATGGTAGCAGGCATGCTCCCCGAAGACAACGATATCGTAAATATGATTAAGCCCCTTGCTGAAAAGTTAATCGATAATATCGTAGTTCACTTTGAAGACGTTGTTTTAGCCGACTACGTTTATGCCGGCAACAACGACGAATTTAAGTCCACGGCAAGAGGCGCAAAGCTTTGCGGTTACGTTGACGAGCTACTACAAGAAGCACTAAACATGCCCGTAAATAGCGAAGGTCTTGGACTATTCGACCTAGTAATTAACTCCTATCTTGACCACGTAGGTGGCCGTGACGTTGCTTACGAAGACCTTACTGCCGGCGAAAAAGAAGCCCTTGCTCTCTTTAAGGACGGCACCAACGTTAAGAAACTCCTTGATATTCTTTTGGATGAAGAAAGCGGACTACTCCGCATAGTTAACGGATTGTTCATGCCCATTGACCTTGCAAAAGGTATGAGCCAAACTGACGCGAACGCTCTTCAAGCCGTTCTAAGTCTTATTGACAAAAAAGCAGACCCCCACGCAGTAGTACTAGATAACTTGGTCCCCGGCGTGTTAGAGCTTCTTTCCGGCTTTGGTTTAGACCTTGGATTAGATCTTGGTGACGACGGCATACAAGCCTTCTTGTACCACGTTCTTGAAAGCTACGTAACCGATGCACTTTACACCAGCCTTGGTGAAATTGCACACGATATCGTTTATAGCTTTAAGGTTGATGAAAATGCCGAAATGGAAAATAGCTTTAACGGTTACGTTGTTTATAAGCATGACTCACGCCTTGCAACCAACTACGTTAAGGGCGCACTCGACACCACCCCCACCGTGGAAAAAGGTCAACTTCCCGGCATGATTACTGTAACATTTGGTGAGAATCCCACCACCGATAAGAATATCGTTTGGTTTACCAACAAAGCAATCGAAGGTACCGATATTCAATATATGGAGGGAACCACGTTTGATGAAAGCAAGGCAATAGAAGAAGTTGGTACCTACGAAAAATACGTTACCACTACCGCTAATATCGACCTTGGCGTTTACGCAACCCTAATGCATATTGAGACGGCAAGACACCTTGTTGAACTAAAGGGACTAAAGCCTGCTACTACCTATAGTTACAGAGTAGGTTCCAAGGCTCTCGGCTATTGGAGTGAAGTTTATACTTTGACCACTGCTCCCGAAGATAATCAAGCGTTTGAACTATTGCTTATCACCGATATTCAAGGTTCTGCTAAAAAGCCCTATACCTCGGCAGAAGCTATCATGGCAAACGTAAGCGAAGTATTTGCTAATGGTTATGATTTTGTTATTAACTGTGGTGACGTTGTAGACAACACTCGCAACTGGGTTCAATGGGAATATTATTTGAACGGCGGTCTCCAAAAGTACTGGGCAAACACCACTAACGTAGTCGCAAACGGTAACCACGACGAACACTCTTACGAAAAGCCTGAGGCAGAGGATCTAAAGTACGAATATGCTTGGTTGGATGAAGATGCAACCATGGATTCTTACAACTATCTATTGTTGCACTTTGCTTTGAGCTATCCTGAACAAGACGATACCACCGGTGCATATTATAGCTTTGATTATAGTGGCGTTCACTTTACCGTTCTTAATACCAATGATTACGATGAAGACGGTAATATGAGTGAGGCTCAAATCAACTGGTTAATAGAAGATTTGCAAAACACTGACAAAGAATACAAAGTAGTCGTAATGCACAAGTCCATCTATTCCGTAGGCTCACACACCAATGACTTTGAAGTTGTTGCAATGAGAAAGCAACTCACTAAGATTTTTGCCGAAAACGAAGTAAGCTTAGTTCTTGCAGGTCACGATCATACCTATACCGAAACCGCTTATATCGATGCAGAAGGTAACGTCGTAGAAAACGAACTAAACGGCAAGCAAGAAGTTGGTGCGGGTAACGGTGTTCTTTATATCACCCTTGGAACCTTTGGCGACAAGTTCTACAACTACGTTGGTAACGACGAAGTTCCCGTAGATTTTGGTGAAGAGTTACACGACCCCATGTTAAAGAATCCCACCTTTGGTAAGCTCGTTTACGACGGAGAAAAACTATACTATATCGGTTATGAGTACGATCTTGAAACCGGTAAGATTAGTGAAATCCGTTCCGGACTCTCCATGGTAGAGCAAATAGCCGTTATTGCAGGCGTTGCAGTAGTAGCCGGTGCATTTGCTATTATAATGGCTAAAGCCTCAAAAAGTAAAAAGAAATAATGTCTAACGATTATACTCTCAAGATGCGCCACGTTAAGCGCATCTTGGGGGAAAGAAATCCTCAATCCCACAAAGGAGATTTTGGTTACGTAGGGCTCGTAGGAGGCTCGCCGGAGTATAGTGGCGCAGTCAAACTGGCGAGCCTTTCTTGTTGTTCTCTTCGTAGTGGAGCAGGTGTAGTTAAATTGATGGTGCCTCGTTCAATAATGAACGCAGTAATGCCTTTCGTGTTGGAAAGTACTCTACACGGTTTGCCCGACAAAGAGGGGTATCTTGCTTATGACGTAAGAGAAGTAGAAACTGCTTTCAAGGGAATAAAAGCGGTAGCATTTGGAATGGGAATAGGGCAAAAGGGAGACAACGTAGCATACCTAAAACATCTCCTGTCTTTACCCATAAAACTAGTAATAGACGCCGATGGATTAAACTCGCTTGCTCACCATCTTGACCTACTGACCGACAAGGTAGCCGAGGTAATTTTGACTCCGCATATTGGAGAGTTTAGTAGGCTTGCGAGGAAAAGCAAAGATGAAATTTTATCTTACCCTTTGCTACTTGCAAAGGAGTTCGCGAGCAAGTATGGAGTCACGTTGCTTCTTAAGAATGATAAGAGCATAATTACGGATGGGGAACGCTTGGCGATAAATACTCGTGGAACGTCAGGTATGGCAACGGCTGGAAGCGGAGACGTGCTTTCGGGTATCTTGTTAGGTTTGTCAGGTTACCTTGATTCCACGTTTGATATTGCTTGTGCGGGTGCCTTTGTGAACGGCTTGGCAGGAGAAATTGCAGTAGAAGAGGATGATAATAATCCATTTAGTATGCTTGCTAGTGACACGGCAAAAGCAGTAAAGAAAGCAATAACAACCATATTAAAAAGCGAATAGAAATAATTATTGATAGCTAGGAGCGCGTTAGCGTTCCTTTTTTAATGTTGACACGCGCGCGTAATTATAATATAATTATTAGGTGTGAACGCGCGGGCACGCGCGAAAACCAAAATAAAGATTAAGGGGTGAAAGATGTTAAAAATTGACCATCTTTGCAAGAAGTACATTAACAGTGACGTATACGCGGTTAAAGACCTTTGTATGGAAGTTAAGAAAGGCGAAATGTTTGGCTTTTTGGGTTTGAACGGTGCGGGAAAATCTACTACCATAAAGTGTATTACCGGCATTTATCCCTTTGATAGCGGTACCATTTTAATTGACGGACACGATATCAATAAGGATAGTTTGAACGCCAAACTTAGTATGGGGTACGTTCCGGATAATCACTCCGTATATGAAAAACTAACGGGTAGGGAGTACGTTAATCACGTAGCCGACCTTTACTACGTTGAAAAGGAAGAAAGACAAAAGAGAATAGAGGAATTTGCTGAGAAGTTCCGTTTGAGTTTTGCTCTTGACCGTCAAATTAAGGGATACAGTCACGGCATGAAGCAAAAGATTTGTATTATTGCCGCCCTCATTCATAAGCCCAAGCTTTGGATTTTGGACGAGCCTCTAATGGGCCTTGACCCTCAATCTATCAACGATATTATCATGGAAATGAAAGAGCATTGTAAACAAGGAAACACCGTTTTCTTCAGCTCGCACAACATAGATATGGTTGCAAAGCTTTGTGATAGAGTTGCCATTATTCGCAAAGGACAACTTTGTGAGATAATCGACCTACACGTTGAAGAAAACAAGGCAACGCTGGAAGAAAAGTTCCTTGCATATACGGCTGAACCCGTTCAAGCAGTATCCGCATTAAAGGGTAGAAAGGCAAGAAAAGCGCAAAAGCAAGCAGAGAAAAAGGCAAAAGAACAAGCAAAGCCCGTTGCCGAAGAAAGTGCGGTAGTGGAAAAGGAAGCAATAGGTGGCACAGTAGAAACAAAGAAAGATATACGCGTTATTTCTAGGAGAAATGCTAACAAAGTGCCTAATCCTCCAAGATTTCACATGTTTAAAGGGGGTAAGCGTTAATGAGAGATAGCCATTCCAGTCACGCAGTTAAGGCGTTGATAAAGTTAGAGCTAAACTCTCGCTTTGCCGGCGTGCGTCTTAACTCCGTTAGCGGAATACTAAAGGCTTTGTTCGGTCTTTTGGCAATTGGCATTATCTATTATTTGTACGTCACTATTGCCGAAAGTATTATTCTAAGCTTTTACGTATACAACCGCGAGAGTCTATTCCTAAAGCTATTCGTTAGCCTTATTGGCTTCGTCATGGCGCTTGGTGGAATAAGTAGTATAGTAAAAAGTTTGTTTTTTAGCGGAGACAACGAACTCCTTATTCGTTTTCCCGTTAAAGTTATGGACGTGTTTACCGCAAAGGTTCTTGTTCAAGGCGTAGTAACCTTTTTATATCTGGTTGCGGTGTTGCTACCCCTCATGCTCGTTTACGGAGAGGTAACCAAGCAAGAGCTTTCCTATTACCTGATGATACCCGTGGGTATAATCCTAACTTACGCGGTAGTATTCGGCATATCCATTTTGTTCGCAATACCCTTTATGCGCATAAAGACGTTGGTTAAAGATAAATATATATTCACGCTTGTAGTTTCCACTGTAACTATTGCCGTCTTATTCGCTGTATATATGATAGCCGTACAAGCTCTAATGGAATTTATGCAAACCAAGGCGGTTTCTTTCTTTAGCGATGGTATTATGGGTAGTATATTTAGTGCAAGCAAGCATTTTTATCCGTTTGCACAGATCACCGAGCTAATGGAACTAAAGAATTTGGCTATTGCAATCCCTGTTTCCATAGGCGTGCCGGCGGTAATTCTTCTTATCGATTTTCTAATGATTAGGAAATATTACCTAAAAATTATGCTTCGCAACTTGGAGATAGAGGGTTCTTCTTTTAGCAAGTTTAGTAACGACGTAGTACGTCCTCATTTTGGCTCGTTACTCAAAAAGGACTTTCTCGAAATATTTAGGAGCTTTAATTACTCTTTCCAATATCTTGCAATGAGTGCGTCTGCTCCCGTTATGTCTTACTTTAGTACCCGTCTTGCGGTTGCAATAGGCTCGCAAACGATAGGCGATACAATTGCTCCTGCCCTAGGAATAATGGTAATACTACTATTCGTAGCAATTTTGGTTAGTTTTGCTGCAACCACCGTTTCTCGTGAGGGCGATACTTTCTATATGACCAAGTTGTCACCGGTACCTTATAACCTACAAATTCTTGCAAAGTTTACGTTATACATGATAGTATCGGGCTCAGTAGTAATTCTCAGCTGTCTTGCAGTATGGTTGGGTGGCTTCGTCGATTTGAAAGTATTTTTCATCATGCTTGCAATATGCTTATTGTTTGCAGTAGGCGAAACTTGCATGGCAATAAAAATAGACCTTGTTAAGCCCCGCTTCCCCGTGGGAGAGGGTAGAGAAATGACATCGGGTTCACCCAACGTATTTATTTCTCTGGTGGTTGGGCTAATATTTGCCGTAATTGGAGGAATATGGGCAATAGCAGGAGGATATATATTCGGCTCATTGTTTGCTTTGGGCATACTGCTAGCGCTTGCATTCTTATATTGTTTGTGTTCGGCTCTTTGGTGTTTTGTCGGACTAAAGAAAGCTTACGCCAAAATTTCACCGGCTAGATAGGAGGATAGGATATGAAAAAGATACTAATCGGACTACTAATTTGTATACCTCTTATCATAGTTTTTGCTATTGATATAAGCGGTGATATTATTGCTACCTCAACCGATATTACCATTGAGGAGATAACACTCTATCACGACGGCGAGCTACTTAACGACGTTATTGAGATAGAGGTTAAAGACTACGTTAATCGTGCTTACCGCATAGAGGCGGTAACCTATCCGGCAATAGCGTTAAAAGAACTGGTTTGGACGTCGTCGGATATAGGTATTGCCCAAGTAGATGACAACGGCGACGTAACCTTTACGGGTAAAGGCTTTGGTGAAGTTAAGATTTTCTGTCAATCGAAGAATAATCTTACCATTCGTGCCGTTGCGACTTTCTACGTTAGCGGTACCGAACTTTACTCCATTCAAATAGTAAAGCAAGGGGAAAGGGAATATTCTAGCGAATTAAGTACTAGGGTTGGTGAAAATTTGATGCTAACCAAAATAGTACTCCCGGCGCCTGCAATCAAGGAGAAGAAGACGGTTTGGGCTTCCTCTAATCCCGGCGTTGCAACCGTTGACGGCAATGGTATTGTAAAAGCTCTTTCTAGTGGCGTAACTACCGTTACGGCATCCGTATACGAACCGGAAAGAGAGGAGTATCTAACCTCAACCGTAACCATAACGGTAAATGCACACACTACGATTTTGAAGAAAAACTATCTTACTATTGGTGCAAATTCCTTTGACGTTGAGGATTACGCTTATACCTCGGGCGTTGAGCTAATAGACGTAGTTGGCTCGGCAGTAGTAGACGGCACCACTCTTATTTATAGTGGCAGTACTGCTGGAGAGGTTAGTCTAAAGGTTAAAAAAGGCGACGTAGTTGAAAATTTGACCGTTAGATTTACTAAAGGCGATATTGAACTTACCTATACAAATTTGGACGTTTTAAGAAATACCCTTTGGGCAAAAGGCGCTTACGTAAACCTTAGGACGTACGAGTTTAGTTTGAACGCGGTAGTCGCAAACGACGACTATGACGGTCTAGCTCCGCAATCCATAAATTATACTTTTAGTGATAATTCCGTCGTTCGTCGCGACGAGGATGGTGCGCTACTTGGACTAAAGAATGGTACCGTTACCCTTACTGCCTCGGCAAGTGGCTTTAAGAGTGCAGAAATTGAACTAGAGGTAAAAGTACCACTAGAGTACGTTTCCATCACCATTGATAACGACGAGGATAATAGAGGTGTAGAAGGCGTTCGCGTATGGGGTGACAAGTTCGCGGTTAAGGTAGAAAATCTACCCGAAGGTTATGATTTGGATACCGTAACTCGCCCAACAGTAGACTTCATGTACGGATACGTTAATACCTACAAGTTCGAAATTGCAACCTACCGTCCTATGGATGCGGACCTTACGTTTGAGTATTATTCAACCAATGAAGAATACGCAACCGTTGACGCAGACGGCATAATCACCTTTAAGAAAGAGGCGATAGGTAATCAAGTTGGTATCTACATGGTGGCAAAATATTCTTACGGTGTAGATTCGGCTCGCGACGGTTACGTCTTTAACGTGGTTGATGGTATTAACCTTGGTTGGGAAATTAATGAAAACGACGATTGCGTTAACTTGGAAAAGCTAACTGCAGACCCTTCGCTTGTAAACTTTGACCTTGCCATGATGTTCGCTTACTTTGAAGAGGGCTGGTATTGGGATTACGACAGACCCGAAAAATGTGTGGACGGCAAACAACTCAAAAAGGAAAACATAATTCTCCAAAGCGACGTATACTATCACCCCGACCATTGGGAACCCTATATTTTAACCTCCATTTATGGTAATGGCTTTAAGATTGACGGTAGATTTAAGGCAGTGGCAAACGACTCCTTCCTACTCAAAATGAACCGTACTTTGGGCGGAGATATTGTATTCCAAAACGTTGTGTTAAACAGTGCAACGCCTCCTACCGATTCCGGCGATTGGTCTGTTTTAAAGGAAAGAGGGGGATATATTGCAGGTATAGGCAATCAGTTTTGGGAAGACTGGGATTATCATTATTATGGTTACTGGGAAGATGATACCTACACCAATTGGATTGATAAAACTTGGGAAAAAGATTATGAATATGACGAAGACGGATATACGTTAAGCCGTGAAACCAACGTAACTTTCCGTTATTGTCAAATACAAAATACCTTTAACTCCATAGTAGTTAAGCGTGGTAACGTGGTAGTTGATGGATGTATTTTCCGTAACACCGTTTCCTCTGCTATAATGTACAATCCTCAATACGCAAATAGCGAACTTGAACAAGTTTCCAAGGACTCTCCCTTGCAAAAATTTAACCAAGGTACCTCTCTTAAGATTAACAATTGTATATTTGCAAACTCCCTAGCCCCTGCAATCATGGTAACGCCTCCCGTAGGACGTTCCTGTGACCCCGAGCTAATGAATATTACCATATCCGGTAAGAACTACATTTACAATTGGAAAAAAATTAAGGATATAGACCTTGCTCTACTTGAAGACTCTACTTTACCGATTGACGGTATAGCCGATACTATAAACGGACAAATAAACGACATGTTCAAAAAGGTACTCGCACGCGAAGAGTACGACGATATGAAGGTTAAGAATAGAGAAACCGGCTCTGCTCGTAACGAAGACTACGTTAATCTTACTCTCTGTGCTATGGGCATTTGGTACGACCCCGCGAAGATACCCCTAGTCTACGACTCTACCGAGTGGAAGAGTGTCTACGCCGACGTTAAAGATTTAGGCGCCGTCACCATCCTCGGTAAACGTCCCATTCAACTCCTCATGAATTACTCTCCCACCGAAGAATTTAACACCATGCCCGGTGAAAACTATGATACCGCGTCTGATGAAGAGGGTAAGCCTATATGGATGAAGCGCTTGCGCGGTGAAGAGTAGACCGCGCTTTTTAGCGCATTACTTTGTTAAAAATCCCCCCGACTGCTGGTCATTTACGATTAGTAAACTTCCATTGTCGGGGGATT
>JAZSLG010000027.1:0-40268 GCA_045535235.1 Candidatus Stercoripulliclostridium sp.
GTACCCAAGAAAGAGTGGTTCAAGACGATATGCAAACACTTAGTCTTAACTCCACCCCTTCTGCTACCAATTTTACAGGTGTTGATAACGTCGCGTGGGTAAACGCTAATACAAATTCTAGCGTTACGAACGTGAACAAGTTTTACCCCAGTAAGAATGGTTGGGAAACAAGCGCAAACTCTTCTGGCGCAATGTTACATATAGGTTTTATGTACACCTATAAAATAGATGATACCTTGTATGAATCCATAAAAGCTAATAGCGTAAAAGTTTCTACAAGCGTTTCCGGCTCTATTAGACTTAAAAAAGAAGATAATCGTATATTCATGTACGTTGGTATTGGTACTGCCCAAAGCGATGATTTAGCGAAAACATTCGTAGGATTTACTGAGAAGGCTTACGATATTGATATCGCCAACGATGGTGCAAACAATGGTTTTGAGAGTGCCGCACTTAACGTATGTAGTGATGATAAAATCAATTACACAACGGGTACCATATCTAAGTCTTTTAATAAAGCTACCATGGCTACTAATTCCAATACAGAATATACTTATAAATATTTGAGAGTAGCTTGTTTCTTTGAAACGTGGTCGGATGAAGTAGCCCAAACAATTACTTACTCTAATATGTCCATGTCGGTATCTTTAGAAAAAATAAAGACTCCCGGTAATCTTATGAGTACTCCCGGAACCACGTTTGCGACCGAAAGCGATAGTGATAGTTCTAAAATGTATGCCGGTAATAACGTTGCGGGTTGGAGTTCCTATACCGATAGGATGTATCAAAACCGTGAGCAAAGCACTCTGGGAAACGTAACCGGAACCGGAACGGCAACCTTTACTGATTTTACACTTGTTAGCGACCGCGAGGACCATAATTTTACTAGCAATCGCACTTGGTCTTCTGATTTTAGTAGTGGTGTGGAAAATGCAATATTTATTTATACTGCAAAACTAAGTAACGATGCTTACACAAAGATTATAAACGGAACCTATAAGTTGAACTTTAACGTTTCCGGAGAACTTGCATCAGTTGGTGGAGTTGCGTATAACTGGTTATACGTTGGCATTGGTAATGCCATTAGTGATTCAAGCGCAAAGACTTACGAGGGATTCAAAGAAACAAGTTCTGTTCTTGGTACCAATAATGCTAATCAATTGAAGTATTCGGGTAGTTCTGGCTATACTTTTGCTAGCAACGTTTATTATTTGAGGCCCGACCAACCCCGCACGGATGACTTGAGAGAGGGTGCTCGACAAACCTTGAACGAGGCAAACTCTGGTGGAACCAAGTATCTGAGACTTGCTTTGTTTGCTGAGTTCACGGCAAACTCTAGTGGAACCAAGAAGAATGAAAACATAGGATTCAATTTGAGCGTTAGTGAAGTAGGCGAGGCAATCAATCCTTTGAATACGAGTGCTGCACAAGTTGCAAATATGACGGACCCTTGGGATAGTGATACCTATTTTTGGGATGAATACAACGATGGTTCCCATCATAACGTGCAAGCACCTCTTAGTGGTTCCGATACTAACAATTATTCTATAATTACGATTAGCGAGAGTGGTACGGGACTTACTTCCGACCATTCTCCATTAAATACCCAAAATCCTGGTAGTGTAAGTCACTCCGGTTGGCACGTTAGTGGGGACGGAAACAATTTTAATATTGCGACACAGTCCAGCATGAGTAACTATAAAGCTACATGGCTGGGAGGAAATGCTCAAACTTATTATTATAATAGAAAACAAGATAGCAGTGCGCCTACTACGGTTAGGTCAGGCTCTTTCTATACTTTTAGAATAAGCGAGGCTGTTTATGCCGGCTTGCTTAACGGACAAATAACGGTAAACTTTACTCCTACAGCGACGGAAAAAATACATGGTAACACCTCGGGAGTTACTAAAATGGAATCCTGGGCGTACGTTGGAATAGGCTATGCTGCTGAACAAAATAATCATTCCAGTGATAGTATCGCGAGGTTCGGAAGAGGCTTTGCGGAGATACAAGGAACAATAAGAAAACTTACCTCGAGAGAAAGAACAAGCACTACGACTTATTATTATCCCAGTAGTGTTTACACCTTTGGGGGAGTGCCCGAGGACAAGGCTAACACCAATTACAAATACCTAAGAATAGGCTTGTGGTGGGAATTTTATGTTTGCGATACAAATGGTAATCCGGTCGTAGATAACTGTAGTTGTGAAATGGCACTCCAAATCAATTTTAAGGTTTCGCGCTCTTCTTCCAACGGAGGACCTACTTTCAATATATCCAACGGGTCAACCATTAATAGTCCTGTTATAATTAGTGATAGCGATGGTATCAAGAATTATACTTTACAAGAAGTAGGTGGTTCTTCTATTACCAGAACTATAACCGGGTTGTCAAGCACTTCCGTTACCAATAGTTGCATGGCATTAGCAACCCAAAATGGCAAACAATATAATCTTACTGCAACGGATATTTGGGGCAATAGTAGTACTATTTCTTTCATGTATTTTAGACCGGTAATACAAGTGAATGGCTACACGGATGGAGTAATGGACGATTACTCGGGTGGTGGAATAGGGCTTGCTTTCGGCTCGAATAATGGTAGTGGTACCATTTGTGCACAATTGTACCAAGCGACCTCGAATGGTACTACTTTCTACGTTTATGCAAAGCCCAATGATGGATACTATTTTGCCGGCTTTACGAACGATAGAGTGTTTAATACTAATTACGATACAGAACTTTCTTCTAGTAATCCTAATTACGTACTAGATACCACTAATATTGAATACGCGTATAAATATACGATTAATATCCCCACTTCTTCTATTCCCCTAGATGGTGTTATAGAAATACAAGCTTACTTTAAGGCTATACCTACTACTGGCTACGAAGAGTATACTTATGACAAAAACCCTAAGAGTTATGAGGTAGAAGAGAATGAGCTTGCAAACGTCCTTAATGCCCAAAATATGGGGGCAGAATACATTGTTCTTGATTCATCCTCAGATATTATTTATGATTCGACGGTAGAAGGAACCGAGGGCAATGAAGGAGCAATTAACGTAGGTACCTATACTACCATTTCTTACGTAACTTGGAATAGCATAGTAGTTGGTAAAAAGACAGAAGAATTTACCATTATTCCTAGAGAGATTACCGCTAAGAACTTTACCGTAATAGGAAATACCAAGACTTATGATGGTACTATCGATTGGGACAGCAGTAAAGTTACCCATGGTTGGGATAATGTTATTGGCGCGGACGTTGATGGTAATTTAGTCTATCTTACCTTTGATACCGTGCTTTCCAACAAAAACGCAGGAGTTGTTGACGTTCTTGTATCCAACATTGTACTTGTTGGTAGTGTTGTTAACGGCTTTGATATTAGTCGCAACTATACCCTTCTCACCACCGAGGTAACCATTTCCCAAGGGGTTACCATTAATCAAAGAGAGGTAACCGTTACCTTTAAGGCTCTTGATAAGTTCTACGACGGCACCGATACAGCAACCGTAGAAATTACTAGCATGGAGGGTGTTATAGTCGGTGAAAGTATCATTTTTGAAGATTTGAGCGCAACTTTTGAGGATGCCGAGATTGGCAGGAATAAAGTTGTAACTCTTGCTGTAAATCCCCCCGTAGCAAGCGTGGGAAACGACTCAACGTTACTTTCCAACTATATTATTATTACCAATTCCGACTCACTAACTGCACGAATTATGCTTGAGTTAGGTGCAATAGAAGGTGACGGCGAGAATCATATTCACATTACCCAAGTAACTGAGGATGAGGATATGGTTCCCTATTGTGATGCAGTATATGAGGTAGAAACCACAAAGACTGGCTATGAACTTGCCGGACTCTACGCAATTTACGAATCGGGTGAACTTGCAATAAACGATTATTACGGAGCCCCCCTCAAACTTGCTTTAACCAAAGTAGAGGATATGGCAAACGGCAATACTCGTTGGGTAATCTATGGTATTTCCGGCAAATGTAAACTTTATGCCGAGTGGAAAGCAGGTACCGTAGCCGTAACTTGGAACGTAGCAAGCGGACTTACACTTTCAAGTAGACCCACCGTTTACGTAGAAAAGGGACTTTCTATGGCAGAAATGCCTTACGCTACGGGTAGTGGAAATACTTATTTTAATAATATTTCAGTAAGCTTTACGGAGTGGAACGGTGATTTTACAGCATTACAATCAGGAACTTGTACTGGTTATATACCTACAAGCGCTGTTTCAGCAACGGTTACCTATAACGCAGCAACGTTCGCCAATGGCTTTAGAGTAACAGGAAGTGGTAGTCAAACTTTTACAGGAAACAACTCTAACGTATTGCTTTGCTCTCCTCCTAGTACCTCTTCTGAGCAAATTAATATTTACAATCATACGAAATGGTCAGATCTAGCAAAAGGATACGTTGGTAAGGGCGCCGGCACTGGTGGTGGAAATACCAATGATTATAATGGCGGAGATGCTGGTATTGGTTTCTCTTGGGACTTTAGTGGTGGTCAAACGGCTACGAAATTCTTCTTACACATTCCGTACTACTTTGATGGAGCCTTAAAACGTAATGCACTAGCAGGATATCCTATTACAATTACTGCTCAAGCAACTGTTACTGTCGCAACGACAACGGAAACTTGGGGAAATAATACAAAAGGTTCAACAGGTGCTTGGTTTGACGTTATTGATGGACCTCAAACGAATAAAACAATCTACATAGACAACTATAAGACATATAAATCTGGATATGCAGGAGCAAGTGCTAGTGCAACTATTCCAACGAATGCTTCAAGTAGTTCAAATACCGATACTGGCAACTATGTTTATACCAAGTATACCAATGGTGGAAGCTGGGGCAAAATAGTAAAAGATGCAAAACTTGATAGCAGTAGTAGTATAAGTAATCAAACTGGTTTTACGCTAGGAATGATAACCCACTTCTTAAATAATGGTACTGTTCAAGGTGCTAAGCATATAACGATGCTCAAAGCCGTAAGCTATACCATTTCTTGTGGAACGGGTTCATATACCGTAACCCTTAATTCCAATAATCCCACAACCGATACTGCTGGAGACGGCGATACGCTATCCCATACCAATTCCACAGTAAAAGGAAACGGCTTCTTAAATTCTATAGCTGTTCCTTACTGGCATTATGAAGGTTATGAATTTACCGGTTGGGCAACCTCGGCAAGTGCAACGGAAGGAAACAAGGAACTTCCTCTTACCGGGGCTACGGGTGGTGCTACTTACTACGCTATTTGGAAACCGGTAAACTATCCGCTCATAACCTATGACGTTTATACCGACGATTCGGGCGGTACTAATAGTGCCTCGGAAATCCGACGAGCGGGATACTATATCTATACGAAGGGCGTTGTGGTCCAAAGTGAATATAACGCAGATGATATGAATGTTGAACTCCAAGCCACGGCAAATGGAGTGGAATATTTCTACGGGCCCAGTGTAAATCTGCACTATGGCTTTACTTACTTGGGTGCCTATACCTTTGGCTTGCCAAATGGCTGGAACGTACAATCACAATCATTTAGTGATACTTGGACACCGCAAGGTATGGATGAATACTTCAACCCATTGGATACTACGATTAATAGTACGGGTGTATATTACTTGGCATTTGCTTATCAAATGGATAAGCCCACCAGTATAGTAATAGAAGATGCAGAAGTGGTTTACGGCACTGCCCTTAATATGAATGAACACGTTACCACAACTCACGGTGCGGTTCCTAGCAATACTCCCAAAATAGGGGGATTAAGACAAGTTAACTATTCATACGTTTGGTTTAGCGAGGGCGCAACGCAAGGCGTTTATGATAACGAGGTACAATTCTACGCAGAAAACGGATTCCTTTATGCCGTTTCCGAAAGTGGAGTATATGCGGTAATCGCAACCGCAACTATTACAATTAATGACGTTGCTCTTTCTACCAGTATTCATTCCAGTACGTTCAAGAACGAAGACTACGATGGTACGGCAACCTATACCATAAAGCCCATTATACTCAAATCGGTTCCCGTCAATAACGCGGAAACCCCCACGCTTTACTATAACGGACAAATACAAGAATTCCCATCATTTGGCGTTTCCGTTGATTTGTCGGCTGACGATTACGCCGATTATACCGAGGAGCAAAAGAATTGGCTCGTTAGCGTATTTGAAACAGAAAAGACTGGCTACTCTTGGTATTATGAAAGCAATAACGCAAATAATGGCGACAAGTGGGGCTACGGACTAAAGGAACAACTAATCGCGCTACAATTTACAAGCGCACTTGGTACCAATAACGGTGCAAACTTGTTTGAGCCCGCAGTAGTAAACGGTGCAACTCCCTTTATGCATGCAGGAGAATATGAGGTTAACCAAGTAGATTTGCGCAAATATAACGTTGGCGACACTAGCGTTAACACAAATCCCAACATGAACTTTGTTTGGTCTAACTCCGGTACCCAAAGTTCTACGTCATATGGCGACGTTAAAGCCATTATATTACCCGTTGAACTGGATATTTACGCACTATATTCTCGTAAGTCCTTTGGTGTGATTGACGATCCGGTCGTTAACGTTTTGGAAGGCTCCTATGAAAGAAAGTTGGGCTATCCCATGAATGGCAATTCCAACTTGCAAGAAGATCCTGCTTCCTTCCTATTCGTAGTAGGATTACTTGGCAACGATTACAACACTTATAAAAAGGCTCTTGCCAGTTGTTGGCGTAGAGAAATAGGGGACGACGGCGGTCAAGGCGCAGGTCTTTATGCAATTTACTTTGATTTGTTTAATGAAAGCGGTGTTGCAAGCGGACTTGCGGGACTACTAAACGACTATGGTATATCTATTAGCGCTCTCACCGATACTTTTGCTTCCGCCAACGGACAAGTTTATAACGAAGTAACCTATGGCGGTATCGATTTCTACCGTGTAACTGGCATAAACGATAACGGCACTCCAAATGATTATACCGATGATACCTTCGGTAACTTTAGCGTTTGCGCCGATACCTTTAATTATCTATCCGCAACCGATAGCATTGGTGCAACCTTCAAAAACTTTGAAATTCTCCCCGTCGTTTTGGGAACACCTGAGCTAAGGGAATCCAGTACTCTTACCTACAATGGCACCTTCCAATACGTGGAAGTAGAATTTGGCGGTACTATTACCAATGGCAATATTCAAGGTATTGCTACTCAGTTTAAGGGAATAGCTGTTCCTGACTATTGGAATGAGCTTGACGAGGCAGGTAAACTTGAATATGTGAAAAACAACAAGGCCGGCGCCCAAGTAGTGGGTACCAATGCTAATGATGGCTTTGTAGATGCAAGCAAGCCTGCAATAGATGGTAAGGGTACCTATAACTATTTGCGTTTTGGACAAATAAATGCAGGTGAATATAGTGTTCTAGTCGTTGACGTTACAAACACTAACTATAAGTTTGAGGGCTATTTCTTGGTAGAATGGACCATAGAAAAAGCACCCATTTCCGTAACTCACTCAGCAGTTGGTTCCAATATATTTGGTACCACCAATTATGGTGGATATTCCTTCACCTTTGGCAATATCGCAAGCGGTGACGAAGTAGGCTTTACTATAACCGAAACTTCGCCCAATGGTATAGGTTTCCGCTACAACAACGTTCCCGAAAACAAACACTTTGTTGGCGGGCAAGCATATCTCTATTATGGTAAGTACGTTGGTAATTACTCGGTAACATTCTCCGCACCTACTACCATAGCATTCAGAGAGGGAGATAATGCTCTCTACGGCACTCATGCCGACAATAACTATAAGTTTGCCGAGGATGAAACAGATAGAGATGGTGAGTGGGAAATAGTCGCTCGTCAGCTAACACTTTCCGAAACCGCAACCAATACTCTAGAGGATATGGTTTACAACTACAACGTTGCAAAGGGCATAAACTTTACGATTACTAATTTTTACGATGAAGACTTTATGTCCGCAGACGTTGCTCACAATTTGGAATTTGTAAACGATTTTGTAAATTATATTGCAATTGACGTTGCTGTTAATCAAACGGCAAATATGCCTACTTTTGTCTTTGATTCCAACGGAACGGGTACTGTTACCTATACCACAACGGCATATAATAGCGCCACCTACACGACAAGTGTTAAAGGTATTACTTTTACCGATGGTGGCAATACCTACGTAAATTATTCATTAACAACAAAATCTTACAATTACGAAATTAAACCCAAGGTTATCCGTCTAGAATGGATACTTCTTGACGGCTCCGGCAACCCTATCGTTGATGATAATGATAAGAACGTTTATTCCGTTGAATATGATAAGGTAACCACCTACACTCTAACTGCCGGTTTCTTAGTAGGGGGTGCGGGCGAGTACTCTACAACCGATTACAAGGTTTACGCGGAAGATTACGACTCCACCACCGGTAAGATAACCATTACTCGCGCCGGCACAAAGAACGTTGGCATAACCCTTGCAGGAACTACCAGTGCAAGCCAAGTATCCAACGAAAATGCTGAAGAAGTTTATATTGTAACCGCTGACCAAATTGGCGGTAACTACTTGATTGATAATAGCGATACCGAGGATGAGGGTAAGCAATCTCAAACTTGGGAAATTAGGCGTAAAGTAATTAATGGAATAGACTTTGGTCCGGAAAGGGGCGCCGTATATGATTACAATGGTCAAGAATACTCCGTAAGTTTCAATTTGAACTTGATAGAGGGCGATACAATAAGTAATTTTACCGCAGATGAAATTGATATGGTTACCAATGCAGAGGCTAGGATAACTACTACCGGTTACACCTTTGTTGGAAAAAATGCCGGTGTCTATACGTTGATTGCCTCTACAACCAACAAGAAAATAGACCGCAACTATATCCTCTCATTTACGGCGAACTTTGACGAGAAGAATCCTTTGTTCACCATTCTCCCGAGAGTCCTTTCCTTTGACTTTACCTCTACTACTGCAACTTATAGCGCATCTGCCATAGAGTCATTTGTTGCAACGGCTAACCTTGTTGCAGGCGACGACCTGTCTTGGGAATACGTTTATACCGTAAAAGAGGTTTACGGCTCTTGGACAACCATAGGCGCGGAAGTAAGTAGCATAGTTAATGCCGGCGTTTATACCGTATCTATTAAAAAGGGTGTAGGCGAAGATATTGACCAATATCTAACAGGTGAAAGTGCTAGCAATTATACTCTTAATGGCGCAACCGCAATCAGTGCGGATTGCACGGTAAATCGCTACACGGTATCAATTAATGCAAGCGTGATTATCGTTCCCGTTGCTCCCAACAACACCTATAATGGTGGTACTTATTACGTGAACTTTGCAAGTATTGCTCAATATCTATTGGACGGCACTGGTACCAATCCCAACAACGACAAGACCGAGGCGACTTATAGTTGGGAAGTCGCCGGAGATCTTAGCGCTGTTAATGCCGATACCTATTCCACAACTATTAGCGGTATCAACAAAAACGATAGGGGCGAAGATAACTATGAACTTGCTCAATCTGTTTCTGCTGACTGGGAAATCGTAAAACGCGAACTTACCATAGAGTGGGTACCATTTAATACCTATTACTACAATTCTTCCAACCTTGCTAATAAGGGCGGTGCTGTGGAAAGTGGTAACGGTACGCTAGGAACACCTTTCCAATATTATTACAACGGAGAAGGTGCGTTAAATTCTCAGGACGCTCGCGAAGTAGGTGTTTACGTTATCGTTAAAGAGGGACTCCTTGAAGGGGATATCGTCCAACTCGCAATAACCGAAAAAATTGCTAACACGAACGCGTTCTACACCTCCACTTTTGACAATGATCTATCCGATAATACGTATATTTTATCTGCAAGCGGTAACAAGATTACCATTAGCGAAAATAACGTTACTATGCTAATTGCAACCTCTGTAGCAGTATCCGGTAACACAAACGGACTAGACGTTAAAGTTTACAACAAGGACGGCAACGAAGAACAAAACTATACCCTAATATACAAGATGTATGGCTCCAATGAGGCAAGTGATGATTATAGTTCTTGCTACTATAACATTTCTGCTCGTCCCGTTACGGCAACTTGGTCTTTGGATGGCTCTCAAAACTTGAGCGTTACCTATGACAAAAATGAGCACGAAATGAGCGCAACCATCTTTGGTATGGTTGAAGGTGTAATAATTGAGCCCACTATAGGCGGTGCAAATAATAAAACCAATGCAGGCACCTATACTGCGGAAATAACCAACCTAAACGACACCAACCACGTTCTTATTGCCGGTAAATCTCAAGGTTGGGTCATTTCACAAAAGACAATTTCCTCATTTAGCTGGGATACCGATACCTTCGTTTATGACGGACTTGAACATAATCCCACAGCAACCGTAAATACCGTTGCAGTAGGTAGCGGTACCTCTACTGACGGCAAAGCTTACGAGGGGGATACCATAAACTTTACCTATGAAGGCGACCGCAATCAAGTATTAGTAGGGGATTCTTATTCCATCGAGATTACGGGCATAGATAACCCCAACTATGCACTTGATACCTCCGACTCCTCACTTGTTACTAAAGCATATTCCATTACTGCTCGCGTACTTAATATATCTTGGAGTGCCGAGTCCTATATTGAATACGACGGAACTACCAAAAAGATAACTCTAACCATATCTAACTTGGTGGACACCGACTTTAATACCAACGTTGACTTTATAATGTCCGTTTTGAACGGAAAAGCTTCGTATGAATCTGTTTCCGATGCAAGTGTATCCGAAGGCATATACACCGTATCCTTTAACACGAAAAACGTTAATGATTACGGCATATCAGTTGCCATTGACACCACTAAAGCGCGTTCTAATTGTTATGCACTTTCCGGCACAACGGAAAAAGAATGGTCCATTACACCCAAAATCGTTGAATTAAATTGGAAGATTGACGGAAACGAAGTGGCTAATGCTTCCGTTGAATATAACGGAGTATTCCATACTATAACTGCAATCGTATCAAATAAAGCCGTTAATAACGATGAGGTTTTGGTTACCCTTGCCGGTGACGTAAGTGCAAAGAACATGGGCATTTATACCGCAACGGCTGAGTCACTCGCGGGCGCGAATGCGACTAACTATACTTTATCGGGTTGCGCAAAGATTAACTACGAATGGGAAATCACTCCAAAACTGATTACAGCAAGTTGGAACGTTGGTGCTTATACGTATAATGGCGATTATCAATATCCCGCGCTTTCCGTAAACGGCCTTATCGAAACCGATACCGTTTACTTTGCAATAGAATTTTACAACGCAGAAGGTACACTGGTTGTTGCTAAGCCGGTAAGTGGTACCGGTAATGGTTCCTATACCTTTACTTCTTCAAACCCCAATACCCACGTTCAAGGAGAAAGTATCAATGCAGGTACTTACTCAGTCAAGTTTAATGGTATTGTTTACAACGACGACACTCTCAATAACGCTCAAGAAAACGTTAACTACTCCTATAACGGAGAGGTTAACAACACCGCTTACACTATTGCGAAGAAGACCATTAACGGCACCGGTGTTTGGCATTATGCTACCGCTACGACCGAACCTAACGAATATGAACACGGCACAACCCAAATCGTTTATAGCAAGGTAGAATATATTCTCACTTCCGCCCTTGATGAGAGTGTTCTTTGCACTCGCGTGGATACAAAAGTGAAAGACAGCGTAACCATATCTTATGAAGGTAACGCACAAACCAATGCGGGTACTTATACCGCAAAGATGAACTTGAATGACACCAACTACGTACTAGGTAGCAACTCCACTCAAGCTTGGACTATACTAAAGAAAGAAATTACCATTAATTGGCTACTCGATGGCGAAGGTACCCTTTCAAAGGCATATGATGGTCAAAATCACACCATTACCGCAACCATAAGCGGTCTTATCGAGGGTGATACTTGTGCTATTAATTTGAGTGGTAACCTTAGTGCAACAAGTGTTGGTGCCTATACTGCAGAGGCTACCAGCCTAAGCAACAATAACTATCAAATTCCGACCCTTAAAACTACCGAATGGAGCATTACTCCTCGCGTCGTAATTATTTCTTGGTCTGCCGATTCATTTACCTATGACGGCACGGAAAAGACTATTACTGCAACGATAGGAAATATTGTCGGCGCCGACGTTTGCAATTTGACTATTAGTGGAAACAACGCAACCAATGCCGGTGAGTATACCGCACAAATTACCGCAATCAATAACACTAATTACACCATAGACGGCGCTGAAAATCTTACCCATAATTGGACTATCAATGCACGTGCGCTCGCCCTTTCTTTCAATAGTGCAAGTCTTGTTTACAACGGTGCAAAGCAAGGCATAGACCTCACCGTAAGCAATCTTGTTGCAAGTGACCTGGAAAATATTGGTTTGGGTAACTTTACTTACGCAACGCAACCTAGCATCGATGTTGAAGATGGCAAGGTAGACGGAAAATACTATATGTATTTCCGCGCAGTAAATGCCGGTGAATATAGCGTAAGCGTTACCGCTTTTGACAACGATAACTATACCATTAATGCTATTGAGTCTAGTTTTGAAATTGCTAGAAAGACGTTAACAATCTCATCGTGGAATTACTCCGATGGCTCTTTAACTGGCTCTGACCAATTCACGTTCACTTATTCGGGTAAGACCTATACTCTAACTCCCGTTGTTGAAGGTGCCGTAGGGGAGGAAGTAATATCCCTCAACCTTACCGACAACAGCAAATTGAATGCGGGTGATTATAATATTATTGCAGTCCTTGATGCTGTAAGCTATCCCAACTATCAAATGACTACCGTAAATAAAGAGTGGTCTATTGAGGAGAAAGAAATCGGTCTAACTTGGGCATTTGACGGCACTTCTACCTTCAGTTGTGTGTACGACGGAGCCTACCATGAAGTAACTGCAACCGCAACGGGCGTGATTGGTGAGGATAAGGTTCAGGTTACCATCGCTAACGGACGTAATAGACTGGCAGAAAAATATACTGCAACAGCAACTAGCGTAGATAATCCCAATTACACTCTCCCTGCAATAGTAACCCAAGATTATGAGATTGAAAAGAGAGTGGTTGCATTCACTTGGAAACTTGACGGACAAAATATAACTACCGTTGAGTATAACGGCTTAACCCATTCTGTAATAGCAACCGTATCGAATCCCGCAAGCGGTGATAACGTAACCGTAACTTATAGTGGACAGGTTAAGAGTGGTAACGGAGCATTAACCAACGGCAATACCGCAACCGATAAGTCAACCTACGTGACCGTAGTAGCATCGCTAAGCGATGAAGTAAACTATGCATTGCCGACGGAAGAAAATAGGAGTATTGAGTGGACTATTACTCCCATAATGCTTGACATAACGTTTAAGTACGATAGTGGTTTGGTATACAACGGTAATGCGCAAGGTGTAACTGCGGTTATTACCAAGGTTGCCTCAACCGACCTTGAGGGCGGTAAAGTATCGTTTGAAACCGAGGGTACCACCGCAACTGCCGTTACTACCGGCGTAGAGAATTCCGCTTATAACATTTACTTTAAGTCGATTAATGCTTCAACCGATCCTTATCAAGCTATTATTAGCGCAATAGTAGGTGAAAAGAGTGGTAACTACGGCTTGCCACAAACGACCTCTTGCGAATTCACAATTTCGCCCTTGACGATAACCCTTTCTTGGAATGGCGGTGATTGCGTATACAATACCCAAATGAGAACGGTATCCGCAAACGTAACTAATCTTATTTCAGGCGACAGTTTGAGTTTAACCTACAAGACCGTTGGTAACACCTCTTCTTACTCCGTAGTAGGCGCAAACGGCGTTGGTAATATTGCAAAGGATGCAGATGCTTATGCAACCACGATAACAGCCGTTGATAACACCAATTATACTTTGGTTGGCGCAACCAACTTGGTAAAGAGCTGGACCATTAGTGCAAAGGAAATAACTGCAATCACTTGGAGTGAAAACGAGTTTGAATACAATGGAACCCCGCGCGCTCTCATCGCTACCGTAGCAAACGGTGCGACAACCGATGACGACGGTAAGATTTACACCGGCGATACTTTGGCTTTGGTTTACACGGGAGAAGCAACTACCAATTACGGAGCCGAGGCAATTAACGGCAATACCGCAACTAATGCCGGTATATACAACGTTACCATTAGTGATAGTGGTAACCGCAACTACTCCATTAGCGATGCACACGAAACCCTTACCATAACTCAATTAACCTTGAGCGCAAGTTATATAGACGTTACGGATAGCGATATTACGGATAGAAAATTCATATATAATGGTAAAGCACAAGGTATTAGAGTGGCTGTTAGCGGAATAGTAAGTGCCGATAATAACGACAGCGATATTGCTCTAAACGCGGTATTTAACGGAACGATAGGGGGAACGGTAAGAGAAAACGGTACGTTGACACAAGACTTTACCGCAATTAATGCTTCTAGCGAGCCCTATGCATTAACTTTAACACTAGGCGGTGCAAAGAAAGGCAACTATATTATTGCTTTGGAAGATCAAACGTTTACCATTAGTAAGAAGGAAATTACTACGGAAATAAGTGCTGAAATACTAGCAAACGATATCGTTTACGATGCTTACGAAATTAACGATAGTGATTTGAACGTAGTATTCAATAACCTTATCACCGGTGAAAGCTTATCCTCTGCAACCGACTTTACAGTTACGTACAAAGTGGGCGATAATACCCTTGCAACCAACCCCAAGAACGTTGGTTCATACTTGGCGGTAATTTCACTAAATAATACCGTAACCAACTATAAATTAACCGGTACAACGGAATTCTCGTTTAATATCACCGAGTATGTGATTACTCCTTCAATGATTACTTGGACTTTGGGTGGTATAAACGTCAACCTCAATTCACTAACCTATCAACAAGATCAAGCAAAGACGATAGTTGCAAGCATAAACGACACGGTATTCAACGTTTATGCTGGAAAGAGCATTGCTCACACCTACTTTGGATTCTGTACTTGTGGTGCAAATGCAAATAGTGCAACTGCAGAAGGTGTAGACTTAGAGCATCAACACTTCTTGAATGAGGGTGAATTCCAACAAACAGGACCTAGCCACGCAGGTACTTACTGGGTAACCTTGTCATTGAGTGGCGGTGATAGTGAAAACTTCAAGTTTGAGGGATTTGACGGCTATAGTGACACATCTTATTTCGAGAATGATGGAGTTAACGATTACTTGGTATGGAATAACTCTTCCGAAAAGGCTATTACCAAAGCATTGCCCGCCATTACCAATACCCAAACTGCGCTTAAGTTTGGTGTGGAAAGAAGTATGAGCATGCAAGGTTCCGTTCTAGTTCCTACGCCACAAGAACTACCTTATAAGGGTGCTTTCTATACTGCGGGCGCAAATGAACTACCTTATCTTTCTGCAATTTCGGATGGCGCGGATATAGAGGTAATCGTAAATGGTATTCCTTATACTTACGAAGCATACGAAAATAGCAATATTGTAAAGAATGCAGGCATATATTCCATTAAAATATACGATAAGAATGCCTCGTCTGGTGGTCAAACGATAATCGACTGCGATATTATCAATACCGATTCTGAACTTGAACACAACATAACGCTAACTATTACCAAAGCAAAAGTAACCGTAACTTCTGCTTGGACTAAGGTTTACGACAAGACAACTGCGTTTGCAGGAATTACTTACAACAAGGATATTACCTACGTGGTTGGTAGCGATGGTGTAATAGCCGGCACTACTGCAAGCATTAGCGCGGTATTTGATAGTCCAAATGCAGGTAACCGCACTCTTGCCCTAACGATTAGCGGAGTGGACGCTTCCAACTATTACCTAGTATTAGGTGACCTTGTGGAGGGCGAAGATTACCAAGTAAACGGCAACGTTTATACTGTTTCTAACACAGTAGCAAGCATTACTCCTAAAACAATTAACGTCACCGGAGATGCCGACAAGATATTCGATGGTACCACCGCACTTTCCAACTTTGAAATTACCAGTAGCGATATTATTGCGGGCGATAGCGTAATCGTAAGCGGTAACTATGCGGGTGCAAGCGTAGGCACTCATAGCATCATTCTTTCTTCCGATAATGCGAACTATATCATTGCTAGTGATTTGGAAGCAACCGGTACTATTTCTCCCAAGCCTTTGACAGCACAATGGGAAGGAACCGGTGAAAGCTACACTTATGATAAACAAGCACATGGAGTAAGTGTAGCCGTAAGTGGAATGATTGCCGGGTACGAAGAAGAAGTTACTTATAGCAATGCACTAACTGCTGTTAACGCGGGTGAATACAACGTACAAATTAGCCTTAAAGCAAACTCCAACTACACTTTGAGTGGTACAACTACTACCGCAACTTGGACTATTACAAAGAAAGAACTTGTTGTCGAGTGGCAAAAGGGTAATGAATTTGATAATGAATACAAAGTAGTCTACGCTAATACTGCAAGAACGCTTACTCCTGTAGTAAGTGGTATTATCGAGGGCGATGACCTAGATTATACTATTAGTGGTAACACGGCAACCGACGTAGGTAAATATACGGCATCGGTTTCCACCCTTATCGGTACTGCTAAAGATAACTATAAATTACCCGCTAACGCAACCTTAAGTTGGGAAATCGTCAAAGCCGACGTAACGGGTATTACCTTCGCGGGCGCAACCTATATATATAACGCGCACGCACAAGGAATAACCCTTTCTGGAACTACCTCACAACACGGAGTACCTCTAGACGTTGTATATTCAGGTGGTAGCGCAAAGACCGAGCAAGCAATAAGCGGTGAAAACGCAGGCGTTAACGTGGGTACCTATAACATTACTGCAACTATTGCGGAAACTCAAAACTACAACAAACTAGAGTTAAGCGCACAAATAGTTATCCATAAGGCAGAAATCGATGGTGTAACCTTTGCATCATTAACCGAAGTTTATGACAAAACGGAAAAAGCTATTTCCGTAAGTGGACTAATTACATCGCTGGGAGATACCATTACCGCTACCTATAATATTAGTGGTACTACTCTTGGTAACGTGACTGTTAACAAGGTAGGCAATGATGCAACCGATGCAGGTACTTATGAAGTAACTGCAACTTTAGATGCAGGGGATAACTACGTAGAAAAAGAACTTACCGCAACGCTAATTATTAGGGCTAGGGAAATCGTAGTAAATTGGAATGCCCTTGCTGGTAATACCGGCGTTTATAACGGCAAAGCACAAGGTGTTGAGTTAAGCATAGGCAACCTTGTTGAGGGCGATAGTATTACACTCAATATTACCAATGATGGTGACGTTGAAAACGTTGTATTTACTTCTTCCTCTTCTAGCACGACCTACACTGCAGTTAATGCTTCAACCAAGGTTTTGGAAATCACCGCGATTGATGGTGCAAGCAAGTATAATTACGCACTCCCCGATACCAATCTTTCCACCTCTTTTGAAATTCAAAAGCGCGAAATTATAATAGAGGCTTGGAGTGATGGCGAAAACACCTATACAAGTGACCAAGATATATCCTTTGTTTACGCAAAGACCACCTATACTTTAGAACCTGTATATGCGGAAGCAACGGAAACAACAGGTATAGTAGCAGGGGAAGAATCGTCAATTGAAATTATCGTAGCTAAAAATAGTTACAAGGATGCAGGCGATTATGAGGCAACCGCAACTCTCAGAGATAACGCCAATTATGTTATGACAGCCTCTACAAGAAGCTGGAGCATTCTCGCAAAAGAGGTTGCTATCGATTGGTCAAATGCAATTACTACCAAGATCTATAATGCACAACCTCAAATCATTACCGCACAAATAGAAGGACTAATCGGTGATGATACTGCAACCTTGGTTTATTCGGGCAATACCGCAACCAACGTTGGTAAATATACTGCTAGTGTTACTGGAATAGAAAACAACAAGAACTACGTGCTTGCACAAGACGTACCCAGTCAAGATTGGGAAATCAAGCCTGCGGACATTACGGGCATAACCTTGGGTAGCATTGATACTGTCTACGATAGTACAGAGTATGGACTAACCTTAAGCAAAGACACCACACAATATGACGAGGCAATTATTAGTGTAACCATGGTTACAACCAATAAGGCAACAGGCGCAGAAATTGCTGACAATAAGGTTGCAGATGCAGGTACATACCTTGTAAAGGCAACTTTGAATGCGGGTGACAACTATAACGAACTAGAACTAGAAGGAACAATTACCATTACTCCTGCGGATATCGAGTTTATCACTGCGACCATTAGTGGCGGCGGAGAATATGTCTATAATGCAAAAGTACGTCAAGTAACGGCAGAATTTATTAGCATAAAGGGTGAAAATCTTACTCAATATGGACATCCTGTAATCGTAACTTATGCTGGTGGCGAAAACAACACCAATGGTGCTAAGAATGTTAACAATTATACAATTAGTGCAACTGCAAGTGCGGGCAATAACTATAACACGGTTGCTCTTTCTACAAACGTTGTTATTAAGGCCAAGAATATAGAGATTGTTTACGCCCTCGATGACTTTACCTACGATGGTACTGATCAAAGCGAGAAACTCACTCCCACGATTAATTATGGTGCAACCGGTGATGACGATAAGAAAGTTTATGATGACGATCAAGACAAAGTGGTTCTTACCGTAGAATTAGTAGGTAAAGATAGTAACAATGCCGATGAAACTAGGTTCTTTAACGCCGGTGCATATGACTTGACTATTACTTGTGACAATCACAACTACAATATTGTAAATAATGGTGCAACTTACACCATGAAACAAATTAAAATCGATTGGCTATATTTGAAGGGCTACGAAGTAGAATATAACAAAGAATTGCATTATGTAGGTGTAAGTACAAGTGCCGATATAGGAATTACCGAACTTGTACATCAAGTTCAACTAAAGAGTGGTGACCTAGGTACCGTTACCTACAAATATAACACGGTTGGAGAAGACGAAGAGTACGTTAACGAATTTACCGGTGTCAAGTACGCAGGTACCTACTATATTAAAGCAACCATACAAGAAAGTGGTGATAAAGATAACTATGATGATAATGCTAACCTCGCTTGCGTGCTTAAGATTAACCCGACGGCATTAAGTGGATTCTCTTTGAGTGATAGGTCGGAAACCTACAATGGAGCAGAGCATACCTTGACATTGAATACAACCACCCAAAATGGTTATATTGATGGAAATTACTATACTCAATACGGAGAAGAATTAACGCTAACTTACACCCTTGATGGTAATCCTGTTGCTATACCTAGTGCTACTAACGTTAAAGTTGAGGATGGTAATGTCGTAGCCTATAAGGTAAGTGCAATTTTCGCCTTTAGCGGTGAAAACGCTACCGAACTTACTGCAAGTTATACTTCACTCATATTTAATGCAAACCTATTGATCAACAAGGCCAACTTGTCGGGTATTACCTTAGAAGACGACACCATAACCTATGACGGTGAAGCTCACGTTCTAACTCCCACGTTCCCCGCGACTGTAGAAGGAGTATATCCGCAATATCATGTTGTCGGAAACAAGGTCAACGTAATTCTTTCCGCTACCCATAACGTAGGAATTGGTGATGAATTTAACATTGTTACCACTCTTGGCAACGGAGCTAGTGAAGCGAAAAATGCCGGAACCTATAACTTTGTTGTCAACCTACAAGAAGGAGAGGGAACAATCGCTAACAACTACGAAGGATTTAGAGGCCTTTCCGCAAAACTCGTTATTGCAAAAGCGAATATGGCAACTATCGATGGCGATGTCTTGGAATTTGGTAAGAACTTGTTCTTTGTAAGCCAAAGTGCTACCTACGATACAACCCAAATGGCTATTTTGCTTGCATCAACCGAGGAAGGAAGCATTATAACAAGTGACCCAATAACCAGTCTTGATATCTTCCCGGCGAATAAATTCTCTCACGTAGGTGATAAAGCGAAGGTAACCTATACCTTTAATGGTGTTGAGGGAACAACAAAGAAAGATGCCGGCATCTATCAAGTAGTTGTAACGTTATCAAACGAAAACTATAACAATGCAACTCTAACTAAAGAGGCAACCTTGACCATTAACAAGGCTACCATAGATTACTACTTTGTAGGTACCACCCTCACGTATGATGGTAACTTGCATTACGTATCTGTATCCAATACGCAAAATACCTACAATCCCAACAACGTTACTACGTTAACGCTATTGGGCGATGACAAAGCACAAGTAATCTACACTTATACTTCCATGAACAATGGAATTGGAACGTTCAGTGGCGCGCGTAATGCCGACACTTACGAAATTACTGCAACCATTACTGTTAACGGCAACGCAAACGTTAACTATGCTGATTGGGGTACCAAGACAGCAACGTTAGTAATCAACAAGTATAGCACCACGGCAGAGTGGCAAGATCAAGAATTTACCTACAATGGTAAAGACCAAAGCGGTGACATAAAAGTTGTATTCAAGCAAGTGGATGGTACCTATCAAGCCATGGCAGTAACCGTTCTCGGTGTAGAGGGCAATGCAACCGATAAGACTGAATTTAAGGATGCAGGCACCTACGATGCAACTGCAGTTAGTGCCGATTACGCTAACTACGATATATCCAATTGCGAAAAAGAATTGGTAATCAATAAGTATACCTTAAATCTTTACTTTGTAAGCACAAGTAAAGAGTATGATACCAATACCTATTATCTATTGGTTAATAGTGTAAATTCAGTTAACATTAGTAACACCCTTGTAGATAAGATTACTCTACCCAGCGGTGAAATTAAGATTGAATACACCTATTCTAGAGAGGGCAAAGTCTATAGTGGGGCACGTAATGCCGGTGTATATACCGTCACTGCAACCTATAACAAAGATCCCAACTACAATGAATGGAGTGCCACTGCAACCTTAACTATAACCAAGAAGGAACTAGAGATTACCTATACCAGTCCCATAAGCAAAGTATATGACGGAACTGCAGATTGCACGACTATTAGTGTAAGCGGTATATATGAAGCCGATAAACCTTACCTAACGCATAGTGCAACCTACGATAACGAAAACGTTGGCACTAACAAGCCCATTACCATAACCCTTTTAACAACCGAGGGAAATGGAAGTTATGCAGAACTAACTAAAAACTATTATGCTCCGAGCATTGATCCCGGTGAAATTACTGCAAAAGAACTTGTTCCTGCGGATGGCATCAACTGGAAAAAGACCTATGACGGTACTACCGCTACCGCACAAGGTACGATAACCGCATTTAAGGATGGTTGTGGCATAGTAGAGGGTGACAAATTAACCGTTTACGCTAGATACAACTCCAAGAATGTTTTGGAAGCAAAAACCATAGTATTCTCACTTGAAGGTAGTGATGCAAACAACTACACGATTTCTAACCTTACGTTTGATGAGGCGCTTATTAGTCCTTCGAGTGCTAGTGTTGTTTGGTCGGAAACCAACCATACTTATATGGGAGCTACAATAGCTTTGTCGGCATACGTCACTGTACTTGGTGACGACTATGGTGCCGAAGGTGTCGAGGACGGTAGAGCAAAACTTACCGTAAGCACGACTTATGTAAAAGATAGTGCAGGCAATGCTAAAAACATTGCGAACGCTATATTCCGCAACGCGGGCGAATATACCGCAACGGCATCAAACGATGCATGGACCGATGCCAATATGATAGCAAACTACACTATCACCAATAGCCAAGAGACTTGCAGAATAGATCAGCTTACCATATCGGTAGTTTGGGATAGCGTTAACGGCGCCGAATTTGTCTATAATGGCACCGATCAAAGTTCATCAATTAGAGCAACCGCACAATTGGTGGGAGAGGATGTAGGAGCATATACCAATTACTTGGTAGCAGACTTTGGTGAAAATCAATTTATCAATGCAGGTACCTACTCATTTAGCGTGGCATTCAATAATGAAGAACTTGCCAATAACTATAAATTGAGTAATACCACTGCCAATATTACGATGAAGAAGGCCAATATCACCAATATTGACTTTAGCGGTAACGAAACTTGGACTTATTCTAATGGAACAACCAAGTACTATTTTGCAACGAATGGTACAGGTTACGGCATAGAGTACGTTGAAATAGGATATCTATACGATCCTGATACAATTATTAATATTACGTATAGTGGTGGCGAATACTCCAACAGTACCTATGGCCTCAACGGTATCAAGAACGTTAAGATAGTTGATAGCGACGTGGCTTCCTATGAAATCGTCGCTTCCGTAATAGAAACCGACAACTATAATGCTTGGAGTCGTAGCATTACTGTTAGAGTTGAAAAGGGAACCATTGATAATATTTACCTAACAGGCTATCTTGTCGAAGATGGTTACGATGCAGATAAGCATTACTTGTACGCAAGTAATACTAATGATAAAGCATATACCGAGGACGTAGAAGTAAAACTTCCTGACGGCTCTACGGCAAATATTGAGTACAATGTAGTAAGCTCTTACTGGAATACCGAAATTGGCGCTAGCACCCTTGGTTGGGGCTATGAAAACAATTATGCCGTTGATGCAGGTAAACATACGGTTAATGCAAGGATTAAGGATCACCAAAACTACATTGACTGGAACGAAGAAGCAATACTGGAAATCCCAAGACTTTCTCGTTCTGTCGTCTGGAGATACTCCAATCTTGAAACGGCATCCTTTGAATATAATGGCGAAGATCAGTCAAGCGAAGTTAGGGCATATTTGGTACGTGCCGGTAGCACGGCCGAGGAAGTTCGTACTATTGCGATGAACGTAGCATTCTTGTTGAATGATGAAACCATCAAGGATGCAACGTTGAGAACTTACTTTGCACTAGCAGGAACCTATACTCTAACCGCATCTTTCGATACTAACGACGAGGAAAGCAAGTGGCACGTTAACAACTACGATATCAATAATGAAGTTGTTGAAGTGGATATGGACAAGTATACAATAGAAATTAAGTGGCTATACGGATGTACTGGACATGAGGCACCCGAGGAAGAATACAATTCAGATAATACTTGTGTATACGATAAAGAAACTCACGCTGTAAATGCCAATGGACTTGGACTTCCCGGGGCAAATGGCAATCGTAAAGAAATGGCTCTCGTACCTAGCGGTACCTTCCAAGCGGTAAATGCTGGTGAGTATACTGCAACGATAGAGAGTGTTGCGGAAGGCACTGATATTATTGTAATAGGTGGAGAAGAATATTCGGTAAGTTACTCTACCAACTACAAGTTGCCTTCAAATACCGAGCTTGTTTGGAAGATTAAGCAACGCACGATTACTATCACGTTGGATAATGAGAATACTTATTTGTCAAAGATTTACGACGGCAATAATACGTTTGACATTAATAGTGCAAGTCGTACGGAAGCTGTATCCAAGGAGGGTAGTATTGCGGTTAAGACCATAACCTATACGTTCCAAGAAACCAACTATGCAAACAAGCCTAACAAGGTGGTATACGCACTAAATAATATTATTGCTGGCGATGAGGCTGGCTTGGATATAGCAATTACCCAAGCAACCACTAACCAAGTCAACGTAGGTGCTACTCTCGTCACCTTGACCTTGAACGGACTAACAGCTGAGCATAACTATTGTACCGAGCAAGATATCACAGGCTTGATATATTCAAAAGACGTCACCGAGATGATAATTGTACCTTATCGTGTACAAGCAAGTTACAAGGAAGGACTCGCTCACGTTTACAATGGCATGACCTTCACGAAAGAAATAGCTCAAAATGTAAATGAAGTAGAAGAAATTGGCATAATCACGCTAAACAAGGTTAAGTATACCGAGCAAGGTATGATTATTGATGGTAGTATAGACGCATTGTATGATACCAACTACTTTAGCGGTAACTTCAATTTGGGCGGTGCAACTAATGCCGGCAATTATGAAATCATATCGCAATTTGATATCGTTGACGTTTACGGCGTACACAACTATGACTTTGTTGACGAAGAAGGTAATGTAATTGATAGTACCACCGATAATATACTAAGCGTATTGACCAATGAAAACGGCAATAGTATTGATTATGTAATCAAAACGCGTGACATTAGAGTTGAATATCAAAATCAATTACAAAGCTTTAATCAAACCTTCAAGGATATAATGGGTGTTGTTGTGCTGGAAGAAAGCGACCTAACCGATATGGAATGGGGACTCGCTGAAGACAATAAGGAAAATAGAATAACGGCACTAAAAGCCCTGTTGACCGCTAACGGATTTGCACGTGAAAGTGTGGATCAAATCGTTCTGGATGGTATCGTTAACAATTGGCAAAGTGGTAGATATGAAGAATATACCTATATCGTAGGTAATGAAACCACTTCAGATAATGGCGAGTATCTACTAGAGGTGAAGAATGACAACAATAACTATGCATTCAACGTACCCGCTTTGCAACTAACCTACTTAAAGGTTGAGGACGACGTTCGCTACGTATTCGGCGTATATGATTTCCAAGACCTAATCGAAATGGAAAAGGATGTTAACGGACTAACCGCTACCCGCGAAAACAACGGAATAGGCGTTGCGCCCACTTACGTTCAAAAGAATAACATTAGTGGTATTAGAGCAGAAGGTGGTTACAATGCTGTTGCAAGAACGAACATGGAATTCAACGGTACCTATAATGGTGATGGTTACGCAATTAGTGACTTTATCATCTATCGTTTGGGTGCAAATTACCTCGGCTTGTTTGGTAGTTTGAATGGCGCTACTATTGAAAACCTAAACGTAAGACGTGTTAATATGATTGGTGGTACGGGTACCATCTATGCCGGTGTAATCGCAGGTACTGCGTATAACTCTACAATTACCAGAACTAACGTATCTGCAAACATTACTATAACCAATGCGAGTGATACCATTTACGTGGGCGGATTAGTAGGTGATGCAACCAACGTAACGTTTACCGGAAACAGTGTTGCGGGATACGCAATTATCAATGGTGCAAGTGCTTACTTTGGTGGTGTCGCCGGCGCTCTAGAAGTGGATGGCGAAGGCGCTCCTGTGGTTGAGGGCAATGCCGTATTCGTTGACGCCAAGGTTGAGGCAAACGTCGTTAGTGCCGATTATATTGTAGGTAGTACGAGCGTATCTGCAACGGAAAACGTCTTCTTGCAAAACAGCTTGCTTATCATTGACGTTGATGCAGGCACGGCTGATATAAAAGAAACAATCTCGCAAGGCACGGGATACACCTATTATGATTATAGTTCGGCAGACGAGGTCGCCGATAACCTCGGTAGCGAAGTTATAGCAATGGTAAACAGCGACATGATGCGTAACTTTATTTATCTACCTCATCTACCCGATGCAACTATACCGAATATCGGTGTGATAGATATTAGTAACCATAGACAATTATCGCTAATCCTTGCCTACGGATGGCTCAACTACAATCTATTAGGTGATATATATATTCCTAAATCTTTAGCAAACGGTACCGAGGAAGATCATTTCTATGGAACCTTTACAAAAGAGGATCACATGAAAATATTCACCGATACCAATATTACTTATAACCTAACGATTGTCGTGGCGGATGAAAATCATAACGTTGTAGTTCAACAGGGGGCATAATGACCAAAAGCAATAGACTAATCTTAATATTCATACTCGCATTTGCTTTAATAGTAGGGTTATCTTTTGCCACCCCGCAAACTACTAGGGCCTTTGCCGTCGTTGATTATAGCGGTGAAATTACCATTACCAACAGCGAAAACGGATATTTGTACGGTAATGGCGAAACGTTTGTGGAAAAGGCAACCTTGCAAGAGGTTTTCGATGAAATAGATGGTGACCTTGCTCCAAATGGAATCATGAGGATTCGTTTCAGTAGTCTTGAAACAAGTGATTCCGTACTGCTTAATTACTCGCACAAAGTGATTATAGGCGGTAGTGCGCGCTTTATCGGAAGTATAGACGATACCTTCATCACCTTGAGTGGAGGGGCGCTGGAACTTTTGGGCGCGGAGTTGAGTAGTCCAACGTCTTGTGTTATAAAAGTAGGCGCAGGTGCAACGCTTACCATTACAAGCGGAACCATTGCTGTTGATGGTGCTGTATCGGGAATAATGCAGTCCACCATACTAAACCAAGGTAATTTGATAATAAATCGTGGACAAATCCGTTACGATAGCACTACTGTTGGTAACGCAGGACAGGCAATAGCGCAAATAGGCTCAAATAGTACGCTAACCATAACGGAAAGTGCAGAGGGTAGCGTAATTTGCTCGGGTAAGACGGTTCTTCGTTTGAGTGGCGGTAGCACACAAATAAACGGTGGAACTTTTAGCGCAACCTCATCTGATAGCTCGGAAAACGGTAGTGCGATAAAAATTTCCAACAACGCGATAGTTACCGTTAACGGAGGGACTTTCCAAAGTGTAAGTCTTGAAAGAACCATAGTTCTTGCAGGAAATGCTAATTCGCAGTTTATTTTTAACGGAGGTACCGTTTGTGGAAATATACTCTTTGCAAACGGTTCGCCAAGCAATATAACTAGTCTCCTTTGCGATAATAAGAGGATTGCTTCATCAATATACGGCAACGTTAAGATTTATGGCGATAGCAATGAAATCACCCCGGATACTGCTAGGTTAGACCTTGTTCCCACAAATGGTTATTACGTTACTGGTTGGAATAACAAGAGTGAAATTAATCCCTTGATAGCTGACTTCGAAAGCGGTGAAACGATTGTTGTTAAAGCAAGTAATTCGTATTTGATAACGTTAAAAATAGGTGATATCACTAAGGAACTTACCCTTGCCTACGGAACTACGTTTAATCCTACCGATTACGAAATAGACCTTCCCGAAGGATACCATATAGTGGGATGGAACGATGGTACTTCTACCTTGCAAGCTCCGTTGCAAGTGAATGGTACGGCCACCTACCAAGCAGTTTTGGAACTTTCCTCTCCCACGCCAGATACCATACAAAACGTAATTAAGAGTTATGACGGCATGGGTGTAACTCGCACTGCACATGTAGAAGTGGTAACAGGGTTTGAATATACCTATACATGGCAAAAGAAAAATATAGTTAACGAGTGGGTCGACTATGAAAACGGTAAAGAAATTGTTTTCACCTCTGTTTTGGAAAGCGGAAATTATCGTTTGAAAGTGACTGCTACGAGTGGAGCGCTCAGCAAGACGGCGTACAGCAACGAGTTTGTTGTGGAAATAAGCAAAGGAAGCTATCAGGGAGTCGTTCACGCCCCGTTTAACGGCGTTTATGATTCCACCAAGAGATTGTCCTCCTACACGTTGGAAAGTGGCTTTAATTGGCTTAATAGCGCTCAGGTGCCCACGGTAAATCAAAAGGAATATGAGGCGGTATACTGCCTCGATGCGGAAAACTACAAAGAATTCCACCTAACCATTGTTATTGACCTTGAAAAGGCGCCCGCCAAGGAAGCGCAATATCCCACGCGCGCAAATAACTATAAGTATTCACCCACAAAAACACTTGCAGATTATCCTTTTAATGAGAATGGATGGCGATGGACGGATGAGAGCATAGTACCAAGGGTTGGCAGTAATTCATACAGCGCATACTATAACCCGAATAGGGCGAATTACCATGATTATGAAACAAAGGTTACGTTGGTAATCGTAAAAGGCGATTACGAAGACGTGCAAGACCTCGCTATTGATGTAAAGTACGTTAGCGATCTAACTATTCTTTACGTAATACAAAACTACAAGTATATACTGGGGGCTTATTCCTTTGACTCAAGCGTGGTTAGAGCAACCCCTTTGAGCGAGTTAACCACCTATACTTTCCCTGCTCTTTACAATGCCGATACCGCTAATTATAACGATTATGAAGGTTGTAATATTGTGATTACGGTTATTAAGGGAAACGTTACTGCAAAATATAATAGTAACAATACTATTAACATAGGCGGTTATATTGAAGGTAGAGAGCTTGGAGAGATAACACTAAAGAATGATTGGCGTTGGGAAACTCCTAGCATAGTACCGCCGGCGGGTACGAACAAGTATTACGTTATCTATAACCCAAATCCGGCATACTACAATGACTATCGTTTGGAGATAAGGGTAATTGTCGACAAGGGAACTGTTAGTGGCGTTATGCACCCGGATTTGAACGGAACCTATTCACCCACAAAAACTCTTTCGGACTATACGCTTAATGCAGGGTGGAGCTGGGTTAATCCAAACGAAACTCCCGTGGTTAACAAAGAGGAGTATTCTGCCGTTTTTGATTCGGGTTCAAACTATAACTTGTATTACAGAGCGATAACCCTTATTCTAGAAAAGGCAACGATAGATATGAGTAGTATCACTTTTGCTGACAAAAGTGTGATCTATGACGGAGAGTCGCACGCAATAGCATACACGGGAAATATCCCTGTCGGTGTTGCTTTTAGTGGTTATTTACCCACTTCGCCAATGATAGAGGTAGGTACCTACAAATGTGAGGCACTTTTTACTTTAACGGATACCATAAACTACAATGCTATCGATGGTAAGCTTGAGGCAACGTTAAAGATAGACAAAGCTACCTATGATATGAGTGGAGTGTCGGTAGAAAACAAAGAAGTAGTCTATGATGGTAATCCGCACTCGCTTGCAATAAAGGGTGAACTACCAAGTGGTGTAACTGCAATATATCATAATAATGCTAAGACGGGGGCAGGTAGATACTTGGTGGAAGTTCAATTTGTTCAGAGCGACACTAAGAATTATAATTTGATACCGCCCATGCAAGGGTTACTTGTGATAGGTAAGGCAAAGCCAATAATAGGCGCAAATGAGGTTTATAACTTCGCCTATAATGGTAACGTTCACGTGCCTAGCGTAAACATAAATAACAGTGAGCAAACCATCGCTTATGAAAGCACGACCGACCTTAAGAAAATAGGCGAGCATATTATCAAGTACTATGTAAACGAGAGTCCCAATTACTTGTATGCAGAAAAGAATGTTAAAGTAGTAATTAATCCTACCGATATTTCTTGCGGTAACGTATATAATGGCAAATTGACTGCCTTAATAGGTAAGGTTACAAATACGGATGAGGGTTTTTATGCGGGTTCAACTCTCACTATGGATATCTCGCATGCAACACGAGAAGAAATCTACGTCAATATTTTACTCGGCGGAAAAAGTGTAGAGGGAGCTTATACGGTTAATATACTACTCCCGGAAGGCGCTAGCGGAACAATGCAAGTTTACTTAAAAGTAGATGGCGAGTATCGTTTGCTGGAAAGTAGAGTGGGGGGCAACTATCTAATATTCCAAACCCCGGCTCTAGGCGAGTTTAAGATTGTTACCGATGAAGCATGGCCTATTAGCGATAGCGCTCTTGAGTGGTGGGCGTGGTTACTTATTTCCATTGCAATAGCCGTTGTTATAAGCGGTGTAGCGGTAGTGATTGTACTATATAGACAAGGCAAACTACCCATAGACAAAATCAAACAACTATTTAGCAAAAAAGTAGAAGTTAGCAATATAGAAAGCCAAAACGTTAGAATACCAAAAGAGGATGAAAGTGATGAAGAATAGAACGCTAATAATAAGTATAATTCTAGTATGTGTAACCATAACGCTAGCATTAGCGGTAACCACCTATGCCATTTGGAGGGAACAGGCAACCGACTATTCGGAAGTTCAAGTTCCCACGGATGAGTTTAATCCTTCGGCAAAATATATCATCTACCAAGGGCTTGATGAAAGTGGAGCTTTTACCGATGCCCCCACCCCTCATTCATACGCAGTGGTAGGCTACTCCGGACTTGTTTCGGAATTGATAATTCCTTCTACTTATAATGGGATATCGGTCACGCGAATCTCCTGTTCGGCTACCCAAATAAATACAAATCTTGCTGGAAACAATATTATAACAAGCGTAGTTATACCGCAAAGCGTAACAAAGATAGACCAAGGCGTTTTCGCAAATGCGGTTAGATTAAAGTCAGTTACTATATCCGGAGAGGGTAATATTACGATAGAACCCCTTGCTTTTGCAGGATGTGTAGAACTCGTAGAATTTACCTGCACAAAAGAAATAACCGGCGATAGCGCCAGTTATTTACTAAATACTCCTTTGGGTAATTAATAGTTTTATTGGGTTACGGCTTCTGCTTTTATACCGAACTCACAATATAAATCGTTAGAAATAAGCATGGGATCGCACAGTTCATCAGGAAGGGCGAGCCACATGGTTATGGTTAACGTTATTTTTGCGCTTCCATCAATATAAAATGGCGTTCCGGGTGTAATATCAATAGGGGAGGCGGGATCTTCTAAATCCGTATAGTCAACCAAAGCGGAAATATCAAAGACAATTTCTCTATTGGTGTTTATGTTATATTTGGTTTCGGATTCGCCTTGTTTTACGAAAGCTTGTGCTGTTAAAAGAAATTTATAAGATTGAATATTTTCGTTGGTAGGGTCTTCGTAGAAGGTTATAACCTCGGTATGAGTGTATTCTTGCGCTTCCTTTTCAATCCAACTAGGGTTTTCATCGCTTTCATTATATAAGTGTTTGACGTCAAAATATTTATTATCACGAACAGCGTTCTCTTTTGCGATTGCGGGTGCTAGAGTTCCTACAGCAACCTCGGGATTTTCGTCAAAACCTACTATCAAGAATCCATCTGCAGGGATTGTCATGCCTTGGTCGGAGCTTAACCTTGATTGATACCATGAAAAAGTTACCGTACCGATAGCGAGTACAAGTGATGCGGTAAGCAAGCAGGTTATGATGATAAGAGTGGTTTTTTGTTTCATGTTTATTATGCTTTTTTGTGAATTAGTTTATTAATGAACCTTCTTCTTTTCCAATGGCAAACGTAGCGTTAAAAGTTGAACCCATATAGTCGTAGCTTGAAAAACGGAAGGGGGTAATTTCCGCATTTTCGCCAGCGGTAGTGGCGTTGTTGTACGATTCTTCGTCCAAGAAGATTAGTTCAATTTGTATGTGAGTGAAACAAGTTTTAGTAGTGGATGGGGCATTTTCCTCTACTGTGAAAAAGTTTTCGTCTTGATAATATAATTCGTTATTATCTCTATCAACAAGAATACCATTTTCACCAGGATAAAATACACCCTTTGTATTAGTAACTTGATTGTTTTCATCTATTTCGACGACCGATACCCTAAACGTGAAAGCATCTAGTATATCGCTAAAGCCTTCTGTGGCTTCAGTTATTGTATTTCCATTAGCCAGTTTAACACTAACGTTTTTAAGGTTGCACGTAACGGCATCATCAGCATGTTTGGATTCTTGGCTAATAAGATAAATTTTAGTAGCAACATAGGGGGCGTCTTCTCCGCCTAGTCCCGTTTGTCCGGAATAGTGATTTATATTACTTGGAATTTCTTCGATGTTAATATTGTCTTGGGGCTCGGCAGTTATAACGGCATTGTTTGCTTCAACCTTATCGCTACTTGTGTACCACGCAAGAGTAACCATCGTCAAAATAAGGACGAGGGCGACTACAGTAAGATGTATTCCAAGAATAATGAGTTTCTTTTTCATATCCACCTTCTCATGCGCGCATACGCATATATAATATTATAACACTATATAACTATTATTACAATACCCAATATTAAGAAGATTAAAAAATAAAAAAAGCCTATGCTACATAGGCTTTTTCCTATAAAAAACGATAGAAGATCACTACTCGCTTGCTTTAAAGTTATAAACAGGCTTAACGTGGGATATGATTTGAACGGTAGGAGCAACGTTATCCACGATATCCTCCAGCTTCTTGTATGCCATAGGGCTTTCGTCGAGAGTAGAACGACCAACGGAAGAAGAGTAGATGCCAGACATTTCTTTTTCGAAATCTTCAACGGTCAAAGTTGCACGCGCTTTACCACGGCTAAGTAGACGACCTGCACCATGGGGTGCGCTTTGATTCCAGTCATCGTTTCCTTTTCCTAGACAAATTAAAGAGCCGTCACGCATGTTGATAGGAATTAATAGCTTTTCGTTAAGTCGGGCTGAAACGGCACCCTTACGTAAAATCATAACGTCGGTGTCAATGTAGTTGTGTATGGTTGTAAATTGTTCCAATACGTGAAGATCCATACCGTCAACTATTTCTTGAATAATGGCTTGACGATTCAAAACGGCAAAGCGTTGAACGATTTTCATGTCGTGGATGTAGTCGTCAAACAACTCACCTTCTACGTAGGCAAGTTCTTTTGGAATAGGGGATGTTTGGAGCATCATGGCATCTATTGTGGACTGGATTTCTTTGTGCTTGCCTTCTGCTTTTAACTCAGCTATCTTTGCCTGAATTTGCATGTTTGAGTTACCGCAAAGGCGCTTATAGGCCTCTGTTTGGTAGTATTCGGCAACTTCGACACCCAAGTGTCGGCTTCCTGAATGAACGACCAAACATAGGTTAGAATCGCTATCAACGTCGATTTCGATAAAGTGGTTTCCACCGCCCAACGTACCTATGCTTTTGTAGGAATGGTCTTTTGCTATAAAACGAGCGCACTTTAGGCTATCCAAATCTATTTCTTTTGCAAGGGGGTGAGGTTCTTTACGAACGTTTATTCCGGAGGGAATACGAGCGTAAATGGTTGCATCAAGCTTTGCAAAATCAATTTCCTTTTCTTTGAGAAGGGCGCACTCCATACCACAACCGATATCAACGCCTACCATGTTGGGGATAATCTTGTCCTTAATAGTCATGGTAGTACCAATAGTGCAACCGGTACCGGCATGAACGTCGGGCATAATGCGCAACTTTAGACCGCTGAATATGGGTGAGTCACACATGGTTTGTATTTGAGCTATGGCGCCATCATCAATGACGTCGGTAAAAACTTTTGCTTCATTATATTGTCCTAGTATTAACATGGTAATCACCTTCCTTTTAACCGGCTAGGTTAAAGTTTGACTTTTTAATTTTATCATTTTATAAGTTGGTTTTCAATAAAAAAATAAAGGATGCCTTGCGACATCCTTTAGATTACTTGCGCTTTCGACTTAAAGAAGGTCGATAACGGCTTTTTGAACGGCATCATAGCGAGCATCGTTCAGTTTGTCTAAAAGACATTCGTAGGGATCAAGTTTGCTAGAGAGCACCATATCCATTACGGTTGGGCTAAAACCACTAACAAGAGCAACGCCATTTTCGTTTTCATTTAGGGGTATAGTGCCGGTACGACTGCATATATTCCAGAATACTAAGCGAGGGAGCTTGTAACCGTAATGAGCGTAGAGTGCTTCAAACATTTTAAATAACTTGTTGGAAGCTCCCTTATTTTGTAAGCTACAAGAGGATGCGCAACTACAACCGTCAAACTCCATATCTGATAGTATCAAGACGTTACTAGGCATATCTTCTTGAGAAGCTTTGTTATTTATTGCAGTAGCAAGTATAAGATCGAAGACCTTTTCTATATTGGTATTTGCAACTTCAGTATGGGAAAGGGTTATACCTAATTTGTCGTGGAGAGATTTTCCGCTGGACAAATCTACCAATTGAGGATTTTCACTAAAGGTTATGAACTTATCTTTGTATGCGCCGGAGGAGCGCTCGGCAAAATATATTGTAAGAGCGCTGGCTATTTGTAAGGAGTTCAGGTTAGTGTTTCCAACCTTTCCCCAATACATACTAGAGGAGCCATCCAAAACACAAAGAGTATTGGATTGTCCATTTACGTAATCGGGAAGGGCCTTCCACAATTCTTCTAGGGTATTATCGTGCGCATGTAGCTTAATGCGTACAAGGTACTTGCTTACTATATCATGAGGATATAGTACACCTGCATTTATTTTAGTGGTACCCAAAGTCAACTTTTTCAAAAACTCCTTGCGTCTATCCTCGTCATTACGCATGAAGGCTTTACCGTACTTTAAGTTGGCTTTGGATGGTACTTGTGAGTAGTCTATTTTATCCCATTCACCGGCACTCATTTTTACTTCAACTACGTTAGTATAACCACGCAATGAAGAGAGCAACTTGCGATAGTTTCTTGGGGATATTCCCCAATTTGCAATTAGTATTTTAGCGTAGTTGCGAGTTTGAAGTGAAGAAGTGTTAACGGAGGGCATCCATTTGGCACAAAGGGATATAGGCTCGCCTTTTTCCATTTTTGCTTTGTCGCTAAGTAGAGTTTCTTTCAAATAGTTGCATACTTCTTTTGCAAGAGGAGTATCCAGCAAAGTGAGCAAGTTGTCGTAACGAGTGTACTCGGCAACCAAGGGCATGAGTGCCAAAGCTAAGTTAGGCTCGCTTTCAGCAAGGAATTTGTAGCACAATCTAAATAGACGTCTTTCGCCTAGGCCAAGGCGCACGTCGCTTGCAAAGAAAAGCCACTTTATAGCGAGCAATTTGTTTTGGAAAAAGGACTTCTTGAATTTTTCTACTACTTGACAATCGGGAAGATTGCGAAGAGAAGATACCGCAAAATTTAGGTCAAGCAAATCACTTCCGGTCGTGCGATAGCCTAAGGCACCGTTTTCTGTAACAGAAGTGTTAAAATCTGATAATAAAGTTTTTTTCAATTCAGTCATGAAGTCTTTCATGGTCATATCCTCCTATGAATTTAATAATAATTCCAAGACGGGATTCAGGTACTTTTCTAATTTTTCCTATATAATTGCTGTTACCGTCTTTGATAGGTTTTTATTGGTAAATATAAATTGGCGGGGAGAGCGAGACTCGAACTCGCAAGGGTATAATCCCCACTTGTTTAGCAAACAAGCCGACTACCATTATCACATCTCACCACGGAAAATAAAAAATGAGAGTGGTAGGATTTGAACCTACGACCTACGGGTTAATACCACTTTTCTAAAAAAATTTGCAGTCTAAAGCCTTTGACAAGACTCTCCCAAAAAGATCCCGTCGTTCTACCGGACTGAACTACACTCTCATATTAAATTACTGGGGCTTTGTACACGAAGAAGTAAAGTTAAAATGTTTTTTACATGCTGATTATAACGCTTACTCTTTCACAATGTCAACAAAAAAACAGACATTTTTTGCAATTTTTTTGTAATTTTTACGATATTTTGCCTCAAAAACGACCGTTATTTACAATGCTATACATTGTAAATAATACTATATATAATTAGAATGAAAAGAGATAAAATTGATTCGCTTTGCTTGTAAAAACATAATACGCAAAAAGAGAAAAAACTCCTAGCGATAAAAAACAAATAATAGTTTTCATCCGACTTAACTCCTATTCGTTAAATCGGATGAAGGAGGGATTGATAAAACTATTCGTCGAATTTTTGCTCGTGAATGGTCAACGTTGACATTTCAACGGGAAGGAAGAAGCAAAGCCCGTGAGCAGGTGTGCCGACGCCGGCTTTTTCCTTTACCTTTTGCATAATATTTAGGGCAACCTCTTTTTTAACGACGCTAAGCACGATTTCTTTTTCGGTATCTATCGTTATACCAAGAATGGTTTTGGGCTTTGCGACGGAGCCTCTTGCGTTAATTATGGTGGCGCCGGTGGAACCCATAGAGCGTGCAATATCAACTACCTCGGAAGCAAATCCTGCATTAACTATAATATATAAAGCTTTCAAATCGTTCATGACTATCTCCTTTTTCCTAAAACGTTAAACCTTCAACCGGGATGCTAAATGCAATACCGGTGTTTGGCCTCTTAAAGTTATAATCGTTATAAAGCACGTCAAGTAGCTTGATAGCGTTATCGTTTTTTATTAGACAAGATATTAATACTTTACCTTGTTCAGCTTCAAAACCGAATGCTGAGGCTATAGCGCTAGGACTCATAGAGCCGTGTCCATATACGACCTGTGTACCGTGTGCGTTATATTCGCTCAGTAGGGTCAAAAACTTGTTCTTTTTCTTTTGCTCGGCAATAATTACAAAATATTGCAAGCCGTTACTTTGAATGTCACTCATTTGTATCATCCTCACTTTCAATAGGGGCTGATTGATTATTTTCTACCGTTGTTTGTTCATCGATAGCGATAGGGTTTATATCTTCTTCGTCCTTTAATTTTTCCTCTTCGACGGTGGACTCTTCAACGATCTCGTCAAGTGCGACATCTTCGATAGCATTTTCTTGTTCAATACTGCTTATGATAGTATCTTCCACGGCGTTAGAAGAGATAGCGGGTTCTTCCATTACGTGTTTGTTGTTTTCCACTTCGCTTTCTTCTACTGGCTTATCGGAAGTAGTGCCTACGTCATCAAGAATAGTAGCATCTTGTGCGATTTCTTCCTCAGTAGTAGATGCTGGCAACTCGGTAACAAAGCTTTCAAGGTCGTCAAACGTTTCATCTTGTACTTCGTTTTGAGCGCGTTTGAGGCGTGCGTTGTAAATTATTCCAAGCGCTTGAATGGCTATTAGAGGAGTAACCGATATAAAAGAAATTATACCAAAGCCATTGGTTAGAATGGACATATTGCTACCATTTGCTTCTGCAACGGCTTTTGCAATGCTTAACGTAAGAGGGGTTAGGAAAGCCGAAGTCAATGCTCCACCGGTAACGCCACCGGAGTCGAAAGCAAGACCTACGAATAGCTTTGGGGTAAATATCATCATTATGAGTGATATCGCGTACAAGGGAACTAGGAAATAAAGAATATTTATTTCGGTTAGTATCTTTAGTATGGATAGTAGAGATGCAATACCTATGCCAAGCGCAAGCGTGACGCGTATGGTGGACTTTTTAATGTGACCATTGGTAAGCTCTTCTATTTGTACGCCAAGCACGGTTACGGCAGGCTCGGAAATTGTAATTGATGCGCCAAGAACGAAGCCTACGGGTAGTAGTATCCATTTGAACCAGGTAGGACGAGAAGCATCAAAGAATATTTGGCCAATATATTGTCCAACAAATCCAAACCCATAATCTATTCCGGAAAGGAAAATTAATAGACCTATATATACTGGAATAATACCCAGCATATATTTTGCAAACGTTTTTTTAGGAAGCTTTAATAGGAATAATAGGAATGGTACGGAGATTAAAACTATTGGTAGAACGGCAAGCGCCACGTCGCCCAGATTGGCAAAGAGAATATCCCCTATACCACGATTGGTTGCCATATCGTAAACGTTCTCTGGAGGAAGGGAGCCACCGTTTATTGCTTTAAGGATTATGCCGTAAAGAAGGACTGCAATAATGGGTCCCGCCGAAGCTATTCCTATGATACCAAGCGAGTCGTCGTTGGTCTTGCTCTTGGAGGCGGTTGCCGAAATTCCGAGTCCCAAAGCAAGGATAAAGGGAACCGAAACATCGCCTGTTGTTGCACCGCTACCATCAAATGCCAGTGAAATAAATTCACTAGGAGCAAAGATTACGAGCAAGAATGTTAGGGCGTACAGAATTGCAAATACTAGTTTTATATTAATGTTTTTAACTATACGTAGTAGGGCGATAGCAACGCCAATACCTATACCCGTTGCAGTAATCCAAATGAACAAAGTACTGTTTACAAGTGGGATAATAAGGTTAATCTGTTTTGCTAGAACGGCAAGTGCAGGTTCTGCAACGGTTGCGAGAAGTCCAAAGACAAATCCAAAGCTAAGTACGAAAATTAGCTTATTATACTTGGAAAATGAGTTGCCAACCATTCTTCCAATTGGCAAAATACTGGCATCCAGACCAGAGAGAAACAACGATTGACCAATAACTATGCAAACGTATCCGACTGCGATTTTAACGTAATCAATAGGCTTATCTAATGGCGCAAAGAAAAGGCATATTACGATTATAACCGCAAGAGGCAACGAGGCAACAAAAGTCTCCTTCATAGTTTGAAGGAATTTTATCTCGGAAAGATTAATTTTAACTTTTGGGAATTTGCCTTTTGCCATAAATATACCAAAATTGATTATAATATAATCAATTACTAAAAGTCAATATTTTGTTTCTTTAATAAGCATTAAAATACAATTAATGACAACTTTAGTATTTGTAATAATCCCTCGCGGGAACGCAAAAGATTGTCTCGCACGATAGAATGAGTATACCTAAGAACAATACACGTAAAAAATGAATTTCTATGATATGCTTGAAATGCAAGCATTTCACTTTTGCCAGGTTGCTAAAGCAACTTGCGCACCCAGTTGGCTAAAGCCAACGGGTGTGCTGTTCTCACAAGGGAGTACAAAAAAAGGATACCGAATCTGGTATCCTTTTTTTGTGGTACTCCCTGCGGGAATCGAACCCACAACTAGCCCTTAGGAGGGGCTTGTTATATCCATTTAACTAAGGAAGCATATCGTTTTTAACTTTTTTGCACAATTATTATATATGAATAAAAATGGATTTGCAAGTCTATTTGAATTTCATTTTTGACATTTATACTTTTTGTATACTTTTTTTGGCTCGGGCAATAATTTGAATATTCTTATTTAAGGAGTGTTGTTATGAAATTATTAAACAGTAAGACTTATTTCAATTTGGCAAAGTCCTATGCCGGGGAATGTCAAGCACATGTTAGGTACAAGTTTATCGAGTATGGCGCACGCAAAGAGGGTTATACGGCGCTTGCAGAAATTATAGATAAGATTGTCTATAACGAATTTAATCATGCAAGAATGTTTTATACCTATATTCAAAAAGCCAGTGATAAACCCATTGATAATATTGAAATTTGTGGGGGATATCCTTTCAAGGAAAAGTGGGATTTGATAGAAAATTTACGTCTTGCAAGCGAGGATGAAAAGAAAGAAAGTGAGGAAATTTACGCCGAATTTGAAAAAACGGCAAGAGAAGAGGGGTTTGAAGATATTGCTAATCTTTATAAAATGATACGTCAAGTAGAAAATTGCCACAGTCTAATGTTGCAAGATTTGTACTGTCAAATGAGTAGTGGTACCCTCTATAAAAAGGATAAACCCGTTAAGTGGAAATGTGGTGGTTGTGGATATGAAGAAACTTCAACCGAAGCCTTTAAGGTATGTCCCCTTTGTGAAGCAAAACAAGGTGCGGTACTACTAAAATTAAATGATGGTTGTTGTTAATTAATCATAAAATAGGTGTCTATAATTAAAATGTTGGATACCTAAATAAAAATAAATCAAATAAAAGAGCCTCTTAGCGAGGCTCTTGTTTTATTGGTATAATCAAAATTACTTTTTACCCTTTATCAGTGCTTTATAATCGATAAAAGTTTCGGGATGGTTTTTGTTATCAAGCTCGATTACAAGGGTCATTAGTATAATTATAAACATGATGGGTAGCGGTACGAACGTGCCAGTGTCTATCATGGAGTATCCTTCAAAGCCAATCATACCAATGATCATGAAAGCACTAAAAGCACAACGTTTTCTAACCATGACTCTATAGCGTGCATAATAGTACCAAGCGTAAGAAATTATTCCTACTATTCCCATACTGCCTATGATTTGGAATAGGGTGGAGTGGAACCAGTACATGGGCATGGTTTCTTGTCTATAATAAACTCCGTCAAAGCCTACGCCTGCACCAAATATTGGATTAGCCATAAATACGTCGATGGCCTCTTGGTAAAGTTTATCTCTACCGCTTACGCCCGTTCCTTGTGCAAGAATGCCGTCTGCTAAATCCATGATTGGATTCCATAGAGCAATTAAAGCTCCAATGAGCAAAGCAAGAACGACTACAAATCCACCAACGGCAAATCTTCTATTTTCTTTTGGGGTAGTAACGAAGAATGCTATGAGTAGCATGGGAAGAATGATTGCTCCAAATAGGGTAGCTCCTCTTGACCAGCTAATTACTATTACGATATATTGCAGTACGGCATTCAAAATATAGAATATGCTAAATTTCGATTTAGTTGCCAGGTAGAAAGTGCCGGGAACGGTAAACAAAAGTATGGTCGCGTAGTTGTTTGCAATACCCCATCCAATAGAAACGCCACTACCAATTCTTGAGTGAATTTCATATTCTTGGATATATCTAGTGATAACTTGTGCAACTATTACAATAGCAATTAAATTGAGTATGTTTGCAATCCAATTTTTGAAATCTACGTTCTTAGGAGGATAAGCATAAAGATAGAAAAAGAAGTAGAAGAATAGTATTGCTACGCCAAGTAAAAGAGCGTACACGAGGCCAATAGTATAATGTTCCAAACTGATAGTGCCAATGCCTCCAACAAGCAAAGCAATACTTACTGCAAGTTGAGGGAAAAACAGCTTTCCTAGGCGGAATGGT
>JAZSLG010000045.1:0-2395 GCA_045535235.1 Candidatus Stercoripulliclostridium sp.
GGGTACGGTTGCTCGTGCCGACAACTCCGATATTATTGGCAGTGGTGGCGGATACGTGGAAATCGCCGACGTCACCGAGGGCTTGGTAAACGCTACCTATTCCTCACGCGCGACGGGTAGGAAACTTAAAATTACCATGCCCAAGTCCACCGTTTCCGTCTATTTTGCCTACGAGCTTGATAGTAGTGAACAAATTTACGCAATAAAAGGGGATGCCGATATTGACGAAGATATTCCCTTTAAGCTACACGAGGGCAAGGTGGAAAAGCATTCCGTACTAACCGGTACCCTTGGCGTAATAGAAAGTAGTTGGACGGATATAACCTTGGTTAACGACAAGCAGGTCTTTTACGTAGAGGTACATTTTAACGGCACCTTGTACGTGGAATGCGCCCTAAACGGAGAAACGGATAGGTTGAAAGCCGACACTCTCGTAAAAGATATAGACTGCCTTGGACCAAGACTTTCCGCTTTTGGCTTAAAAGAGGGCTTGCGCGACGCTAGTGACGAAAGAATTTTGCCGGTACAAATAGCCTTTGACGACAAGGAAGTTACTAATCTTATCTCCTCGGCGCAGTCCGGTCTTGCCGAAATTTTAATAGTACGCACCAACGTTGCTTTGGACGAGGAAACCGAGGAAAATTTGGAAAACTTGGCGGTTGATAACGTTGCTAGTTGGGAGCCTCTTTCACCCAATCAAACCATTCTAAACCAAAAGCTGGAGTTTGATATTAATCAAAACGGCTACTACTACTATTTCGTAGTAGACAGAGTGGGCAACCTTTTGATAAAGCAATTAATCCACATTGACTACGACAATCGCTTTGACGTAACCGATACCTCCGCAGGTAGCTCGGGCGCAACTTACTCAGTCAAAGATTACATGATTTTAATAGGTGACGAGCTTAGTGAATACAAGGACGCGGTTAGCAGTGTGGTTTACGAAAACGCCGTTAACGCTTATTCCGAGCTTTTGCTCCGTTTTTACGCAGGAGAATCCCAAACTGACCGTGAAGGGATTTCAAACGCCTACTTTTCATTCTTCCGCAACGAGTACACCATATTCAAAAACGCTTATAGCCAAGGCGCAAATTACTCCACGACTACCGTAAACGGCGACCTACTTTTGCCCGCTACCATAAAGTGCTATAACCTTAACAAGGAAACCATTACTTCCCTTGGTGGACAAGTGGTAGTTGCAAACTTTATTGTAGCAAATTACGAGGGCGACAAATTGGATAAAGCACTCCTTGACGTGGCCAACTTGGAGGGTGACGTCAAAGCCTACAAGCTTACCTACACCCTAACCGTTAACGGATTACAATCCACTCTCCCCAAGGCACCCTTGGTATTTGAAATATTTGGACTCCCCCAAACCGTTGCCGACTTTAAGATATATCTTAAAACTGCGGACGGATACGTGGAGTGCGAGCAATTGGGTGGCGAAAACTGGTTACGCTTTAGCTCCACGCTAAACGGTGGCGAATACTATCTCGTCTATCGTGACGCCAGTCGAGCAACAAACCTTCTTCCCCTTTGGATAACCCTTGGAGTAGTAGGCGGAGCCGGAGTTATTGCCGGCATCGTCGTCATAATCCTTTGGAAAAAAGGAGTTATTAAACGCGGAGCGCGGAACGCGGAACGCGGAACGGCTTTGCTACACGAAGTTTCGCAAACAAGGAAAGAAGAATAAACGCGGAGCGCGGAACGGCCTTACGGAGTGCGGAGTGCGGAACGAGGAACGGCTTTGCTACACGAGGTTTCGCAAACAAGGAAAGAAGAGTAAACGCGGAGCGCGGAACGGCCTTACGGAGTGCGGAGTGCGGAACGAGGAACGCGGAACGGCTTCACTCCGTTACACTTCGCTCACAAGGATTTATTTAAGTGCGGAACGCGGAACGGCTTTGCTACACTTTGTTATTTTCACAATGAATTTAGGCGAGTCGTTATAGGAGTGCAATTATGAGAAATAGCATAATAGAGCAAAAATCATTTGATTTTGCAATCAAAATAGTAAAATTACACAATAAGCTTATTAGTATTAACGAGCGAACTTTATCTAACCAGCTATTGCGAAGTGGCACTAGTATTGGTGCTAATGTAGCTGAGGGGGAAAGAGGGCAATCAAAAGCCGATTTTCTTGCAAAAATGAACGTTGCTCTTAAAGAAGCAAATGAGACAATGTATTGGATTAAATTGCTTTATGAAACTGGGTATTTATCCAAAGAAGATTTAGAACTATTAAATGAACTCGACGAAATTATTGCAATATTAGTTGCAATAACAAAAAATAAAAATTAATTGTAATGTTGGTTAAAAGAATGCGGACTTTTTCCGCGTTCCGTACACCGCACATAAAATTAAAATAAACCATGCGAGTGCAACGCAGTGAAAT
>JAZSLG010000035.1:0-33876 GCA_045535235.1 Candidatus Stercoripulliclostridium sp.
GGTCATTTACGATTAGTAAACTTCCATTGCCGGGGGATTTTTGTCGCGTACTGCAACTAAAAATCGCGGTCTACCGTACTCTAACAATAGAGAGAATAGTCAAACACTAAGACAAGGACTAGCGCATTACTTTGTTAAAAATCCCCCGACTGCGGGTCATTTACGATTAGTAAACTTCCATTGTCGGGGGATTTTTGTCGCGTACTGCAACTAAAAATCGCGGTCTATTTTACTTGTTGATTATTTATATTCTTTCCAGCAATTTGTTAAACGTTTTGGAGGTAAAGAGGATGCATCCGGCTACAAGGCATACGGCAAGGTCGGCAAAGGTGAAAGCATTGTATAGGAAGGACCAAGCAACTGCTCCATAACTAGGGTCTGCAGAGCCGAATACGAATATTCCGCTTATTACGTGAGCAAGATAACGGAGTGTTACGGCTATCAAAGCACCAAGCGCAAATTGGATGGGAGCTTTGCTACCAAGCACCTTCTTTTCCTTTAGTATTGCCGTTAGACCTATTGCTCCAAAGGCGATGGGATAGTCAAGTAAGAATTGTATGGGATGATAAAACCAAGGGGCTTGTATGAATTGTAAAAAGCCGTATATGATACCCGCAATCACACCTTTACGGATGCCAAACATATAGGAATACACCATTAGGGGGAGCAAAGAAGCAAAGGTAATGGAACCGCCTTGAGGTAACTCTAGGAAACGGATATAGCTTAATGCGAAGCTCATTGCAATTGTAACGGAAGCGTAAACGATACTCTTGGTCGTAGTCGCAACCTTCTTTCCAAATAGTAGTGCAAGAACAGCTATTATCGTTACTAGGATAGCGGTAAATAGATACATTAACACTTCGCCGGTAACGTCAATTTCTGTTCCGACGGTATAAGTTTTAACTAGAGTGGAAACTATTAGCGCAAGAACGCATAAGCCTATAGCGATAAGTGATATACGACCAAACTTTGGTAATAACTCTTTGCGCTTTAATGCCATTACGAATCCAATTACGGCAAGAACGACTATAACTCCTATTAGCACAACGATGGGGACAAAGGTGAGATAATCGATATAACCTTCTAAAATATATTCGTCTAATTTTAATCCAAGCAAAGTAGCAAGTAGGGTGATCGTGTAAGCAATTACTACACTACCTACTATTATAGTAGTCTTACGCATGCTTTCGGGCTTAAACTTTTTAACGAGTATAAGAGAAAGGGCTACTGCAACGATTACGCCGATTGTTACGTAAAGTGCAATGGTGGCGACTTTATCAAAAAGGGACAAAGTGGCAAATGGGTCTGTGAACATAAAATTCTCCTTTTGCTAGGAGCCTTTTAAGAAAAAAATAGTTCAAGCGAGATTACTTGAACTACAAATTCCTAGGAAAATGGCTTTCTTACGCGAGTGTAAACTCGGTCAAGTTCGAAGGGTGTAATCTCAGATAGCCTTACGCTATCACCCCTAGCACGATTTAGTTGATGTGCTTATATTAGCACCGCAAAAAAGGTTTGTCAACCCCTTTTTTGATTATTTTTTCTTAATTTTTTTGGAAATTACGGCAATAGCAGAGCCTTTTTTTACCTTAATTTCCACTTTACCTACGGTAACCTCGTTGGAAATACCAAGAGAAGAGTGCGGTAAAATTTTTAGGTTATCAAGGGGATATTTTAGTCCCGTGCTACTTTCAAACTCCACCTCACCACCAAAAGGAAATAGGGAAAGGTTGTTGCCGATTAGGGTTTCTATGGTTAGAGTGTCACGAACAAAATATATTTCGTTATTTTTATCAATAATCTTTGCATCCAATCCAATCTCGTTTGCATAGGCAAGCAAATTTACGTTTCCAAGCACGTGTTCGATTTTTCCACCTAGCGCGCCGTATATGGTAACCTTCTTTCCACCCTCGTTTTTAATAAAATCTAATGAGAGTTCGCCGTCCGTTTGGTCCTTGTCGGTAGGATGTGTCACGGTAAGAACGTTCTTTGGAGTATAACCCAAGGTGTCAAAATCGCCAATTACAGCATATATAGGCTTGTTTTCCACGTGACGATAGCCACCATCGGCGGCTATTATGAGCTTTTCTTGGATTTCAACGTCCAAAGTAGGGGCGTTGAGAACGAGTGCAAAAACCATTATTTTCTAAAAGTGAGGGAGTCGTCGGTCATTTCTTCTATTATTGCAAGAGAGGAAACTTTGTATCCATCGGCGCGTAGTGAAGCACCGCCTTCTTGGAAACCTTTTTCGATAGCAATACCACAGCCTGCGACCTTTGCTCCCGCTTGTTCTACCAAACTGATGAGTCCGCGTAGGGCGCAACCGTTGGCGAGAAAATCGTCAATGATGAGTACAACGTCATCTTTGCCAAGATAACTCTTGGATACGATAATATTATAATCGCGGTTATGAGTGTAGCTATGTACGGGTACGGAATATATGTCGCCGGCTACGTTGGACGTTTTATGCTTTTTCGCAAATACCAAGGGGCAATTAAAACGGTCGGCTACCATGGTGGCAATGGCAATTCCGCTTGCTTCAACGGTCAAAATTTTGTTTACGCCCGCACCTTCGTACTCGTTAAAAAGCTCGTTTGCCATCTCTTTTAATAGAGAAACGTCTATTTGGTGGTTCAAAAAACTATCAACTTTAAGAACGTGTCCGGGTAGTACTTTGCCGTGTTGTAAAATTTTATCTTCTAGTATTTTCATATTCACTCCTTATTGCCTAATATTATAACCTTTTAACGGCGGGGAGTCAACGCTTATAAAAAAATAGGAGTTTGCAGGTGTATTTTTTTTTGATAGGACCATAATCAATAAAAAAAGGAAGGTGAAAATGAAAGCGGAAAAAATTTTGCGATTTGTCGTTGCTCCCATTTTACTTGCTATAATCGTATTACTGGTGCTACTTGCTCTTAACGCTTACGACACTAAGGTAGAAAATGCCGAGGCTGTCGTTGTTTTGAAGAGGGGTTCTTCGGGTTCACTAGTTAGAACGCTCCAAACGAAACTAAAAAACTGGGGATATTATAGCGGAAAGGTGGACGGTGTTTTCGGAGCGCAGACAGAAACGGCGGTTAGATATTTCCAAAGGGTAAACAAGCTTGGCGTGGATGGTAAAGTAGGCGCCAAAACGGCAAAAGCTCTCGGTATGAGTTTGACTGCATCAAATAGTAGTTCAAACGGTTCCTATGCTTCACAAGATTTATATCTTCTTGCTCGCGTAGTGTACGGCGAAGCTCGTGGCGAGCCCTATCTGGGGCAGGTTGCGGTGGCGGCGGTAGTGCTAAATAGAGTAAAAAGCTCTCAGTTCCCAAATACGATATCTGGGGTAGTCTATCAACCTTGGGCGTTCACCTGCGTTAACGACGGTCAAATTAATATGACGCCAAACGATACCGCAAAGAAGGCGGCACAAGATGCAATTAATGGTTGGGATCCGACCTATGGTTGCCTGTTCTATTACAATCCTCGCACGGCGACCAGTAACTGGATACGACAAAAAGAGGTACATTTGTCTATCGGCTCTCACGTTTTCTGTTTATAGGAGGAGGTATGGAAAAAAATAAAATTTGGAAAATATCTTTAATAATAGTGTGCGTTCTTCTCGTGGCAGGACTTGCAACTTCATTAGGAATATTTGCTCACAAGGTGAAAGTTTTTAATACCGAAATGGGGGCGGTATACGATAGTGCTTTTTATCAAACGTTAGACGGCCTTGGCGACGTCGAAAACAAGTTGAGAAAGGTGCCGGTTTCCAATTACAATAAGACTAAAAAAGACCTACTACAAGAAGTTTACGTGGATTGTGAAGTTATTTCTGTTCACTTGTCAAGGTTAAATAACGAAGCTTTTGATACTGCAAAAGTGATAAAATTCATTAATCAATTGGGCGGATATTCTTCCTATCTTGCAAAAAAATTACCCGATGAAAGCATTACCCAATCCGAGGGTGAAAAATTGCTAAAGTTAACCGAAGTGGTATCCGCGTTGGAAAAAGCGTTTGCTGAGGCAGGCAATCAGGTTGCACTCGGTGGTAATTTGTACGGAACGCTAGACGAAGGGATAAAAACCCTTGCCGGCGTATACGATGCTTTTGACCAAACTACGGTTGACTATCCCGAGATGATATACGATGGACCTTTTTCCGAAGGGTTATTGGATAGGGAAGCTAAGTTTCTTAGGGACAAACAAGAAATCAGTGAAAGCGATGCATTAAATAGGGTCAAGGCTATTTACGGAGAGGCGGAAAGTAGGGGCGAAGTAAAAGGAGCCATACCTTCCTATCTTTATTCCGTTAGCGACGGAGAGGTGGAAATAAGTAAAGCCGGCGGATATATCGTAGAGGTTGCACGCAACTACGTCGAGGGCGAGGTAACCCTTAATAAAGCGCAGGCGATTACCGCATCAAAAGGTTTTTTAGAAAATGTAGGATATAACAACCTAGAGGCTGTTTGGGTATCCGTAAACGGAGAGATAGCATATATAAACTTTGCTTTTGTCAAAGATGGAGTTATTTATTATCCCGACCTAATTAAGATAAAAATCAGCCTTGTTGGTGGCGAGATTTTGGGATTGGATGCACAAAATTTTTTATACAATCACTCGGAAAGGACGCTTGTGGAGAAGGTGGGGGACGTAAATTCCGTTACCTTTACGGAGGGATTTGAGCCCATAGTAAAACGTCGCGTTATAATCCCTACCGAGTGGAATACGGAAATCGAGGCTTACGAAGTAGCCGGCACCTACGATGATGCGTTCTACTATATCTACTACGATGCAGTTACGCTTGAGGAAATAAAGGTTATGCGTGTTATCCAAGATGAAAATCAAGGCGAACTCATTGTATAAAGTGTTAGTTTATAATTGTTGACTACGAGCGTTAAATAAGCTATAATACTAATATTATTTGTGTTAAGAAGGTAACGTAATGCGTAAATTTTTAATCGTAATGCTCGTTGTCGTACTCGCCGTAGGCGCAGGAATAAGTCTAGTTGCTTGTAGTAACGACGTTGATCTCCCCGGTCTAAAATGGACCAATCAAGAGGAACTTTGTTATGAAATATACGACGGTAATACTTTGGTTGGCGCTCTCATTATCACAACCGAAAGAGTTAGTGCCGGCGACCAAGTGTTAAATATGACCAGTGAGAGTCACAAAGTATCTGCTTCCACCGTTAAAGGTACTAGGGTTACTATGCTAGCAAGCGACCTTGAGGGAAATATCCTTATGGCAAGTGAAAGCCTACTTGACGGCTTTACCACTCTCGCAAGTGCTAAGAAGGTAAACGCTAACGGAACGTCGTATACCACCAAAGCACGTTACGACGGCAAGCGTTATATTTACTCGGTAAATGATGGCGAAGAGAAAAAGATTAGAATCAAGGCCGGTTTTGTAGATAACGAACTACTTTATACCGTACTTCGTGCTTATAGCATAGAAAACAACTACTCGGGTTCTTATACCGTTATTGATAACGTAGCCGGTGAAAAGGTAAAAGTTAATATTTCTACCTCCAATCCCGAAGTTCGTTATAACGGTACTACCCATAACGTTGGTGGCGTGGACGTGACGGGAATAAAAATCGTTTCCGATGGCGTTGAACAAACCATGGCAACTAACGTCAAGTGCGTTGAGCTTACTATACAAAGGGCGGAAGCTCCCGTAGGTACTCCCATTAAGGTAACCTACTCTGTTGAAGGCGAGGGCGGTCTTTCCGTTTTGGGCGTAGGCGCTACCGGATTATATTCTACTCATATCCCAGTTAAAATCGTAGAAAATAATTTGACCTATAAACTTGCTTCTGTTTCTTGCAAGTAAAACATAATTAAAACTTAGTTAATGAAATGCACCTCGCAAGCTTAGAGGTGCATTTTTATATATTGTATAATGAAATAATAAGGTCTAAAAAAAGTCCCTTCCAATGTGTAGAAGGGACTTCGTATTTGTTAAATATGAGTATTTTTAGTCTTGGGTAATTATCATTTTATCGTTAATACCGTTTTTATTGTTATCAACGGGAACTTCGTTGTCGACTTGGAATGCGAAATCTCCGTCTACGTCCACGTTAAGAACTATGTTGCCGTGACGGTTGGTGCGATAGGTTACGACGCCTTCATCAAATAATCTATTCATAACTTGGGGCGTAGGATGGTCGTGTTTGGTGCCGTCGTCACTGGAAATTACTCCATATTCGGCGTTTACCTTTGCGAGAAATTCGGCTGTAGAGGAAGAGTCGGAGCCGTGGTGTCCTACCTTTAGAACGTCTACATCTATATCGTAGTTGGTTTCAGCAACGTATTCAAGTAACCATTCTTCGGTTTCATAGGTAGCGTCGCCGGTAAATAAAACCTTTCTATTTGATACTTCAAGGAGAACGAAGGGACTCATTCCATTTGATTCATAAGCGTCAAACTCTTCGTTTTCGTCTTGGAAACGTTCGTATCCGGGAGCAATAATATCAAAGCTGTATCCAACCCCACTTATAACGTTGTCGTACACTTCGCCGTCTCCGTCAAAACCAATATTGTTTTCCGTGCTAACTTCTTCTGCAATTCTATCGATAAAAGTGGAATAAGTAGTGTTTTTGCGAGTGTCGTTGTAGAAAATCTTTTCTACCTCGAAGCTGTCCATTACTGCGGTTAGCATGTTGTAGTGGTCTGTGTCGGGGTGTGTGATAATCATGTAATCAATCGTATCTACTACGCCAACGGAGAAAAGATATTCTACAAAGTTCGTTCTAATTTCAGCTAGACCGCTACTGGTAGAACCACCGTCGATAAGAACGTTTACGCCGTCGCTAAATTGACAGAGTATTGCGTCGCCTTGTCCAACGTTGATAAAATGTATTTTACAATTAACGTTTTCAAGTAGGACTTCTTGGTTTACGTTTGAAAGGTTTCCACCAAGTTGAACTACTTGTTTAAGGTCACCATTACCATTGTTTTGGTTACCGTTATCTTGGTTATCTTGCAACATGCCGTCCATAAGTCCTTGACCTACGGGACTAAAGGCAAGGGCGACTATTAAGCCGAGAATAACGGCGATAGCTATTAAAATAAACAGGGTGGTATTGTTAAACTTTAAGGTTTTCTTTTTTGCCATAGCTAACTCCTTGTTTTTGATATCTGGTTAAATATACTATGATTATATAATAATTTATTTATTAATTCAATATTTGGTATTGAAAAACCTTTCTTTTTCGTATATAATGTTTAAGGATAAATTTTTTTGAGGTGAGAAATGAAACTCAACTATTGGAGAACTTTGAAAGTTGGTCTTGCGTTTGCCGTTATCCAAGTATTTTGGACTTCCTACGACTACGTAGTACCGCTATTACTTGAAAACACCTTTGGTCTTTCCAACACGTTGCGTGGTTTGATTATGGGTGCGGACAATCTACTAAGCTTATTCCTACTACCTTTGTTTGGTAAGCTTAGTGATAAGACGAATACGAAGTGGGGACGTCGTACTCCCTTTATCGTACTTGGTACCGTTGCAAGCGTTATCATTATGATATTCGTTCCCATCACTTCCAACGCACAACTAAAATCTTCCTTAAATTTGCGTGAGAGTATTACTACTACCTACGTGGAAAATTATTCTTACACCGACCACGAAGGTAAAACGTATAATGCCGAAGAACTTTATACCATGCTCTTTAACGAAGGCGCTCACAATTCCGACTACTGTGACCGCAAGTACTTTAAGGACTTTGGTGGAGAAACTTTGGAAGAATACCTAAAGATAGCTCTTAATCCTCTTGACGAAAACGGTGAATATACCGAAGAGTACAATACTTTCGTTAAGACCGGTATCAATAGTTACGCTACCGACCAAATTTTTGAAAAGATTACCATGGGTAACATTACTCCTCTGGTTCTTTATATGATAGTATTGTTGCTTGTACTAATCGCCATGGCGACCTTCCGTTCACCCGCAGTTGCGCTAATGCCCGACGTAACGCCCAAGCCCTTACGTTCCCAAGCAAACGCAATGATAAACCTTGCCGGTGGTGCCGGTGGCGCAGTAGCATTCCTAATATATACTATAACGTTCATGATTAATCCTTACGGATACATGGCAATATTTATTGCGGTAGCTTGTGCTATGCTAATACTCCTTGCTTTGTTCTTGTGGTTGGTAAAAGAGCCCAAGCTATTCCAAGAGTGTCAAGATATTTGTGCCGAGTACGGAATTAGTAACGACGAAGAAGACGAAGTCCAAACTGGTGTTGACGAAGCAACCTTGGCTCTTGAAACCGGTAAAGCAAAGAAAGCAAGAATGGTATCTTTCTTCCTTATCCTTGCCTCCATTTTCATGTGGTTTATGGGTTACAACGCTATTTCTTCCAACCTTTCCATTTATATCACCAAGACGCTTGGTCAATCGGCAGGTATAGGTGGCGTTATAAGCGGTGTATCGATGGGCGTTAGTGCAGTAGCATTCATTCCCGTCGGTTGGTTGGCAGTAAAGATTGGCAGAAGAAAATCCATTATGCTCGGCTTTGGCCTTGCAGTAATAAGTTATCTACTAATATTCTTCTTTGCAGCAACTCCCAGCAGTTACGCAGTATATCTATATGCAATATTCTATTTGATTGCAGGATTCGGCTTAATTATCGGTAACGTTAACACCTTCCCGATGGTTGTTGAGCTTTCTTCAAATGCAACTATAGGTAAATATACCGGACTTTACTATACCGCTACAATGTCTGCACAAGCGATTACCCCCTTTATCGCTGGTTTGATAATGGACGAATGGGGCACCAAGTACTTGTTCTTGTACTCCGTAATTTGTGTAATTATTTCAATTGCGCTCATGTTCTTCGTAAAACACGGTGATAGTAAAGCAGTTCCAAAGAGCGCTCTCGAAATGCTAGGTGAAGACGGCTAAAATATTTGATAATAGGAGATAAAGATGAAAAGAGTAAAAAAACTTATAGTGGCTCTTAGCGCCATAGTTGTAATAGCAGTGGTGTTTGCAGGTTTCTTAGCACCCATGCTAGGAGGCAATGCGCCCGCTGTAATGGAACCTTTTAAGCCGGGTGAAAAGCCCGCGGGCGAAAAACTTGATTTGGTTATGCCCGATGCAAGTGATACCGAAGCAGTTAAGAAGTTTGCTGCAGACCTTTACGCAATTGCATCTGAAAAGTACTGCACGGCAGATAACGTAGCATATCAAACCAGCTACACCAACACCATGCTTAACGTTCCCGTTGCAGGTTATCGTTTCAACCTACGCAACCAAGACAGAACTCACTATACCGAATACGCATATATTAATGGTGACACCAAAAACCCCACCATTAAGTTTCTTATGGCTGTTATGGGCGCAATTGCCGGCGATAGCACTCGTTTTGCGGAAGCTCGCTATACCGATGATAGCATGGATTATATCCAATCCATTAAGTACGTTGCTCCCGACCAAGACCATCAACCCACCCCCGTTTTTGATGAAGCAGGTTATCCCTTTTTTGATATTGCATGGGAAGAGGGCGTTAAGGGCAAAATGGTAAAGAAGGATTACGGCTATCGTTTGACCGACCACGACGTCACTGCCGAAACCATTTCCGAAGCAACCGTAACTTATAACGAAGAAGAGGGCTACTACACTTTGAAGTTGAAGCTCGACCTCGTTAAGGCTACCGAAAACATCACCCTTCCCAACCTTAGAAAGAACGCAGACGATCCCGATGCTTACTACAGCAAGCTTGACCAAACCATCGAAATTTGGGACAACGGCTATCCTCGTTTCTTCCTAGCAGAAGACACTTGGCAAGGTATGGTTGCAAGTGACCTCGTATTCTCCACCACCTATTACTTTGATGAATACTGGACCAATATTGATAATTATCAATATATGAGTGAGTATTGCAAACTAATGGACTAATTTCATTTGAAAGTTAGTAAAAAGAAACGGCATCCGTAGGGTGCCGTTTTTACGTTATCTATAATTGATTTTTAATTCCAGATTAGGGAAAGTAACTGTTCTTTTAGGCAGTAGTATCCGGATTCCGTGCCGTTTGGTGGAACTATAGTGTTTGGTGAGCCAAGAATTTCGATAGGAGCTTTTAGGGAGTTAAAGCAAGATTTTTGTACTACGGCGCAAACGTTACTCATAATACCACTCGTGACGGGGCTTTCACCCATTATAATAAGTTTGCCCGTTTTATTTACTGAGTTTATTATTGGCGCGTAATCTATGGGATTGAGGCTAACTAGAGATATGATTTCCAAGTCTTTGTTACATTCTTTACTTACGGATAGGGCATCGTATAAAGATGGCCCTATGGTAACTATGGTTATATCGTTACCCTCTTTTTTAATTGACGTTTTTACTAGAGTATTATCAACCTTTAACGGATTGGCGCAAGGGTCGGTATAATCGTAGAACTCTTTGGGTTCAAATATAATGGTAGGGTCGGTAGAGGCAATCGCGGAACGCATAACGGAAAGCATATCGCTTGGCGTTGTGGGATAGTATACTTTTAGTCCGTTCACTCTTGCAATTAGTCCGGATAAATCTTGTGAGTGTTGTCCGCCGTAACTTCTACCTACGGGCAGTCTAAGAGTCATAGGGAGCTTTATAGTGCCACCTGAAAGGGTTTGCCACTTGGAGGCTTGATTTATGATTTCGTCGCTAGCACGAGTTAGGAAATCGGCGTAAAGCAGTTCAGCAATAACGTTACCGCCACGCATGGCGTAACCAATTTCCGCGCCCACGATGGCAGACTCCGCAATAGGGGTATTAAATAGCTTTTCTTGTGGAATATATTTATCAAAATCGAAAAATACCGATTTTTTAGATTGCCAACCTCTTACGTCCTCGCCGTAGGAGATAAAAGAGGGATAATTGAGATATCCTTCCATTATTCCAAGAGATATTGCGTCGCGTAAGGTAAAGTTTTCGCCATTTTTCCTAGTCAGTTCTTCGTAAATAGGACTTGCCTTAAGAGCATTATCGGGCGAAGTGGGCGCGATGTAGCCTTCGTTATAAATTAGTTTTAGGATATAATCATTTTCCTTTTTAAGGTCTACGACGGGGCTTATTTTTTCGTTTATTGCAAGCTCGTATGCATAAAGCACCCTTTCTTTTACCTCTTTTTTAAGAGTTTCAACGTCGTTTTGGCTCAATATGCCGTTTTCAACGAGTAATTTTGAATATGTAACGATGGGGTCGAGGGCTAGCCAACTTTCAATTTCCGTCCTATCACGATTTAGTTTATCGCTTATACTATGCTCTTCGTGACGGTAGGTAGTACAATTGACGATAGTAGCACCTTTGCCCTCAAGAGCTATCTTGCGATGTCTACTAATGGCATCGGCAACTGCCAAGGGGTTTAGTCCGTTTACCGATTCTGAGAACATTTGGTTTTTGGTAAAGCCTGCGCCTAATCTGGCGGGATTGTCGTAGGAACCCGTTTCCAACTTGGTATTTCCACCGCGGGCGTATAAGTTATCTATAACGACAAATAGCAAAGGAAGACCCTTTTTCTCCTTCCAAAGGTTGTTAAACTGGTGCATGGTTGCAAATGCTATCGATTCGTATACAGCTCCACAATTTACTGCACCGTCTCCTACGTTTGCAACCGTCAAAGTGTGACCGCCGTTTACTCTATCAAATAAAGCACTGCCTACGGCAAGCGGGGCAGAGCCACCAACTATTCCATTGTTGGGGTAGGAGCCAAAGGGTATAAAATGCAAATGCATACTACCACCAAGGCCACGAGTAAGACCCGTCGTGCGAGCAAAAATTTCACTAAAGGCGCCGTATAGAATAAATAAAGTAGCGTTTTCCTTGGCGTTTCCGTTTAAGAAATCTTTGATTGCCGAGTAGGTAGCGGTAGGGTAATTGGAAATAATATCTTCCAATTTATCCTCTTCGTACAGCCTGATTGCTCTAAGAGATTTTGCAAGGAACTCGCCGTGAGAGCGATGGGTACCAAAAATTATATCGTTTTCGTTAAGAGCAAGAGCTTCTCCTACGGCAACCGCTTCTTGTCCGATAGAAAGGTGGGCGGGATAGGTGAATTTGTAGCCCAGCAGACTTTTTTCCCTGGATTTCTTCAAAGTGCTTTCAAACTCCCTAACGTAAAGCATATCGCTAAGAACGTTGATTAAGGTTTCTTTTCCATAGTACTCAACCTCTTCACTAAAAGGACGCGAGTAGGAATTTACCTTAATATCGCTAAAGGTAATTGTAGAGGGAGAAAGCAATTTGTCGGGAGTAAGTTTAGTCATTTTAGGAACCTATTTTACGAAATTAAGTAGCTCAATCGGGGTATCTATAATGTTTTTTGCGCCGGCATCAAGTAGCTTTGCTCTTGTGGAAAAGCCCCAAGAACAAGCAATAAAATTAGCACCGGCATTTTTTGCCGTTTCAACGTCTACTAGGCTATCGCCCACGTACAATGCGCTTTCAAGAGTAGCACCAAGTTTACTTAGGCAAACGTTAACCATGTCGGGACTGGGCTTTGGGGAATAGTGGTCGGTTATTCCACAAACTGCGTTTATTTTATCTCCCCAGAAAGAACGGACTATATTTTCAAGCGGTGCTTGCAGTTTGTTGGAAACTATTCCGATCTTTATTCCTTTTCCAATAAGAATATCGATTAGTTCGTTTATTCCGTCGTAAGGGCGAGTGTAGTCGGTAAGATGTTCTTTGTAATACGCCTTAAAAATGGGAAGAGCTTGGTCAAAATAACCTTTTCCATCCTCGGGAAGTCCGCGCATTACGAGTGCATCTATGCCGTTACCGACGTAGCTTAGTACTTCTTCACGACTTCGTAGCGGTAATGAGAGTTTAGTAAGCGTATGATTGAGGGCGACCTTTAGGTCGTCTAGGGTGTCGGAAAGTGTGCCGTCCATATCAAAAAGTACGCATTTTATTTGGCTCATACCATTCTCCCAAAGAGTTATATCGATATTTTAACAAAAAATATGCTTTTAATCAATAGATAGGTGGCAATTCATAGCAGTCTCATATATTATTCACAAAAATTTCAGTATCTCATACCGTTACAATTCAAATTTGATTGATAGAATATAGACAACGAAAGGAAGCCGATTTAGAGTTTTTCACTCCGCTTGCCGGCAATCCTTCGTTAACTATAATTGAATTTCTCAATCCCTCCTCCACAAATAAAAAAGAGCCAGCAAGCGGGCTCTTTTTCCTTTTATGTGGGATTTTTATGATTTTATAATATCTTTTATTATTTCTCCAGCCATAATTAGTCCCATCACGCTGGGGCAAAAGGCGGTTGACCCCGGTGTAACGCGCTTTCCACTGTCTTCCGAAGAAGGAAGGGGAGAGAGGGGAGCTTCTTTAGAATAACAAACTTTAAGGTGATTTATGCCAATAGCTTTTAATTCCTTTCTCATAACGCGAGCAAGTGGACATACGGTAGTTTTGGAAATATCACTTATTTCAAATGCCGTTGGGTCCAATTTGTTACCCGCACCCATAGCGCTTATTATGGGAGTGCCGAGAGTTTTCGCACGTTTTACGAGTTCAATTTTACTTTTTACCGTGTCGATAGCATCCGCTATGTAATCGTATTTTGATAAATCTATTTCCTTGGCGCTTTCAGGGTCGTAAAACAGGTTATAAGCAGTTACTTTACAGTTGGGGTTAATATCCAAAATGCGCTCTAACATAACCTCGGTCTTGTATCTGCCGACGGTAGAATTAAGGGCGATTATTTGACGATTAACGTTAGTAATAGAAATGGTGTCGTTGTCAAAAAGGTCTATTCTACCCACACCGCTACGAGCAAGAGCTTCGGCAACGTATCCGCCGACTCCACCTACACCGAAAATGGCGACGCTAGCATCGCCCAGTTTTTTAATGGCGTCGTCGCCAACGAGTAAACGAGTACGTTCGTAAAAATTATTCATCCTTTTCTTCTTTTTCTCTCTTTTTCTTTAGTACCGGTAGCTCTTCAATGGAGAAGAGGGGACCGCCCTTTTTGAATAATACGAGGGTCTTGCCTTTTAGTGCAAGTATACCTACGGCAAGGGGTTCTAGCAAGAAAACTATGGAAACCACTAACATGAACGCGTATACAACGTATACGAAAGCGCCCGAGCCAAACCAACCGTGGAAGCCTGCAACTATGGTATCTAGCATCATGATTTCACGACCGACAAATCCCATTATACCCACGTTTGCCGGGAATATGGCGATAAAAACGTAAACGAGAGGGAGTGTCAGTACGAATGCGAATATCGTTATACCAAGGGTTAGTCCGTTGCGAAGTTTGTCGTCCTCTATCGTTAGCGCAACGTTGGAAAAAAGCATTATGCCACAACTCATGGTAGCAATAACGATTAGATATCTGCCAAGAGCGTTGGTAATAGCGCTAAAGAGAGGTAGTATTTGCATTGCTGAGAGAAGAAAAACGATACCTAGGCATACAATACCCACGGCACCTAGTAGTAAACCGAGTTGAAGTTTAGTTAGTTTTTTCATATAATCTCTTCCTTTATATTAATATGCGAGTATTGTACAAGCGAATAGGCATTGCGCAACGTAATAGGTTACGAGAACCACGTATATTAGCACGCGATTACCCTTTAGATGTGAAAATTCCTTGAATAACAATGAGCTATCGGAAATCACGAACAAAACGCCTGCGAGTAAGCTGAGTATACCAAAGGGATTGTCGTAGTTGTGTATAAAGGCGTTTATAGTAACTACGAGCATTAGATTGAGTACTAACCCGTAAGCGAAAGCAAAGGGTATAAATTTCCCAAGGGTTATCTTTTTTCTGCCGATTAGGACTGCTACGCCCAAAAGCGCGGGTATGACGAAAAGACAGGGGATTAGATATAATTCAAAAGGTATGCTAACAAGATAAACGACGCCGAAAAGAACGTGTCCGCCAAAGAAGCAAGCACCGCCTATTAAGAATAGGTTGGAAGCCTTTTCTTTTAGCGCGATATTCTCGTTCAAACATAGATATAGGTCTCCTATCGTGCCAAGGATTAGCGCGCCCAACACCAAGACTGCGTAAAGGGTGGCTCCTTTTATGTATAAAGCGATAAGAGCAACGGCTAGGAACAATAGTGATGCAAGTCCCTTGGTGAAAATGCGTCTAGTAGGATTTTTGCGCACGTTAAAGTATCCGCTTAGCGTACCTAAAATTACTGATAATGCTGAAAGAATATATATCGCTATCATATTAATCTACACTTACGAATTTGTCGCGTAACGAGGGACATTGAGCGCTCCATTTGGCTTTGTATGCGTTTAATAGGGAGCCGTTTACGTAAACCTTAAAGTCTTTTGGCATCATAGTGCCGTTAAAACTATTGGTTTCAAGTTGAGAAGCACTAAGATTATCGGTAGTAACGTCTTCGCCGGTTAGATATATGGCATCTAGCTTAGTACATTCCGCAAAAGCGTAGTTGGCAATATATTTTATGTTATTGGTAGCCTTAAAAGTTTGTAGCGTCGTATTAGTACTAAATGCGTAGGAGCAAATTTTCTCTATAACCGGAACGTATCCTTTGGAAAGGCAATCGTTATCCAGTAACGTTTTTAGGTCGATTTCCGTTGCAGTGCCGGAGTAGGAATGTAGGACAAAATATTTTTCTTCCGAGCTATATTTTATGCCACCTAACGGGTCGTTGGCTTCCTTGGCTAAAGAGGGAGAGTAATATAAACCACCCTCATGCTTTACTAGAGGATAACGCTCGTACATAAGCATACCGTTTATGACGGTGGGATATTGGGTGCGCTCGTATATTTTTTGGATGAGACTGAGGGAATACTTGGTCGCGGAATAATATCCTTCATCATCTTTTTCGGTGATTAAGAATGCGCGAGCGTAAGTTTCCGTCATGCCTTCGGGAACTACTATATCAACGTTAGGAGATAGACTTGCCGAGTTGCCTCCACCAAAAGCAGCGGTTCCGTACGTGGGAGGGTTGACTCCAATAAAGTATGCACAAGCTCCGCTAATATCGCTAAAAGCTTGACCGGCTACAGTTGCAGTAGATTGTTTAATATAGGTAGGCAAGGGCTTGGTGCCAACGCCAACGGGGCTAACGTATACTAACGCATTTCCAAGGTAGGTGGCTTTAGAGCCGTTTTTACCCTCAAAAGTAGTGGTTTCGCTATTTTCTTTTAACCAAGCAGTGGCATTTTTTTGTTCGTTTGAGAGCATACTACCAAACACGTAACTACCAAGTGAAATAATGGAGTCGGGGTTGGTTATGGTTTTAAGCGCGGTTGCTCCCCAAAAAGCTTGGTTATATATTGCCTTAATTCCGCTTAGATCTACACTTTCGAGCGCCGTGTAAGCAAAAGTATTTGCTTGGATAACCTCTAAAGAAGAGGGGAGTGATATTTCGCTTAAAGACTTACAAGAGTAGAATGCACTAGCACCTATTTCGGTAATAGAGTTTGGAAGATTTATGGTGGTTAGAGCAGTACAACCGTAAAAACTTGAAGCACCTATTTTGTTTAGATTTTCTCCACCTATACTTACGGTTTTTAGAGACGTACATTCGCTAAAAGCAAATTCCTCTATTTCCAGTAATCCTTCGCCTAGTATGGTGACGCTTTCCAGCTTTGGCATTTTGTCAAAGGCATTGTTATTTATTATTTGATAGCACCCGGGGATTGTGACGGAAATAAGATTTTTGTTACCCGAAAAAGCACCGGAGGTTACCCCATATACAACTTTTCCGTTGGAATCGGTAGCGGGAAGTTCTGCAGTATCGTAAGGAATATGCGGGTACTCAAAACCGCTAACGTAGGTTTTGTCGTCCATGGTAGAAAATCTATACGTAGGAGAGGCGTAACCCCAAAGCGCGTACAAATTTATATTATTACGTACAGGCGTATTAAAATCGTAGGGGGTGGTAAATTCTTTGTCAAGATACCAACCAAAAAGTTTGTAACCCGGTCTTACCGGAGGAACCGGCTCGATTGCTAATTCGCCACTTGCTACTCTTTGTGCGCTTATTGCGGAGTACTCAGTAATAAAGTATACGCTATGCTTTCCGTCGTTAGTTTTATCGTCGTCGTTAGTGGCGTCGCGCATTAGGTGTACTATCAAGGTTGCGGTAGCCGTCATATCTCCGCTGGTTGCGGTGAGGGTTACCATTCCCTCTTTTAGTGCTATTATGGTGTCACCTTCAACTTTTGCAATAGTGGGATTGGAGACAGTCAATACGTAATCGTTACCGCGCGGACGTGTAAATACCTCGGGAGTGACGGAGGGATTGTCATCGGAGAGATACAAATTGTAGGTGGTTTCGGTAAAATAAAGCTTACGCGTACCATCCGTACATGCAAAAACGCTCCCCAAAAGGAGTAAAATTACCATTGTTATGCAAATTAACGAGAGCAACTTTTTCATTAGGGTGATTATAACATAAATTACGCGCGTTTACAATAGTATTCACCTAAAATTCGCACAACCCTTTGGTAAATTATAGAAAATGTAAAAAATCCAATTTTATGCATAAAAAGTGTTGCTTTATGCATTTGAATAGTCTATGATATCGGCATATTACGTAAAAACAATACAAAACAAGGAGATTTGAATATGAAAAAAATCATTATATCCGTTTTATTAATAGCTGTTTTGGCAGTTGGCGCATTTGCACTTGTTGGCTGTAACAAGAATGAATGCAAAATAGGTGTTCAACAAGGAACGACTGGTGAATTATACGTTAAGGGGGATGCAGACATGCTTCTTCCTGGTTATTCAAACATTGAGTGCATGTCCTATAGCAATGCTGGTCTAGCAGTTAAAGCAATGGAAGAAGGTCTTGTAAACTATGTTATTATCGACAATGAACCTGCAAAACAACTCGTTGCTCAAAACTCCAACATCAAAATGATTGATATTGCTCTTACAACCGAAGAATATGCTTATGGCGTAGACAAGAATCAACCTGCTCTTCTCCAATCAGTAAATAGCATTATTGCAGAAATCAAAGCTGATGGTACTCTTGATGCTATCTTTGATAAATATGCAAGCTTAGAATATGATGACGACGGCAACGTTATTGCTGGTGACGAAGAAATCGTTGGTATTACTAGTGCACAAAAGAATGCTAGCAACGCGGCTGGTCAACTTGTTGTAGCAACTAACGCAGCATTTGCTCCCTACGAGTACAAGAAGGGTAACGCTTTCGTTGGTATCGATATGGAAATCGCAAAGATTATTGCTACTAAGCTAGGTCTTGAACTTGTTATCGAAGATATGGAATTCGATGCAGTTGTAACTTCTGTAGGTAAGAACAACGTTGATATCGCTATGGCAGGCTTGAGTGTAACGGCTACTCGTAAGCAAGTTGTAAACTTTAGCGATGCATATTATCAAGGAGCATATCAAGTTCTTATCGTTATGAAAGACAACACCGAGTTTGATAACTGCACAACCAAGGCTGACATAGAAGCTATTCTTCAAGGAAAAAAATAAATGAACAAAGCGTGGAATGTATTTTATGAGGATTTTATAACCTATAGAGGTTATGAAACCGTTATAGAAGGCTTATTGAGAACCGTAGAAATTGCGGTTCTCGGTTTGCTTATAGGCATTGTTATAGGAACGCTTATAGCTATTGTTAGAGTTGTTCCAAAGTATAAAATTATGCCAAAATTTTTGGACAAGATCGCAAGTGTTTATGTGGGATTTTTCCGTGGCACGCCTATGGTTGTTCAATTGCTTTTGGGTTATTTCGTATTATTGCCAGCTTTGAATATCCCGGCAGATGGCGTTACTGTTGCAATAATTATTTTTGGATTAAATAGTGGCGCATATGTTTCGGAAATTATGCGTAGTGGTATTCAGTCTGTTGACGTAGGACAGTTGGAAGCAGCAAGAGCGCTTGGCATGAGTTATTCTTCTGCTATGTTAAAAATCGTTATTCCACAAGCGATAAAAAACATTCTCCCGACCCTAGGTAACGAATTTATTGTTTTAATTAAGGAAACTTCAGTTGTTAGCTTCATAGCAGTAGTGGACGTAACCAAAGCATTCCGTTCCATAGCAGATGCTAACTACGAATATATTATTCCTTATTTGATGCTAGCGCTAGTATATCTCGTACTTGTTGCAATAATCACTATTGGCATTAAATTTATGGAAAAGAAACTACAAAAGAGTGATAGGGCAAATGGTGGAGAGAACGGAGAAGACAAAGAAGGTTTCATTAAGAAAATTGTTAATAAGATAAAAGGGAAAAATGTCAGTGACGAAAAAGAAAACAATACTAATAAGGAGGCTACGGAAAAATGATAGAAGTAATTAATCTTAACAAAAAATTCGGAAATCTCCACGTATTGAAGGGTATAAGCACGACGATTAACGAGGGCGAAAAGGTTGCCATCATAGGACCGTCTGGCTCGGGCAAGTCAACCTTTTTAAGATGTCTTAACTGCATGGAAGATCCCACGGGTGGTTCCATAATATTCCAAGGAGAGGATCTTGCGGATATTAAAGTTGATATTAACAAGCACCGCGAAGACATTGGTATGGTTTTCCAACAATTTAATTTGTTTAATAATCTTACCGTTTTGGAAAATATAATGCTTGCTCCCATAAACATAGCCAAAAAGAAGATTCGTCGTAACAGTCTTATTAAAATTGCGAATGAAATAATAAAATTTTATAATAAGGTTTTCAAAAAGGAAAAACCATTAAAAACATATTATGATGTGCCTAGCATTACAGAAGTAAAAGAACAAGCTAAAGAAAACGCGTTCAAACTATTAAAAAGAATTGGGTTAGAGGATAAAGCGGAAAAATATCCCTCAACACTTTCAGGTGGTCAAAAGCAAAGAGTTGCTATAGTTAGAGCTCTTGCCATGCATCCCAAAGTAATTTTGTTTGACGAGCCTACTTCGGCTCTTGACCCCGAAATGGTCGGCGAAGTTCTCGACCTAATAAAGGAACTAGCCGACGAAGGTATGACCATGGTTATAGTTACCCATGAAATGGGATTTGCAAAAGAAGTTGCAACTCGCGTAATGTTTATGGATGAGGGCATTATTGCCGAAGAGGGTACTCCCGAGGAGTTGTTTAATAATCCAAAGAGTCCCAGACTCCAAGAATTCCTTTCAAAGGTTTTGTAAAAGAAAAAGCGTCGCAATTAGCGACGCTTTATTTTTTGATATGGTTTATTTTAGGTCGATGCCTATTTTGGTGCAAGGCACTTTTTCGTTTAGAATATCGTTAATACCAAACTTACTGTTTGCAATATAAATAGTGGTACCCAGTTTTGCCGGTTCTTTTACGTACTCGAGCTTAGCGCGAGCGCCGTTAGCACCCTTTCTTGACGCACCGTCACAGTAGTTTTGGTAGTATTCTATGTGTTCGATAACCTCGTAGATATCCTTTCCGCTAATGGTTTTGACAAGGCTGTTTTTATCGTTCATATCGGTAAAGATTCCGTCTACACCCGAAAGGATAAGTAGGTTTTTAGGCTTAACCAAACAGGCGATTTGCGATGCAGTTTCGTCGTTATCTATGCACTCTACGACCTTTTGAGATTTGGAGCGCAAAGATTGAATTTCCATTTTGCGGTTTTCTTCCGAGCAAACGGGGTCGTTATAATTAATGATTGGAATAGCACCTTGCTTGGGGCAACGGAGAAGGGCATTTTTAAGATGTTCGCACTTCATAGCATCGTTAAAATGTTGATGCTCTACGAGGAATTGCCTGATGGAGTAATTGGAGTTTACAAATCTACGATAGGTTTCTAGGAGAATGGATTGACCTTGCGCAGCGTAGTCGGTTTTAACGTCGTTGTAATCGCCTTTTAATTCCTTGCCGTTCCTATGGATATAGTCTAGTCTACCTATTTCCGTTGCACCCGAAGTAACCCAAAGATATCCGGGTTTGAGTTCTCTTGAAATACGCGCTATAACGTTGTAGTCGATGTCGTTGTTTTCCTTGTCAATGAGAGCCATGGAGCCGACTTTGCCAACGAGTTCGATGTCAAATTTAGTCATGATATACTCCTAAATCTTCCTAATGCTTTTCTTAATTATATATATAAGGTAGTTTGTTGTCAATCTTTTCTTTTACTGAATACGCAACCGCAATAGTTTTGGCGGTATAGGTCATACTTTTTGGAAAGCTCAATCGACCTAAGGTAGCCTCCCTTTTTCTTAAAGTCAGTGGGGAGATACTTTGCCTTTCCTTCTTCTTGTAAGCTAATCCCAATGGCGTTAATAAGGTTGGCGTCTTTTAGTGGTGAAAGGGTGAGGGTGGTAGCAAAATAGTCGTAACTATCACTAGCTATTTCCTTTGTTTTTTGCAAGCGAAGAGTGAAGCACTCTTTGCACCTTAATCCACGTTCAGGTTCCTTTTCCAAGCCTTTTGAGCGCTCGAAGAACACATTATCGTCATAGCCCCCGTCTATAACGTTAAAGCCAAACTCGTGGGCAAGACGACGTAGTTCCGCTAGTCTTTTTTCATACTCTTCTTTTTCCGTAATATTAGGATTGTAGTAGAGAAGGGTAATATCAAACGTGCTTGCAAGATATTCCAAAGGATAGCTTGCACAAGGCGCGCAACAAGCGTGCAAAAGAAGGCTAGGGGTTGTTCCTTGCTCTTGAGATCGTAAAATGAGTTTGTCAAGCTCTGCTTGTGCGTTAAGGCCATTTGTATTCATATTAGTATTATAGCACAAAGTTGCAAAATAGTATAGGCTTTTTGCACGCGCACGCAAAATTGGCTATTGCAAAATGGTAAAAAGTGGTATATGATATAAAATAGAGTTAAATTTATTTAGGAGATAGATTATGGCAAAGCAAAATTTTGATAGACTTCTCACTCCCTTTGGCGAAAAACTAGACAAGACTTGTCCTCTTCCCGAGTATCCTCGTCCCCAAATGGTAAGAAATTCCTACGTTAATCTTAACGGTGAATGGGATTATGCTATTCTTCCTAAAAAGGAAAGCTTGGTAGAGTATCAAGGCAAGATAATAGTTCCTTTTTCTCCCGAGTGCATTTTGTCCGGTGTTGAAAAAATCGTTACCCCCAACGATATTCTTTACTACAAACGCACCTTCACGCTTGAAGAGGGCTTTAACGTTGGTAGAGTGCTTTTACACTTTGATGCAGTAGATTATATTGCAGTCGTAAAAGTTAACGGCAAGGAAGTCATCACTCATAGAGGTGGATATTTCCCATTCTACGCAGATATTACTGATGCTCTTATTGATGGTGAAAACACTCTTACTTTGGAAGTAATCGACCCCACCGATACTTATGGTCAAGCAAGAGGCAAACAAAAGCTTAAGAGGGGAGGCATTTTCTATACTCCTCAATCGGGTATATGGCAAACTGTATGGCTAGAGTCCGTTCCTGTTTCCTACATAGACAGCCTAATGATTACCCCCGACATCGATACCAATACTTTGAAAGTAAAGGCTAACGTAGTTGGTGACGTTAAAGAAGGTATGGTTACCGTTAAAGATGGTGAAAAGGTTATGGCAACCGCTGTTTTAGCAGATGGTGAAGCTGTAGTTACCCTTAGCGATTATGAATTGTGGAGTCCCGAAAATCCCCGCCTATACGACCTCGTCGTAACCATGGGAGAAGACAAGGTTGATTCATACTTTGGTATGCGCAAATATTCCGTAGGTAAAGACGACAAGGGTAAGCCACGTATTATGCTAAACAATAAACCCTATTTCCACAACGGACTACTTGACCAAGGATATTGGTCGGATGGTATGTATACTCCTCCAAGTGACGAAGCTATGATTTATGATATTGAAATCACCAAGAAGATGGGCTTTAATATGCTTCGTAAGCACATTAAGATTGAGCCACTACGTTGGTATTACCATTGCGATAGACTTGGCGTACTCGTATGGCAAGATTTCATTAATGGTGGCATGGGCGCAAACAAACTCTTTAACGGCGCACTTGGACTATTCCATATTCAAGCAAAAGATAGTTGGTATTCTCTTTGCGGACGCCAAGACAAGGCTTGTCGTGATGAATATTACGTAGATGCCGAGAGAACGATTAAAGAACTATATAGTGTCGTATCTTTGGCACTTTGGGTACCCTTTAACGAGAGTTGGGGACAATTTGATTCACTAAAAGCGGTTGAGTTTATCAAGCAATTCGATACCACTCGTCCCATTGACCACGCTAGTGGTTGGATAGACCAAGGTGGTGGAGATTTCTTATCTCTACACATCTACTTCCGTCCCGTAACCATTCCCGAAGCGGATAGTAAAGGTAGGTCGGTAATACTAAGCGAATTTGGTGGATACTCCGTGCCTTGCGAAGGTCACGTATTCAATCTTAACAAGAGCTTTGGATACAAAGCATATTCTTCACTCGAAGACTTTGATAAGGCATACCACAAACTCTTTGAAAACCAAATTCTTCCCATTATCGATAAGGGTCTTTCCGCAACCGTCTATACTCAACTTACCGACGTAGAAGATGAAATCAACGGACTACTCACCTATGATAGAAAGGTTATTAAGGTGGATATGGAGAAGATACAGGAACTTAACAAGAAGTTGCAGTATTAAAACGCATTTTTTTGGCAAATAGCTTTGAAAAAGAAGAGAGCCTCCTCGGTCATTTACGTTTAGTAAACGCCCGTCGGGGGCTTTCTCACTTTACTTCGCTTTTCATCCAAATAAACGCGTTTTTTAAGTTTTCTAGTGGCGCAAAAAAGTTAACTCTAACTAAAAATTTATCCTTGTGAGCGTAGCAACGCGAAGTGAAGTCGTTCCGTGTTTTAATAGGTACCTCAATAACAATTTATGCAAAAAAACATGTGAAAATAAAAATTTTTTCTATAAAGGGCGCGCACGCGAGGTGGAAAAAATTAGTGTTGTTTTTATGATATTTATGTGCTATAATCACAAAAAAGAGGAAAAGGAGAATTGGCATGCGCATAGTTTATGGTATTACAATGGCGATTTCGCTAATGATGCTAATAGGCTACGTTTCCATTATTCGGAAGAAAGACAAGTGGTTGCTTGCCGTTTTTGTTGCAGTAACCATTGTTAATGCCGGATATTTTATGCTTTCTCTTGCAAAATCGGTGGAGTTTGCTCTTGTTGCAAACAAAATTGCCTATTTTGGCTCTGTTTTTCTACCGATGTTTATGCTCCTTACGATATTCGACTTGAATCGTATTCACTACAACAAAGTATTACCCATATCCCTTGCCGTAATTGGAGTGTTGATATTTGCCCTTGTTTGCACCAGTGGATATCTCCCTTGGTACTACAAAGAGGTAAGCTTAGGTTATGCCGATGGTGCAAGTAAATTAATTAAGGTTTATGGCCCTGCGCACATTACCTATCTCATATACCTCGTATTGTATTTTGCGACCATGATAGGGGGCATTATATACTCTGCAGTCAAGAAAAAGACTGTATCGAAGCATACTATACTCATGGCATGCGTTGTTTTTGGCAATATTGCAGTATGGTTTATGGAGCAAATGATAGAACTAAACTTTGAGTTTTTGTCAATTTCCTATCTTCTAAGCGAACTTGTGCTACTTTCCATATATTGGATGGTACAGGATCTTGAAAAGAGCATACTTCAAAAGAGAGTGGCAATGGGAATGGACGTTACTAACGAAGAAAAGGTAGCCTTACTCCTCACCAGACTTCCCAAAGGTGAAAGCTTAACCCAACGTGAAAAGGAAATTCTTATTGGGCTAATCGAAAACAAGAAAAGGCGGGAAATTGCCGAAGAACTCAGCATTTCCGAAAACACCGTTAAGACCCACACCGCCCACGTATACGATAAACTTGGCGTAAAAGGGAAGGACGAACTTAGCGATATACTTAATGGAAAATAATTAGCGCTAATTAGGGTGATATATCCTATGGAGTGATGTACGCTAGGGCGTGTGATATATCCTATGGAGTGATGTACGCTTACGCGAGGGAGTTATTAATGGAGACAATATGAGTGATAGTGTTTTAAGGGAAAAATCCAAAGAATTTGCAAAAAAGATAGTTTTTACGACAAAAAGAATAAAAGAAAAAGACAAAGAATGGGTACTGACAGAGCAACTACTTCGCTCTGGCACAAGCGTTGGTGCCAACATTCACGAGGCACAATATGCACATGGTAGGGCAGACTTTATTTCCAAATTAGAAATAGCCCTAAAAGAATGTTTTGAAAGTGAATATTGGTTAGAACTAATGTTTGAAACGGGCTATTTGGAGGACAAAGAGTTTAAGTTGCTAATTGGAGAGTGTGGGCTTATAAGAAAAATGCTCGTCAATTCTTGTAAAACAGCAAAAGAAAATAAAACTAAGCCGACAAAGTGTTAATTGACGGCAAGGCTAACAGCACTTGGCGAAAGCCAAAATATCACAGTGATAACGACATCACTGCAACGCAAATATCACCGTGATAACGACATCACGGCAACGCCAATACCACTTGGCAAAAGCCAAAACACAACTAACCCGAAAAGGGTTAATTTTTTATTTTTTCTCACCCTCACCCAAAAATCACCCTAAACTCACCCGCCCATTTTTAGCATTTCACCCATCGTGGGTGAATACGCGCACGCATACTGAGGTATAAAATGATACCATCCTAAAGTGGCAAAGTGCCCAAATAGAAGGAGATATCATTATGAAAGCAAAAAGAATTAGCATACTTGCCCTAGTAGTAATAATGGCGTTACTAATAGGCGTTTTTGCCGTTGCGCCTTTTAGCGCTATGGCAGAAGAAATAACGGAAGTTTGGAATTGGAACGAATTACTAAACGCAGTTAACTCGGACAAGTTAAATATCAAACTTATGGCAAATATAGAAGACGTTGTTCCCGACGATGAACTTCCCACAAAGCATCGTTTGGTTTTTAATGGCGGATTTGAATACGTTCTTGATTTGAATGGGCATTCGTTAACCGTATTAAATCATGCGAACGAGTTTTTCAGCGAAGGGTTTTCTATGATAGAGGTTTCGAACAGTTCGAGCCTTGAAATGAAAAACGGAACCGCAAAATTTGAAAACTATTTTATCAACCACAAGCGTACCGCAAAAGGTGTTGTTTTCGTAAAAGACGATTCCACATTCTTTGCAACCAAGGTTACGATGAAGAACACCTATTTAGGCGTGGTCGTTTCTGCAACAGATACGGCAAAGGTAACGCTAGATGGTTGTGAGTGCTGTTCTTTGAATGGCTTTGCTTTATATCTGGAACGCCAAGCATCGCTTACCCTTGACGGCGGATGTTATATTCATACTGAGATTGGGGATGCTACCCCAACGGTTTATATGGACGGATACGGCGCACTTTATTCCGAAAGTACAGGCGATTTGGTAATAAACAACGCTGTGTTCAAAACCGGTGTTCAAGTAAATAGTGCGCAAAAGTCTGCGTTTGATATTGCTAAGCATGAGGTTACGATAAACGACGAGGTTCTTTCAGCAAACGTGTTTGATGGTACGCAAATTGAAGCTACCAATGCGGGCGCTAAATATTATTGGTACTCTTATAACCAATGTAGCATTTATAGAACGGCGGACAGCAGTTTTACTAATACGGTAAAAGTAATATCCCTTGATAAAAAATATCCTATCAATATTGCGAATGGTGTTGCAAAAGTTGGTGGCGTTCAAGTTGCGGAAGCAAGTTACGGACAAGAGGTTACCATTATAGCAAACACACCGGAAGAAGGAATGGAGTTCGTCCGTTGGGATGGAAGCGCTCTAGTGGAAAACGCTTATAGCGCAACGACGACTTTTACAATGCCCGCTACTCCCGTTACACTTACGGCTTATTATGGCAATGAAAGCGTAAAGTCGGTAGAGCTTGCTATAGATACGCCCGTTGTGGGAGAAAAAATAAAGGACGCTAAAGTGGTTGTTGACGGCGATGTCATTATTGGCGACGTGGAATGGTTTGCCAACGAGGTAAGAATGGACGAAAACGCAAGCTTTTTCCCCGGACAAATCATATCGGTAGAAGTTCTTGTTTATCCACCGGATGGTTATAGATTTAAAACCCCTCTTGATATCGCAACGGTAAATGGTAACAATGCTACCGTTTATGGCACAGAAGGATATGCCTCTATTTCTTATACATTTAATCAACTTCCCGGAAATCCTTTTGCGGTAATCTATAATAATGATACGACACAACTTGGTATTGGCGGAAAGATAGAACTTGATACAGCAACAATGGCAACTCAAAGCAACGTATTCAAGGATGCTCTTGATGCAGGCGAGGTTAGCTATCAATGGTACAAAAACGGCGATGTAATTGAAGGCGAAACTAATGCAAGGTACGATTTCAAGGCAGATGACGTAGATGGCATTTTTTATGCAGTAGTTACTGCGGGTGATGAAGTCGCTTGGGGACAGGCGCACTATTGTTATAATTATCTCTATCAAATTTATCTTAATGCAACTGATGTTGTAGCAGGTGGAAAGGCGCCTCAAATTTCTTCTGCTACGCCCGGTGTTGCTATCGATTCCGAAAACATGACGATTTCCACGTTGATTGCTCCGGACACCTATAGTTCACCACTTTCCTTAGAGAACGTTATCATTGTCCCCGGCAAGAGCTATCGTCTTTCAGGAAGGCTTCTTGAAACGAGCGAGGCGAACATTCCATATTTGGCAAGTTGTTACGTGAACGGAGAGTTGATGGCGGAAGCTGTAGATGGACTTGCCTATTTCTTTTATGATTTTACAGCTCCCACGGCAGATTTCCCCGTTTATTACACTGCAAATGGAGAAATAGGAATAGGTGTTACGCTTACCATTGACGTCGAAAGAATGCGTACCGAAAACGGCACTTTCAAAAATGCATACGACCACGCAAACGCTACCTATCAAACGGTATTCTATCAATGGTATAAAAATGGCGAACCAATAAACGGCGCAACGAGTTCGGACTATACCGTAAAGACTGCCGATAAGAATAGTTTAATTCACTGCGGTGTAACCCTTGTTGATGGAAAACGTGGTATAGGAGAGCAGTTTGCAATCAGCAATGTTATCACTATGATTAAGCTCACCATGCCAATACCTAAGGGTGGAAATGTAAAAATAAGCACCACAAATTCCGATATTTACGCAGATGGAATAAACGTTGTGGGTTTGATGTGGTTCCATAAAGATACCGATTATACAATGCAAGGAGGCGATACTTATATAGAAGGAGACGTATATACGTACTACATTCAAATAGAAGCAACGGACGGCTTTTTATTGGACTTTACAGGGTCTGATTTAGATGAACTAACCAAAGCGAATATCTATGGAGAAGAAGTTCTTTCCGGTGGCTCTTCGGGTGCTATAATGTTTTATATCGCAGATGTTACTGCGCTACACACCCATCATTATAGCGACTTGGTATGGGCTTATGACGATGAATATCACTGGCAACCCTGTATTGAGGACGGATGCCCCAACCCGCATGAAGAAGAAATGAACATTATGTTCCACTACGGAACGGAAGCAACGTGCCAAACCCAAGGTCATTGCTCCGTTTGTAACTACGTGTACTATGGTGAACATGATTTTTCAGTTCCCGATTATCAATACGTTGATGACATGATATGTGCAACCTATTGTGCAAACTGTGATGAAATAGGTAGCTGGAGTTATCATAGCGGTGGTGTTACAACTTGTCAAAGTAAATCGGAATGTGAATGGTGCCATCAGGAATATGGTAAACTAGCAGACCACGCGGGTGGAACTGCAACTTGCTACGAAAAGGCAATTTGTAGTACTTGTGGTGAAGAGTATGGTGACTTACTAGACCACGATTGGAGCGAAGGTTGGGATTATAAAGATGCAAACGGACACGCACACCTTTGTGAAAACAGCGGATGTACTGCTCACGATAGCATTATTCCCCATACTCCCAATATAGCAAATCCCACCGAAGAGGAAGCAAAGGTATGTACCGTTTGTGAATACGTAATTGCTCCTAGACTAAACCACGTTCACGCTCTAACTCCCGTTTCCGCAACTCCAGCAACTTGTACGGAAAATGGTAACACAGCATACTACACCTGTAACTGTGGACAATGGTTTAGCGATAGCGAAGGTAATAACCTAATCGTAGACCACAGCTCGGTAATAATCCCCGCAACCAACCACAACTACGAAGGCGTAGCTTGGTCAAGCGATGCAAACGAACACTACAAGGTATGTAAAAATACCAACTGCTCTGAAAAGGGAGAGGTAGCAACCCATACTCCAAATATTGACAACCCCACCGAAGAGGAAGCAAAGGTATGTACCGTATGTCAGTACGTAATTGCTCCTGCACTAAATCACGTTCACGCTTTAACTCCCGTTGTAGCGAAGGGTGCAACTTGTACGGAAAACGGTAACGTTGCATACTATACCTGTACTTGCGGACAATGGTTTAGCGACGAAAATGCAACTAACCTAATTGACAACCACGATAGCGTAATCGTAGTAGCAAGTGGACACACCGATGCAAACACCGACGGCACTTGTGATACCTGCGGATGGGTAGATCCTAACTTTACTCCCGTAGTACCCGGCCCCGGCGGAGGTGAAGGAACTCCCGAGCCCACCCCCGACAACACCCCCGATACCACACCCGAAGGTGAAGACGAAGCAGGACTAAGTGGTGGCGCAATAGCAGGAATAGCAGTAGGCGCAACCGTGGGTGCAGTAGGACTAGGAGTAGGTGGCTTTGCAATCTTCTGGTTCGTTATCAAGAAAAAGAAATTTGCCGACCTGATTGCATTGTTTAAGAAGAAATAATAGGCATTAAACAATTACCCCTTGTCTTTCGGGGCAAGGGGAACAGTTAAAGGAGAAAAAGGCAATGAAAACAAAATTTAAGTCAAAGCTCTTGTCGATTCTAATTGGATTGGTTTTTATTACGTTACTAAGCGTGTCTTTATTTATCACAACACCCATTGTTGCTGATGCTGCCATTGAATACGAGTATGCAATATACAATCTTGATGATGGATTATGGTATCAGTTTTTTACTTGTTGTGAATGTGGTCACGAATATTTTGACTTTACAGATAATCCTGATGACTATACAGATGCATGGGCAAGAATAGGATTGGAAGACTGGGAATTAGTGTCAGATTATTGCAGATATTGTTATCATGGACATCTATGCGAAAATTGCCATAATGACTTGTCTGACGACATTGCTTGCTATCAATGCAATTTATGCTGGGAATGTTGGGACGATAGCATACATTGTCACCAATGCGGTTCGTGTTCAGAGGACCTTTGTCAGGATTGTCTTGAAGCAGAGGGCTGGTATATTTGTTTAGGTTGTCACACAGAGGCATCTCAATGTCCCGGCTGTAGCACTTGTTTGTATCCATTGCATAATTATGGTGCAGTTTGTGAGGACTATGGCACACCACACTGCATTTATTGTGATGAAGAATGGATATGTAATGAATGTGGAGAATGTTTCTTTAACTATCATGACAAATTTTGCAGTGAATGTGAAATGTGCATTGACTGTGCAATAACTACCGGATTACATTGTCCACATTGTGCAGGTTGCATTATGGACGTTGGAGGTTGTGAAGGACTTGAGGGCGTATGTCTTGGCTGTTGCATTGACATTGGAAACCATTGCAATATATGTAATGAACATATTGGCGATGATGGAGAATGGTGTCGTGGCGGACAAGGTTGCGGACACTGCTTCCTTTGCGCTGATGACGAAGACTGGATTTGCACAAGTTGTATGCGCTGTGAAGTGTGCGATGATTTTCAGTGGTGTGAAACATGTGGCTATTGTGAAGATTGTTGTCACATAAATGCCGAACTTCAAGGCTGTGTATGCGGTGAATACTGTGTTGAAGATGGAAGTTTTGATGATGTTGACCACCTTTGCAGTGTTTGTGGCGTAAACTTTTCGTGCGCAGTTGGTTTTTGTGAAGATTGCGGTTTGTGCATTGAGTGTTGTTTGCTCAATTCCGAAGACCAAGGTTGCATGTGTGGTATATGCGTAAACAGTTCAGAGTTTGAAGACCACCTTTGTGAAAGATGTGGTTTGCCGTTCTGTGCACAGGGCGAACCTTGTAATGACTGCGGATATTGTCAGGAATGTTGTTTAGATGAATCATCATCTCGTGGTTGTAACTGCGGATTGTGCGTTGAAAGTGATGATTTTAATAGTTCTGAACACTTGTGCGAAGATTGTGAAAATAATTTCTCATGCGATATTGACTTTTGCGATTCTTGTGGATTATGTTTAGAGTGTTGTGAAAGAGAGTCAGAGCTTGCAGGTTGCAGTCACGGTATTTGCGTTTTGAGTGGTGATTGGGAAGAACACTTTTGCTATATATGTGATAAATGTAAAGAAGATTGTTCCTGCGGACAAGAGTGTTGCGCAAATCCTGGTGGAGAAGCAAGCGGAACACATGGCACTTTTGTTCATATTGGTTCAATAATTCAACAACCAACTGACAAAACAAGAACAGTTACCAAAAATACAAGGGTGGACAGGTCAGAAAACCTTGTAACATTCTATATTAGTGCTTATGACCCTGACCACAATGTTACTTATCAATGGTATGAAGTTGAAGGTGACAAAGCACCACGAAGATTAATTGACGATACTGAATATATTGTGTCAACAGATGACACACTTATTATTGTGAGTGGTGCAACAACAAACAAACTTACAGTTGCTGTTCCTGCAAATGCTTGTTCGGTAAGTTATTCATATTATTGTGTTGTTACATCAGCAACGTATGAAACTTTCCAATCTGAATCTGCATTTTTGTATGGAAGACATAATTATGGCTATGTGTGGACAAGTTTAAATAGCCATTCACACGGTTGTATTGGTTGTGGTGAAATTGATAAACAGTCTGAAAAACCACATGAAATAGGACCTTGGAAATATTCTCACTATGCAACAGCAACTCAAGGTGCGTTAATTATTCGTGAATGTCGTGTTTGTGGTGGCATTGCTGAATCAAAAACAACAGAGCCACTTGGCGAACACCCATATCACACATACATATATCAACCTGTTTATGTAGCAGGCGAAAATGGAAATAAGGTTTCTCATTATCACGAAAAAATATGCCTTTGCGGACGAAAAGGAAGTGTTAAAGAAGAACATGTGTGGAGTGCGTGGGTAATTACAAAATTTGCCGATGAACAACACACTGGTTCAAAATATCACGATTGTGCGGTTTGTAATTATCGTGAAACGGTAACAATAAAAAGGCAAACTCATGACCATTTTTACTGTTTTGATATAGATGAAAGCCCGACAGGAATAACATCTTTAACAGGATATAATAACAAATATCACTGGGCATATTGTATTTATCCGGATTGTCATGCTGAAGCATATAAGGAAGAACATCAGTTTGATAACTGGTACATAAAAGATATTCCTTACAATGTTGAAAACGAAACAAATCGTTTAGTATGGAGAACTTGTAAAATATGTGGATATTCAGAAACAAAAGAAATAAAATCAGGATTTAAAGCGCTTGTGGTTACAAATGGTAACATAAGAGCGCAATCTGTTGACAATTTTGAAGGAGATTTTCCTGTTCATACAGCCACGGCAAAACCACCTGAAGGTTATTATTTTGACCATTGGGAAGTTGTGTGTCCGGAAGGATACACTGCCGAAGACTTGTTTGATTTCAGTTGGGGATATTGGCAAACAAGAACATTGTCAGACGGAAGCACAAAATCCGAATTTATTTACACAACCATATATGATGAAACAATAGCATTCAGACTTGTTCATCAATGGGAAGAATCTTATAAAATTGTATATCATCTTAAAGCTGTTTGTTACAGATATGAAAATGAGTTAGTAGTTTATCCAAACGGCGATAAAAGTGACCGTTACTTTCTTGGTGAAGGAGATACTGTTGCAACAAATTACAATCCAAAAGAAACAGGAGTATCTAAAGAAGATAGCGTAGTTTGGGTTGAATCCATAGAAGAAAAACAGTTTGGTTGGGTTATTTATTATGAAGGAGAAGACAGGGGCGAACGCACAATGACCGTTCATCTTAACGGATATCGTGGCGGACCACTTGAAGTAACATCTTTTGAGCAGGCGCAGGGTGAAGGTCTCCCTTGCAATTTGCACATTATTGTTGACAAAGATTCTGTAATTACAACCAATGGCACAGGTGCAATCTGGGGTTGCTCGGTTGGTGGTGATGTTATTATTTCATCAACAAATGGTGCAACTTTAACAATTCGTGTAAATGGAATTAATCCTTATTCGGGTGAAGTTTATGGCATTTGCACCAGCAAAGCACCTAACGGATTTGGAAGCAAAGTTTCTTTACAAGGCAATGTAAAAGTAAATATTTATGTAACAAACCAAGGCAACGGCTTTAAGCAAAATAGCGTTGCAATTGGAATTTATACACCTACTCAGGTGGAAGTTTTAAACAATGCATCATTAACTATTGAGGCAATCAGTTGGGATAATGGCGAAGATAGTAAATCTTCAACGGCTTATGCAATTCAGGCAGGCAAAGAACTTCGCATTAACACAACGGGCTGTGTTGAACTTAAAGTAACAGGTGTCAATAAGGAAACAGGAAAGAAAGGTCAAGGCGTACAAGCAAAGGCAGTTTATGTTGATAATGTTGACCATTTCTACATTGATTACAATACTGATGTAAGAGCGGGAAGCAACGCAAAACCACAATATGATGCTAAAAAATTTATTGAATACACAATAGAAATGGACGGATTTAACAGAAGAGTTGTTGAACAAGGATATCGTGTTACATTTGTTCAAAAAAATAGCGATATAGCACCTATTATTGATGTTGAAAGATGGTATCAGAACGATTTGGGACAATATCTTGTAAGAAAAGATGAAAACATTTCATTTTCTGTTATTCCGGCACTTGGATATTATGAT
>JAZSLG010000090.1:0-1986 GCA_045535235.1 Candidatus Stercoripulliclostridium sp.
GTTGCACCGTCTTTGCGATACTCCGATGATCCAAAAAGATACTCTAGTACGAGAACGCCGTTTGAAACCTTACCACTACAAATCCATTCTCCGTTTTCGTCATAAAACTCCAAAGAGCCGTCCTTTTCTTCCAACTTACCCTTGTAACCTGCATCATCAGTCCACTTTTTGCCGTTGATCTCTATCCAAGAATTTTCATTTTTAACACCATCTTCGTATTTGTAGTATTTGCCGTTTACTCCGTCGTTACAAGCAAACAAGACCGAGGTAGCAAGAACTACAATTACTAAAACAAGTGCTAGTAAAGTAATTTTTCTTTTCATATAAACATACTCCTTACCTAAGAATATATAATAATTATATGGAACATTTTGTTCCAAGTCAAGATATTAGGAACATTTCGTTCTATTATATAGTTATGAAAAACGTTTGTAACAACAAATTTGCCGAAAGATTGAGAGAACTGCGTCTGGAGGCAGGACTTTCAAGGCAGGAACTTGCTGACAAACTTAACGTATCGGTAAGGCTACTCTCCTACTGGGAAAATGGTCAAAGGGAGTGCAATTTTGACACGCTCATAACCCTAGCCACACTCCTTAACTCCACCACCGATTACTTGCTTGGAAAAAGCGAATTTTAATACAAAAAAGAGCCGATAATCGGCTCTTTTCTTTTTCTTAATAACATTTGTTTTATGCTACCTTTTTCGTCTTGATTGCGTTTTCTATTGCTGTTCCTACAATGCTTGCAATAGGCGTAATAATCAAAGACTCTGCCATGCAGAACACACCAATCATGGGACTCTTCTTTATGCCTAGGCTTAAGAATTGTCCAAAGGTGGTTGCTCCCATTATATCGCCAAATACGAATATGAGTATAATGGTGGTTACTAAGCAACCGGTAATAGAGGCGTATGCTCCGTATTTGTTGGACTTTTTGAGATATAATCCGTAAATATAAGGTCCAATGAAACAGCCGGCTAAGGTACCCCAAGAGAGGGACATTAGGGTAACAATCGCATCAACTTCCAGTATTGCGAATACTGCGGAAAGGATAACGAAGAAGAAACAAAGTATTCTAACCAAAATTCTAACTTTCTTGTCGTCGGCATCCTTTTTAATATAGCCTTTGTATATGTCCACGCCTATGCTAGAGGCACTAACAAGGGACAAGGAAGAAAGGGTTGACATACTTGCTGAAAGTACGAGTACGCAAATAAATCCCAATACCGCGTAGTTCATTAGTGAGTTGGAAAGTAGAATATTGGGAATAATATTTGCCGTTCCTTCTAAGGGCATTTCGGGATAGAACAAGCGAGCAAGTGAGCCGTTAAAGTATGCGCCACCACCAACTAGGAGTGCAAATACAAAAGATATAACCGTTCCTTGCGTTATGGCCCTATCGTTCTTAATTGCATAGAACTTTTGTACAGATTGAGGTACTGCCCAAATACCAACGGAAGTGATCAAAATGTTGAATATCAGTTGAACGGCAGGAGCATCAAACCAATGCTCGGTGGGGCTTACCGCCGAGGGGAAGAAGCCATAACCACTATCGATTAGTTTGTTTAGTCCTTCTATTCCCTTTACCTCGGGTGCCATTAGCATCAAGGTTATCATTATAACAACGCCAACAAGCATTATGATGCCTTGTATAAAGTTGGATACCGCGTTAGCAAAGAAGCCACCAACGAATAGATAGGCGCCAACTAGTACAGCCATTATGATTACGCTCCATACGAAAGGTATACCAAAAACTACTTCGATAATATAACCAATACCTTGGTATACCGACGTGCAGTAAGGAATAATGAAGAATGTAATTACTATTGCGGAATATAGCTTTAATCCTTGGTCGTCATAGCGTTTTTCAAAGAACTCAGGCATGGTCTTGGCATCCAGTTGTTGGGTCATATCGCGAGTGCGCTTCGCAAGAACTATCCAAGCAAGAAGGGAGCCTACTACTGCGATTGCAAGACCAATCCAT
>JAZSLG010000030.1:0-10035 GCA_045535235.1 Candidatus Stercoripulliclostridium sp.
GCTTTGGAAATTAGGAAAACTTTGTATAAAGACAAGCCTTACGACGAAGTAATGATAAAGAATATTACTCGAATTGCGGAGTGTTACGAGGCGCTTGGTAATGAGGAAAAGGCTAAAGAGTATTATTCGCTAATCAAAAAATAACGGTATATTTTCATTTTAGTAAAAAGCCCTCCGATGGGGGGCTTTTTTGTGCCTTAAATTTTTGTAAAAAATACGGGATTTTATTACTTATTATATACTACTTATATTATTAATATAAATTGTGTCTTGACACAATAGAGGGAATAACCTATAATTTTAGTATAGGGGATTACCCGAGTTTTACTATGGAGAAAGGATATGGCAAACATTATAAAAGATACCTTTAACGTTGAGTATCTTATTAAAAGAGATAAGACACTAGAAGTTTACAAATGCGAACAAGAATTGGCTTCCTACGAAATACCCGATAATATTAACGGTATGGACGTAACTAGTATAGGTAAGTATGCCTTCAAGGGAAACAAAGCGCTTGTTAGCCTTATTATTCCCGATACCGTTTTATCAATAGATAACGGTGCTTTCATTTTCTGTAAAGAGTTAACCGATTTGACGTTAGGCAAGAAAATTGTAGATATTGGAGATAATGCTTTTGCATTCTGTTTTAAGCTTATCGATTTGGTTATTCCTTCCAGCGTTAAAAATATTGGTAAGAGGGCGTTTGCATTTTGTAGGAGTATAAAGGAAATAAAGGTTCCCGATAGTGTGGAAGTAATTGGCGGAAAGGCTTTTTATGGTTGTGCTAATATGCGTTCCGTGGAAATTAAGAATACCATAAAAATTATTGGCAAAAAGGCATTTTATGGTTGTGGTATAGAGGACGCTAATATACCTGCTATTGCAATAAACACCATGTCCAGGTCAAAATTCAAGTCCCTAATTATTACCAGTGGGGATAGGATTGGCAACAAGGAGTTTTACAAATGCTCAAAACTCCAAAGCATATCTTTACCTTCCGACATAGTTAGCATAGGTAAGAGTGCCTTTGAGGGTTGCAAGAGCCTTGCTAATATTGATATTCCTGCTTTTAGCAAGAGCATAGGCAAAAAGGCTTTCTATGATTGTGAGAGTTTGACCCAAATATTCATACCCGGCTCGGTTGTTAGTGTGGGTGATTATGCTTTTGCAAAGTGTAGGGGTCTTTCCCACGTGGAAGTTGATAACGGTACCAAGAACATTGGCGAATATGCCTTCAAAGATTGTGATAGTTTGGCATCCATTTATCTTAGTTCAAATTTGGAAAACGTTGGCGACGGTGCTTTCTATGGTTGCAATAGTTTGTCATCGGTTAGCATACCCAACACCGTAACAAGTATAGGCGACTACGCATTTTACGGTTGCACTTCTTTGATGAAATTGGATTTGGGTATAAATATAATCAGTATTGGTATGGATGCTTTCTATGGTTGCAAGGGCTTGACCAGTCTTTATATACCCGACTCGGTCTTAACCCTGGGTGACGGCGCATTCTATGACTGTGATAGTATAACGAACGTGACTTTGGGATGCAATTTGACCTCTATAGGTAAGCAAGTATTCTACAACTGCTCTATAATTCCTTGCATAGAAATTCCCGATAACACAACTAGTATCGGTAGTGAAGCATTTTATAACTGCGCTAGTTTGATATACGTTTCTCTAGGCTCAAATATATCTAATATCGAAAAGAAGGCCTTCGCGAAATGCACTAGGCTTGCTACCGTTGAGAATAAATCTACCCTAAAGATAAGGAGAAGGTCTTCAAGATTTGGTGGCGTAGCTTCCTATGCAAGAGTGGTAAAATAACGTTTAGCCTTTGTAAAGGACAAGGATTTTTATAAAAATGCAAGAAATCATAGATAAACAAGGGATTGTATACAAATCCATTGGTGTTGGTAAGCTGGAAGTGGTAGGCTACAAAGGCCTAGACTTCTACTTGGAAATACCTTCCAGATACAAACTACAAAAAGTCGTAAGCATCGGTGACGATGCTTTTGATGATTGCGTCGGATTAGTGGGTATTAAAATCCCTAGTACCGTTAGTCACGTAGGGAGATCTTGCTTTAGTAGATGCATTAACCTAACGACCATCAACGTTGATATAGATAATGAAAATTATCAATCGATAGATGGTAATTTATACACCGCTGGCTGTAGGGAACTTGTTCAATACGCCATTGGAAAAGATGACGAAACATATACGTTGCCTAAGCATGTAATTAGCATTAAAAGCACTGCTTTTTATGGTAATACCGCGCTAAAAAACATATTTGTTGAAAATGACACGGTGTTTGAGAGTATAGACGGCGTTTTGTACGGTAAATCGTATGACTACATGTTAGCAAAGTATCCGTCGGGTAGGACTTTAGAGGAATATACGGTTCCCGAAGGGGTTACTAAGATTTGTGGTTCGGCATTTGCATATTGCAAAAATCTTAAGAAAATAAAACTAGCTAACACTACGGAAACTATAAACAGTAATGCATTCCAAGATTGTACAAATTTGAGTGAAATTGTAATTCCCTCTGCGGTAAAAGAAATAAAAAAGTATGCTTTTTGGGGTTGCAAGAACTTGAAAACCGTGTACAATTTGTCGGGCTTGGATATTAAAAAAGGGGATACCGAAAACGGATACGTTGGGTATTATGCGGAAAAAATACTTACCACTTTGGAAGACCCCGACTTTAAGGTTGATAACGGGAAGTTAATCTCTTATAAAGGTAAGGGCGGTAACGTCGTTATTCCCAGTTACGTTAGCGTTATTGGTGGAAATGCATTTTCTTTTAATAGTAGTATAACTTCGATTACCATACCAAACTCGGTCAAAGATATAGAGTACCCGGCTTTTGACGGTTGCAAGGGCTTAAAGAAAATATTTATACCTGCATCAGTGGAAAATATAGACGGCCCGGTTTTTATTAGGTGTACCAATTTGGAGCAAATTGAGGTAGATGCTAAAAACCCGAAATATTGCTCGCTAGAGGGTAATTTGTACCTTAAAGATGGCACGCAACTAATCCAGTATGCGGTAGGTAAAAAGGATAGCAAATACCTTTTGCCCAAAACGGTAAGTAGTATGAAGATTTACGCCTTTTTCGGCAATACTAATTTGAAAGAAATTTTGGTAGAAAAGAAGGGCTTTTTCGTAAGTATCGACGGCAACTTGTATAGCGAATATGGTAAATTGCTATTGCAATACGCTTGTGGCAAGACGGAAGAAGAGTTTACCATTCCAAACGGCGTAAGGGAAACGGCAGGGGGAGCTTTTTCCCATTGTAAATACTTAAAAAAGGTTAACGTTCCCGATTCGGTTGAAAGTATAGGTTATAATTCTTTCCAAGAATGTACTAGTTTGGAAGAAATAGTGATACCCTCCTCGGTGAAAGAGATACAAAAGAATGCTTTTTGGGGTTGCAAAAACTTGAAAACCGTGTACAATTTGTCGGGCTTGGACATCAAAAAAGGCGCTGATACGCACGGTTACGTAGCAAAATACGCTGAAAAAGTGTTTGATGATTTACCTTCAAATACGATTTCCATTTTTGACTTTGAAGCAACTCCCGAAAGAGTTATTGGTAACAATTTTAAGGTTGCAGGTGAAATACTGGTTTCCTATATTGGCTACGAGGACGTCGTAGTTATTCCAAGTGGCATAAAAGCCATATTAAAGGATGCTTTCAAGGGTAAAAACCTTTCTATATTGGTAATACCCCAAAGCGTAATGTTAATTGAGGAAGATGCTTTTGCGGAGTGTTACGCTCTTAGCGAAGTAATATTCGAGCCGGACAGTAAACTAGTAAAACTAGGTGAGTATGCTTTCTACAAATGCACGGAATTAAAAGCCATAAATTTACCCAAATCGGTGGAAAAAGGTAATGCTTTTGTGGGATGTGACAAATTATTATTATGCTAAAACAAGTAATATAAACGATTAAAAGTTAAAATAATCAAACGATTTAGTGGGGAAATACGACAATAATACTATTATTACGTGTCGCCTTTACGATATGAATAATGGTAATTTGTCTTTAGTAAAAAGGGAGGGGTATATGATAATAAAATCAAAGATTGCAAGGGTGGTAATCGTAATTTTGGTTTTAACTCTAATGCTTTGTTTGTGCGCTTGTAATGAAATAGAAGCCGGGTTGAAAGATTTTGTCGATTCAACCTATAACCCACCAACACACACAGGGCAGGGTGACAAAAAGCCCTCAAGCTCCGGTAATCAAGATGAAATTGGAGATAAAGAGCCGGAAACGGAAAGTCCCGACACGGAAACTCCCGACACGGAAGATCCGGACACGGAAAAAACCGAAGAGGATTATAAGGCTGAGTGCCTAATTAAACTTGAGGAAATCGCACTTCTTGCTGCTCAAAAAGGGAATCTTGAAGAAACAATATCCAATATTCAAAATTTAGTTTACAACGTTGATGACGGAACGTTATATTTCCATGCTGACGCAACGGGGCAATCAAGACCGGTTAATTATTTCTATGCGGTATACATAGAAAAGGAGCCTGATTTCTCAACGTATAAAGAGGCGCTTGAGGTATTTGAAGAACTTGCTGGTCCGTTAAAAGATAATAGTCTGAGTTTGGAAGAATGCAATATGCTTAGAAGCCGACGCAATGCTCTAAAAGGGCTTATTGATCCGGTGGGGCCGGAAAAATATGAAGCTCTTTGTGGTTTAATTGAAGAAAGATGCGGGGAAGGAAGCCGTGTTCTTTGGATAAATCCTTTTATGAAAATTGGCAATGAAGCAGAAGCAGAGTTTAAAGTTATTTGCAATGGAAAAGTTTTCAGAGGAGTAAGCAAATTAGAAGGAATAACCAAGGCTCTTATACCACCGGCATACGTTGATTATGCGTTGGAGAATACCGATAGTTTTTCTTTGGAGTTGGAGGAGCCAACTGCAATTGATTATATTAGCTTTGAGGACTTTATTAAAGAGGCAATGGAAAAAGCCGAAGAAGAGAATTGCAAAAAAGAGTGCGAAAAGTTACTTTTAGAAATTGCAGAAACTTCGGCAAGGAAAGATCTGGAAAGAGGGGAAACCTTTGAAGGAATTTCGGAATTGATATTTAATGCAAAAAATGGTACCATATTTTGCTTTGCCGATTTTAAAGGTCAAACCACAAGAACCTATTATTGTCACGTTCTTTTAGATACAACTTTAACAGCCACGTCCTATAAAGAGGCTTTAGAAGAACTCCAAGGCATTTTGGAAAATGGAATATTGCCACTTACAAGATTTGGTACTATAAAAAATGATATAGATGCTGAAACGTATGACAAACTTTGCGATTATCTTGTAAACGAAAAAGGTGTTGACAAGGTTATTAATATAGGTGCATTTTCTAAAAGTCTAACTAAAGGAAAAGCGGACTTAAATGTATTAAAAGATGGAAAAATATATCAGTCTAGCATGTTGTCTACAAATGCATACTTCAACACTCAAATGAAATATATTAATTGGGTTTTGGGTGACGAATCTGAAACACGTCTTGTTTGGAACGAGAGTGTTTATTTGGAATATCAAACTCTTGATGAACTAATCCAAGAAAACGCGAAAAATGCTACCGAGGAAAGCGCGCAAGCTAATAACTTGACGTAAGATAAATAAATTAAACTTTGATAAAGGGGAAATGAATTACAATAATATGGAAAAAACCTACGTTAGAGAGGGAGAATACCTCTATTTTGGTACTTATCCGCAAACCGAGGTCAGTGACGAGGTAATCTTGAGTGCGCTTAACGAAAGTGTTGGTAAACTACCTACTTCGTCCAATAGTGCTTCTTGGGCTTCTTACGGCTATTATATTGAAAGAAATCTTAGTAACGATGCTTGGTATATTGACAAAGAGTACAAGGACGAAAAGTATCGCGGAGTATACTTTACCTCATACCGCCCCGACGATACGACCTCTACGAGCTGTGCCGATAACTCTCGCCAGTACGATAACGGATACGCTTTGAGCAAGGTATATTGGTTCAAATTTGAGCCTATCAAGTGGAAAATTATTGGTGAAAATGAGGGAAACGCACTTGTGCTAGCCGAACAAATATTGGATTCCGGTGAGTTTTATCCCTTTGAAAACGGAACGACACAACCTATCAATAATTGGGAGTATAGCAGTATAAGAGAGTGGTTAAACACTACCTTTTATAACACCGCGTTTAACGACTGGGAAAAGGCTATTATATCAAGAACGGCTTTGGATAATAAGACCACCGCAAAACCCAACGAGGACGGAAGAAATCGTTACGCAACCAACCAAAACGACACCATAGACAACTTGTTTTTGCTGTCATACAAAGAGGTTAAGAGTCTGGATAACGCACGCCAAAAGGAGGCTACCCATTACGCAAAAGCACAAGGTGTGGGTGTTAATAATCTAGGAAAGGGTTGGTGGTGGCTACGTTCTCCCTTCTACTTGGATAATAAATACGTAGCGTTTGTGTCCTCGGACGGAAATGCGGAATTTAATAGGGCTGTAACCAGTACTGCCGAGGGTGTTGTTCCTGCACTTGCAATAAAGCTTTAATAGGTTTATTAATTATTAAAAGAGAGCTATGCTCTCTTTTTTATTTATTTGCAATTGTGCTCACGGCTTCCAGTAGGGCATCAATATCGCTTTCCACGTTGTTAAAACCAATGCTTGCGCGTACTGCTCCCTGACGCAACGTGCCGTTTTTACGGTGTAAAAGAGGAGCGCAATGAACACCTGCACGAACGCAAATGCCGTATTTTTTGTCTAGTAAATCCGCAACGTCGGTGGATGGAATATCGCGTATATTAAAGGAAATAACGCCGTTTGGCGAGCTAGAATAAAGCTTTGTTCCATTTATCCTTTTTAGTCCTTCAAGTAGTATTACCGAAAGGCGGTTTACTCGTTTCAAAATCTCATTAAAATGCTTGTAAGTAAAGTCTATACCTTCTTTTAGACCGGCAATACCGGGCGTGTTTAACGTTCCCGCTTCATACCCCTCGGGTATTGTTTTGGGTTGAGATAATATAGCGCTATCAGTTCCCGTCCCACCGTCTATAAGAGGTGTAATATCAAGACCTTTTTGGAAGGACAAAAAGCCCGTTCCTTGCATAGCGTGAAGTCCTTTGTGGCCGGGTGCGCAAAGTGCGCTAACGTTACGGTAATCCGTTTTTAGGTGTCCAAGGCTTTGCGCGCCGTCTACTATAAATGGGATACCGTATTCCTTTAATAAAGTTCCCAAACTTTCTATTGGTTGCACTGTTCCCGTAACGTTACTCATTTCTTGTAGCACGACGAGAGAGGTGTTTTTCGTTATTTTTTGCCTAAGAATATCCGGCTCTATAACGTCGTTTTTCGAGTAAAGATAGGTTACCTTTGCACCCTTGGATTTTAGTCTTTCTATTGGGCGTAAGACCGAGTTGTGTTCGTAAGCGCTGGTAATGATTTCTCCACCGCGATATAGTCCAAAGATTGCAAGATTAAGTGCCTCGGTACAACTCTTGGTAAAAACCACGTTGGGTAGGGCGGTTATTTCTCTTACTCTTTCCCTACATTCCTCAATTATCATTCCCGCCCTAAGGCTTTCCCGGTGACTTCCGCGCCCGGCGTTTGCGCTTCTTTTGAGTTCCTTTTCCACGGCGCGAATAACCTTTCTCGGTTTGTAGCGAGAAGTCGCAGAGTTATCAAGATATATACACGAGTTCAAATTAAACATAATATAGTGTATTATGGAGAGTAAGTTTTATGAATACCCTAATTCCCTTTGAGTCCCGCGCCGAGGCAATACGTCTGTCTCGTGCGTTATCAAGAAAACGTATCGCACACACCGTTATAAACACACCAAGGAGTTTGGGCGTAAGTTGCGGATTATCTATATTATTTTATGCAACGTCTTTAGAAAAGGTTAACCAAACCATATTGGAGCTTGCACTCGTAACTAAACAGGGGATTTTTACGAGGTAGATTAAATAGCCTTAAAAATACTTTTACTTTTTGAATAGTTTATTGTATAATAAACGCGTGAAAAATAATAATATATTGGAAAAACTAAAAATTGCCCATCCAACGGCGGGTTGTGAATTGGAGTATAGCACACCGTTTGAGCTACTGGTTGCGGTAATCCTTTCGGCACAATGTACCGATAAGCGCGTTAATATTGCTACACGCGAGCTGTTTAAGGTATACTCCACGCCCGAGCAGTTTGCCTCTCTTACCTTGGAGGAGTTAAAGCCATATATATTCAGTTGTGGTTTTTACAACAACAAGGGTACCAATATTATTGCCATGAGTCGCGCGCTTGTAGAAAAGCACGGTGGTCAGGTTCCTCGCACGTTGGAAGAACTAACTGCCCTTGCGGGAGTGGGAAGAAAGACGGCTAGCGTAGTGCTTTCCGTAGCCTTCGATATTCCTGCAATGCCGGTTGATACCCACGTATTTAGGGTAAGTAGGAGAATAGGGCTTGCTAGCGGAGACACGGTAGAGAAGGTGGAGCGTGAACTTATGCAAGCATTTCCCAAAGAGGATTGGAACGCCCTTCATCACACGCTGATTTTCCAAGGCAGATACGTTTGTAAGTCACAAAAACCCGATTGCGAGGGTTGTATGATAAAAGAAGAATGCAAGTACTTTAAGGAGAAATAATATATGTTTTTAGACGTAGCGATTATATATTGTAAAGCAGGAAATGGCGGTGATGGTGCAGTAGCGTGGCACCGTGAAAAGTACGTTGCAACCGGCGGGCCCGATGGTGGTGACGGCGGTAACGGAGGAAGCATATATTTCCAAGCAGACCGTTCGCTAAACACGTTAATATCTTTTAGGTACACCCAACATTTCAAAGCCGAGAACGGAGCAAACGGCTCGGGCAAAAATTGTAGTGGTAAGGCCGGTAAGGATTTGATTATTAAAGTTCCTTGCGGAACCATCATAAGAGATGCCGAAAGTAACGGTATTATTGCCGACGTTTTTAACGACGGAGAAAAGGTATTGGTATTCAAAGGCGGACGTGGCGGACGCGGTAACGCGCGCTTTGCAACGCCCACCCATCGTAGTCCCGGTTATAGCGAACACGGTGAGAGAACGGAAACTCGCAAATTAAAGCTAGAGCTTAAAACGATAGCCGACGTTGGCTTGGTTGGGTTCCCAAACGTAGGAAAATCCACTTTACTTTCCGTCATATCTTCGGCTCGTCCCAAGATTGCAAACTATCATTTTACCACTCTTTCACCCAACCTTGGCATGGTAGAATATTACGATGATAGCTTTGTTGTTGCAGATATTCCCGGACTAATCGAAGGAGCTAGCGAGGGCGTAGGACTTGGACACAGTTTCCTTCGTCACGTTGAACGCGTAAGACTAATAGTGCATCTTCTTGATATATCCGGTAGCGAAGGAAGAAACCCCTTGGAGGACTACAAAGCAATACGTAAGGAATTGGAAAATTACAGTATCGACCTTGCTTCTCTTCCCGAAATTATTGTTGCCAACAAGTGCGATTTACTTTACGGTGACGAAACTACTATTGCGGAATTAGAAGAGATGACCGGTAGCAAAGTAATCCAAATTTCCGCAGCGACCACCGAAGGCGTCATGGAACTAAAAAAGGTTATTGCCAACAAGTTGAAGGAACTCCCACCCGTTGCACCCTTGGAGTTTGAGCCCTTCGTTTACGAAGAAAAAGACCGTTCTTCCTTTGAAATCAACGTTGAAAACGGTATCTACTACGTTACCGGCGGATACGTTGAGGAGCTTGCTCGTCGTGTCGTTCTTAGCGATTACGATTCATTCCGTTGGTTCCAACGTTGTTTGCGCGACAAAGGCGTTATAGATGCGTTGAAGGAAGCCGGTATGCAAGACGGTGATACTGTGTGTATTATGGATGTTGAATTTGAATACACCCTCTAAAACGCGCTATTTGGGCGCTCCCCCACGTTAAAACCAAAACCCCGTCAGGGCGCAGTAGGTCTACTACAGCAACCCTTCGGGGTTTTACTTTTGCCTTGGCTAGCATCCCAACTAGCGCGT
>JAZSLG010000060.1:0-3116 GCA_045535235.1 Candidatus Stercoripulliclostridium sp.
ATATTAAATAAATCCTTAACTCGCCGTCAGGCGAATATAACTGCCGAAAGGCAATATCACTCGTCGAAAGAGAATATCACAAATCCGTAAGGATTTATTTAGTTGTCGCCATTCCCTACGGGAAGAGCGACTAATTGCGCCTTTTTCTTTTGATTAATATCATTGTAGAGTATAATTCATCTTTAATCAAGCAAGTTAATTTCGCTCTTGAAAATACCTTTACCTTATGATATAATCATAAGAGCGTAGTATTAATAAACTCATAAGGAGCAGAGCGTGAACAAAGTTAAGGCAGTAATTTTTGATATGGACGGCGTCATCTTCGACACCGAAGCCGTATGGAAAAAGGCTTTCTTGCAAGCCAACGTCATATATGGTTTAACCGCGCTTACCGAGGAGTATAGGGCGAGTATATGCGGTAAAAAAGAGGCGACTATTCGCGAGGAGCTAAAGCTAATGCACCCCGAAGCCAAGGTTGACGAATATCGCGACTATATGCTTTCCTACGTCAAAGAGGCCGTTTCTAGCGGAAATTACGAGATTAAGCCCCACGCCGTGGAAATTTTGACATACCTACGTAATAGGGGATACAAAGTTGCGCTTGCGACCTCCAGCCACCGTGACAGGGCGGAAATGATGTTCAAAAATAAGGGACTGGATTTGTCCAACCATTTTGATGCCACCATTTTTGCCGACGATTTGTGTGGTAAATCCAAGCCCGACCCCACCATATTCTTGCTTGCTTCCGAAAAACTTGGCGTTTTACCCGAGGAAAGCTACGTTATAGAGGACTCGATAAACGGTATAGAGGCGGCGGTTAGGGGCGGTTTTATGCCCATAATGGCTGTGGACCTCATTGAGCCCGACCAATATTGCTATGATAACTGTAAGAAAATTATAAGGAGTTTGAGAGAGCTGGAAGCTCTAATCTAGTAAAAATGAAAACGATAGATACCACTACCTGGTCAAGAAAAATCGCATACGAAAATTTCTCTAAGTACGACAATCCCATTTTCTCCATTGGTACGCGCTTTGACGTAACTAAGTTGGTTGCATACTGCAAGGAAAATAAAAAATCCTTTTTCTCCACCTTCTTGTACGTTCTAACCCGTTCCGCAAACGAGATTGACGAACTAAAAATAAGGATTGTGGAGGGAAAAGTCGTTCTTTTTGATACGATATGCCCCAGTTTCGTCATACTTGGCGAGGGCGATGACCTTTGTACTTGCAAGAGTGAATACTATGCCGATTACGCTACTTTCTATGAGTGCAACCGCGCCGATATAGAGCGCGTTAGGAGTGGAAGGAGCGAAAAGAACTTTAATGGTGAGGCAATAGTGGACTGCCTGTATATCTCCACTTTACCCTGGATTGACGTTACCGCCGTGGAAAACCCCTATAACTTTAAGGACGAAGCGCAAACCAGTATTCCCCGCATAACTTGGGGCAAGTACGTAAAGAGGGGAGATGTTTATGAAATGGGCTTCCACTTATCCGCCCATCATGCGCTAATGGACGGCGTACACCTTTCTCGCCTGGTGGGAAAGATGCAAACCGCCATTGATAATATTGAAGAGTATCTTAAATAAATATATTAGACGGAGGACTAAAGATGAGAGATAAGGTGTTTATAGTTTGGAGTGGCTCAAGCGTTGTTGCCAAAAAGGTGGAGGACTTGTTAAGAAGTCCGCAATACGGCTACGACCCATATTCAGGCGGTAATATGGAAAACGATTCACTCTTCATTTCCATTGGCGATACGGTTATAAACCAAATGAAAAAGTGTAACCAAGCCATTGTAATTTTTGAAAAAAAGAAAGACGGCTCGGTAAGCAACAACCTCTTTTTCGAGCTTGGTTACGTATTGTCCCGCTATGGCACGAGAAAGGTTCACTGCGTAATGCGCGAGAGTGACGATATAGATATTCCCAGTGACTTTGACAGTTGCTTTGTACAAAAGATAGCTTGCGCCAATGACGACGAGTTTGTCCAAGGCATAGTGGAATACTTTGTAAATCGTCAAAAGATGTCCATTACCGAAAACAAAATGTCACTAATCAATAATAGGTATATCATACACGACAAATTGGTAGCCCATTACTCACCAAACGGCTCACAATGCTCGGACTACGAGCTTGCCCAATACGTTCTCTTTTATACCCAAGCTTGCTACATGTTCGGCGACGGCAGGACCATTATTCAGGAGTTGGAAACCCTTAACCGCGACCACAGTAACGAGTTTAGCGACGAGCTTAGAATTGCCGTTGATATTAGCCTTAACTTCCTAAAGTTGGTGGAAAAAATACCTAGCGAGGGTGTAGCTTACCTTGACGAGTCCGAATGTTTGGAAACCTTTGCCTACTATGATAGTTTGGAAAGGAGCGCCAACTTTTACACCAATGATATTTTCTATCGTTGGGCAAGAGTATACGCCTATCAACATCGTACCTTCTTTAGTATGATTTGCGGTAACGATGAGGATGGACTGGATATTGAAGACCGCATCTACTATTATAATGATACCATTAAGTACGCACGCTTAGCGCTAAAAGCCATCGACGAGTTGGAAGAAAGTACCAAGAGATGGGAAAACAACGACTCCAACGGCATATTCTCACTGTTTAGAGCCTATCTACACAGGAATATGTACGTTGCAATCAATTATATTGATGCCAACGACCCCGACGAATCAAAGGCTATTGCCGAAGAGGGTGATAATGCACTTGAACGCCTAAAGATGACCACCATCGAAAGACACCAACTAAAGCAATTCTTTAGTAACGGTAATATCGATACTAAGCTTTACGACAATTTCTGCATGGAATACTATTTGGCACTCAAAGACTTTTTGGATAGTGACCTTTCCAAGCTACTTGACCGCCAAACCATTCGTAGATGTAAAAAGGAGATAGGGGCCTATCTTGATAGGGAGAGAGGACAACGCGTACAAAACATATATTTACAGCAGATTGAGGCGTGGTATAACGCCAACAAGTAAAAACGCGCTATTTGGGCGCTATCCCACGTTAAAACCAAAACCCCGTCAGGGCGCAGTAGGTCTACTACAGCAACCCTTCGGGGTTTTACTTTTGCCTTGGCTAGCATCCCAACTAGCG
>JAZSLG010000075.1:0-4924 GCA_045535235.1 Candidatus Stercoripulliclostridium sp.
GGGATTTTGTCTTTTGTGAAGTAGGTCGCCAAAATAACGCGTTTTTTTCATGGCTTGACATATTCCCTTTTATATAATAAAATATAGTGTGTATGCATGCGAGCATGTGCGAGCGAGTATGCGCGTAAATATTTATTGTTGATAAGGAAACGGAATGACTAATCTAGAAAACGAAAACTTGCATTTGACCTGTTTTTCCGACGAGGAAATCGTAGAGGGGGAGAAGAATGAAAACTCTCCCACTTTAAGCGAGGAAAAAAATGAGAGTGATACTAAAAACCATATTAAAATTTCTTGCGAGGCTACTAAGGGTATAGTTGCCGAAGAGGTAGGCAACGAGGAAGGCGCTAACGCTACTCCTATTGTTAACTCCGAAAAAAAGAAAAAGATACTGGAAGACCACGAGTTAACCAACGAACACGTTGTCGGCAAGGTGGAAGAAAGACTGGAACTCCCCAGTGACGAGAGTTTCAAAAAGCCTCAGACCAAAAAAGAAAAGCGTAAGAAGTGGCTAACCAGCATCCTATTTATCCTCTTTAACGTTATCGCCGTTGGCGTCGTTCTCTTTTTGGAGATTAAAGACAGTAACTTTTTGGGCTTTGACGACGTTATGAGAAGGATAGGGGAGCATTACGAGTGGCTTCTTATTCTCGTGCTTGCTTTTGCCATTCACGTTCTTGCAGATACCTTCGTCTTTTTTGCACTAATTAGAAAGTGTGGCTACGGACACCGTTACGCCCTTTCTGCAAAAGTGGCGATACTTGGCACTTACTACGACAATATTACCCCTTGGGCAACGGGCGGTCAACCCTTCCAAATGCATTATATGGCAAAGTCTAATATAGATACTCCTACCGCCATAACGCTACCCGTCGTTAAGCACGCGATTAGGGTTTTCGCCATGGACGGACTTGCCATTTTCTTCTTCATATTTGCCGGCACCGAGGTTAGTGGCGTTATCCTTGCGGGTACCATTATTTGGATTATAATTACCCCAATGTTGCCTTTAATCCTCATGATTTTTAGCAAAAACATACCGTTTACGTTAAAAATGACGAGAAAAATTGTGCATCTAGGTAAAAAAATGAAGTTGGTTAAGGACGAGGAAAAGGCGGTTGCAAAGGCACAAGATAACGTTGATAGCTTTATTGCGGCGTTCAAATTCCTTGGTAAGCGTAAGTCCATTATAATTATAGTGGGGCTTCTTTCCTTAATAGACCTGTTTGCAGTAGCTACCTACCCCTACTTAATAGTAAGAATGCTTGGGGGAAGCGGTAACTTTGGCGAGCTAATAAGCAAAGCTTTCTATACTACTTTTGCTTCGGGGCTAATTCCAACACCCGGCTCAAGCGGGGCGGCGGAAGGCTCCTTCTACGCGGTATTTAATAACGTTGTTCCGGAGGGAACTCTCTTCTGGGCGGTTATTTTATATAGAGTATTCACGTTCTACTTGCCCATTTTGTGTGGCGTAGTCCTACAACTTTACGACGCAATACGCGGTAAGCGCAAAGTCAAACTCGTAAAGAGGGAAATCACTTGGTTATCTCAAAAGACCATAAACAATAAAAATCGTTAGGCCTATGAAAAAATTATTACTTTCTTTCGTTTTCGTACTACTTATAGTTGCAGTCGGTGTTGCCACCACTTTGGGGTGGGATAATACTACGGCGATTGCAGAGGTTAATTCTCCTTATACCGTAAACTACATAGAAACCGAAGCCGACTTCCTCGACTTTATTAAGACGGGCAGATATACCGCAAACACCTATATTTTGACGAGTGATATATATCTTGACCGTTTGTATGCGGAGGGCGGTAAACTGGGTACTACTGCAGGCGGTGGCGACCTACTCGCCTTTACCGGCACTTTTGACGGTAGAGGTCACGCGATAGTGGGACTAAAGGAGCCTCTGTTTGATACCATTGGCGAGGGTGGAGTTGTAGAAGACCTTTTGCTAATCGGTGTGGAAGGTAAAGAGGGTAGCACTCTTAGCACTAACCCCAAATATGCTCTTGCTTACCTTAACAAGGGTACCATTAAGGACGTTCATATGACGGGCGAGGTGGAGTACAGCGCCTTCGTTGGTACTAATAGTGGCACTATCCAGCATTCCCTTGCCGTAATTAAGCGCGCAAATATGGTGGAGGGCAAGGAAACGATGCTATTTGCCTATGAAAACACCGGTACTATCGACGAGCAATATTCCTATGCTTACGACGTAAGCAACGACAAAGAATGGGGTAATAGGTCATATTTTATAGACGCTGATTCTGTTGATTACGTTGTAGTAAACCAGGCGTTAGTGTGCAACGAAAGTATTATCCTTAGGTACGGAGTAAACTTGTTTAACACTCCCTTTGTCGTGCCTGAAACAATGAATAATGCAACCATAGGTAATAAGCTTGCCCAGTATATTAACACGATGTTTACTATTTGCTACTACAATGCTGACTATTTGCCCTATGAAATAGACGTTAATTATTATTTGATTGACTCTAATGTTGTTATTCACAACACCCCCGGTACTTTTAATGGTGGTGATGGCACGAAAGAGAATCCATACGAAATAGGTACCATCGAAGATTTGATGACGCTTGCTACTCTCAACGAGGGCGAATATGCCATGTTGGTTGAAAACATAATCTTGGACGAGGTCTATCTTTACGGTGCTAACCAGTACTTAATAGAAGAACTTAACGGTCATTTTGACGGAAACGGCCACACCATAACCATGGGTAACTTTAAGAATGCGTCGGGCAGAAATGTAAAGTTGTTTAATACCATTAACCCAACCGGCACCGTTACCGATTTGTTCATGTCCGGCTATTTAGCAGATTATAACATTGGTACCATATCAAACGTTACGGGAATTAGCGTAATTGGGTTTGAATATGCTGACACTTACATAGCCTTTATTTCCTTTAACGATGGTACGATAATTCGTTCCCACGCCGAGGGCTTTGCAGGACTTGTCGGTAATAATACCCTAAATGGACAAATGATTTATTGTTCTTCCAAGAATAACCTATTCGTACTTAATAACGGTGGCACGATTTACGGCGGTTACTACGAGATGACGGAGGAAAACCCTTATTTTTCCCCTCTCTTTGACGGCAGAACCTTTATCCTTCCCAACGCTAAGGAGTGCGTTGGAGTAAATAAGCTGGACATTAGTCACGTGTACGCCTATACCAGTGATATCGATTTAGACAATTTCCCCTCGATAAGCACGAAAAATAACGAATATTTGTACACCGAAGCTTGGGCGTTTGGATTGGAAACGGAGAGCGACGAGGAAGTGTATTCTTGGGGTTACATAAACAATAATTTTGCCGATTTACCCATTTTGGTAAAGCCCGAAAACCGTCTTGATTACAAGCAAAATTTGCGCTTCCAAGAGGGTTACGTGGAAAGTAAGGAATATGCTTACGGCAAAAATAACGGTAGGGGCGAGTACGTGTTGGAAACCATTCCCGCCGGTAGCGATACCACTTCCTACACTCCCTTTGACGACGGTACGAGCAACCTCTTTGTGGGCGCAAACGGTCACGTATACGAGCTTCTTACCACCCTTAACGGCTCTTTCACCGTTGAAAGCGCCGAGTATATTATTACCAGTAGACTTAGTGCGGATTGTAAAGAACACCTTTCCGGCAAGGATTTTGAATGGAAATATAGGGCGATAGGCGGGGAAGAATATGCTCCTTACGAGGGTACTACCTTTGACCCTGCCACCAATCCCGCTACCGAGTACTATTTGAGCTATAAGGACGAATACGTATATTTGGAAGCCTTGGTTACCCTTGGTGATAAGCTTAATATAGAGTATACCTACGTGGAACTTGGCGTAGGACTAAAGACTATAATCAGCGCACTTGGACTCCGCAACGATTTGTCAAACTTGTTTAACGAGCTTGGATATACCGAAGGCGTTAGCACCATCCTTGGATACTACGAGCCGATATTGAGAATTTACTTGGACGAAGAGGAAATCACCCTTGAAGATTTACTCAAAGTGGAAAGGGGTAATTCCTACAAGGTCACCGTTACCTTCCCCTCGACGAATACCGTTTCCGGTACCACTCTTTCCACTAACTTTACCATAACCGAGGGTACCATTGATACTTCCAAGTATCAAATTGAAAGCACGATAGGGGGCGCGAGCGAGCATGACGCAATAGTGTACGACGGCGAAAGTATAGACCTTGACGGCGTATTCTCACTAAAGAATTTCGGCTTGGCGCAAATAACCGCTTGGGAAATAGTGGAGCTTGAACGAATTGACGGCAATATCTACGTGGGCATTGACTCCGTAAAAGACGCCGGCGTTTACACCCTTTCGATTACTATATCGGTGGATGGATTCCAAGACGTAACGAGAAATATTTTATTCTACGTTGCTCGCAAGGAAATTAACGTATTTGTAAAAGTGGGCGGAGTAGAGGACGAAGTTACCCTTAATTACTACGATGCTCTTCCCACCGTTAGCTATCACGCCGAGGACGGCACCAACTTGGATGAATTAAAGGAACTAAGCTACCTTTCCACCTATTCGCAAGGCTCCAAAGTTACTACGGGCGCAGAGTTTTATACCCTTTCTTTCCTTGCTCCCACCAACGAATATCTTAATATGAATTATATTATAAACGCGGTGGATAGCTTGGTTAAAATTAAGGTAAATCCCGTTAAAATAACTACGATAGGGGCGGTTTTCCCCAGCTTGGAGGAAATTTACAACGGTGAAGAATATGCTCTTACTTTCAATGAAAGTTACATTCTTAAAAACACCCTAGACCCCAATCCTCTTGATTATACAATGTACTTTGAGTACGAGGATGAGAGCCAAGCTACCCAATTTGCCTTTACCGACGCGGGTATCTATACTATAAAGGCAAAAGTAGTAAGCAATACCCCCAACTACCT
>JAZSLG010000017.1:0-2258 GCA_045535235.1 Candidatus Stercoripulliclostridium sp.
GGTCATCTCACGCCTTGGAATTGGAAGTATTGATACGGTCATCGTATGTATGGCAAATAACCTTGAAGCGAGTGTGATGGCGGTCACGCTTTGCAAGGAGGCAGGCGTTAAGAACGTTATTGCAAAATGTGCGGATGAAATGCAGCAAAAAATATTGCTTCGTGTGGGTGCAGATCAAGTGGTTTTCCCTGAAAACGAGTCTGGTATACGCCTTGCTAAGAACCTCTTAAGCTCTGGATTTATTGATATGATCTCTCTGTCAAAGGACGTGTCTATGGTTGAGATCGATGTGAAAGACGAGTGGTGTGGCAAGAACTTAATTGAATTAAATCTCCGTAAAAAATACGGATTCAATATCGTTGCAATCAAGAAAGGCGAGAAAGTCACCGTAAATATCAATCCCGAGCAGGTACTTGATGCTCAAACTACACTGATCGTGATCGCAAACACGACAAAATTGGGAAAATTGAAATAAAACTGTCAAATTCCAATTTGTCAAACTGAAATGGGTGCAAAGCCTTTCGCCTAAATGCACCCATCATTCTAAAATTTGCACCCACTATAAAATGGTATCAAAATTTTAGTTTTCTCACAAAAAATAGCACTTCGATAGAGGTGCTATTTTCATTTGATTTAACCTCAATATTTTAATAGATTGACAATTTTAGTGAATAATGTATAATAAATATATGGCTAAAAAATATGGATTTAATAGAATAAATGCTTTTACAAAAGGCTTAGTTACTCTTAGTAGCTTGGCATATTTTATTGCACTTTTAGCATTTGTTGCTTTTTTAGCTATCAATTACATCACAATGCTTGAGGGTTTAATTGATTTCACCGAGCTTGAATTTGTTGTTAGCAAAGTTTTTTTAAGGCTTGATGCATTCCTAATTATAGGCGCGGTTGTTTCGATAATTGGTTTTGTACTAAGTGCAACAATGATTAAATCTCTTTCTAAAGATAAAGGGGGATTTAGGGCCGTTCTACTAACTATATTAGGGGTAGTGCTTATTTCTTTCTTTATCGTTATAAAGACTAAGGGTTTATCACTCGGCTATATTTTGAATTATGCATTCGGTGGTATCCTTGTCGTAGGCATTTTTAGTCTTGCTCTTGGTCTTTTTGCAATTTTTATTCGTATTAAAGCCAGACGTGAAATTGAAAAAAAACTTAGAAAATTTGAAAGAAATTATTTGAAATTTGAAAAATATAATAGATAGTAGTTCATTTAATAAAATAAAACCCACTCGACCGAGTGGGCTATTTTTTTAATGAATAATTGTTTAACCTTTATAACCGTAAACGTATTGTTGTAGCGTTATAGTTACGTTAAATTCTCTGTATGAATAATTTTTAGTGGTTCCAATTACTATGTTTCCGGTAGTAGTAAATACTTGTTCTAAAAGATGTAAAGTAACAACGTCACCAACTTTTGCATTTTTTAAGAAGGTGGACAACTCAAACTCGTCGTTAAACGTTTTCTTAACGTTTTGACCATTTTCTGGATAAGTTACAGCAGTAATAAATAGAAGATTTGAGCTGGTTATAGATGCTTTTGAAGCATAAATTTGTTTGTTAGTATCACTAATCGCAACGCTACCGTATTCATTAACACTTGCTATACAATAATAGTTGCAATCATCCTTAGGAAGATATTCCGATTTACCAATATGAATATCGGTAGTTGAGTTTTTAGAAAGGGTTTCTTTGTCGCAAGTATAAACCGATACGCCAAGTCTAACTTTACCTTCTATATAACCTAGTCCGTTATATGCCGAATTACCGGTAGTCTTAATAAATGAATTACTAATATTTATTACGTCATAAACGGGTATAGCGTAACCCATTCCTTCAACGTAATTACCGGTAGATTTTGCATTTACTATGCCAATTAGATAACCTTCCGCATCAAACAAAGCACCACCGGAGTTTCCGCTATTAACGGCGGCGTCTGTTTGTAATAAGGTCATATTTACGCCGTCCATATTAATGGTTTTAGAAATTCCGCTTATATATCCAACGGTAACACTTATACCCGCACCAAGAGGATTACCTATTGCGATAGCTTGTTCTGCAAGATTGATAGGGGCTTCTTCAGTATTGCGTAGCTCGACATAATTGTAGTTAGAACCACCAATTTTTAATACAGCGAGGTCGCTTTCGTCATCCATTCCAATTAAAGTAGCGTTCAAAATAACGTCGTTATCGCTATCTAAATCAGCATCGTTGATAAGTCGGATCGTAGCCATGTCGTT
>JAZSLG010000026.1:0-2765 GCA_045535235.1 Candidatus Stercoripulliclostridium sp.
GGGTAAGTTGGAAGAAAAGGACGGCTCTTTGGAGTTTTATGACGAAAACGGAGAATGGATTTGTAGTGGTAAGGTTTCAAACGGCGTTCTCGTACTAGAGTATCTTTTTGGATCATCGGAGTATCGCAAAGACGGTGCAACCGGTAACGTGGGAGACGGCTCCCAAGTAGGCAACTCTCAAGTGGACGAAAAAGCCAAGGTTACGGCTATCCAAGGTGGCACTGTAGATGGTCTTACCATTCTCTTGGACGTCGGTCCGGAGGTTACTGACGTTGAGCTTTCTGGTATGCTAACAGTTTCCAAGAACTCCAGTTGGCAACTTTATGCCGATAAGACAGGGCAAACTCTTATTCCCACCAAGTATGCAACCAATCTTAGTGCGGGCGACAATCTTTATTACGTTGTTGTTAACTCGGAAGACGGCAGTATAAATAGGACTTATACTTTAGCTATTTTCAAGAATTATTATACAAATATTTACTTGAAAGCTAACGATACTACCGTTAAAACTATAGAGAACGTACTTACTCACACTACGGTAGAACTAAATCCTCCAAGTGAAATGGAGGGATACTACCTTACTTGGGGTACTACTAGCTATTACGTAGCGGAAAGTAACAAAGTAATAGAGGCAAGCAGTACAACGCCCAAAACTCATACCGTAACGTTAAATACGGATGGTGGCACGTTAACCGGTGAAGCAACGCATACTTTAACTTACGATTCGGAGTATACTCTTCCCGTTCCCACGAAAAAGGGTTATACCTTTATGGGTTGGAAACGTAACGGTAATTTTGTTACCTATGCAAATGGTTCCTCAATATCAAATTTCCGTTTTGATGAAAACGTAAACTATTATGCAGATTGGAGCGTTAATTACTATACGCTTAACGTTCGTTCAAACGATACTTCACTTGGAACGGTAAACGAGGTTTCCGGTGAAAAGGCTTATGGTTCCAACGTAACGTTAAAGGCAACACCTAAAGAAGGTTATTCTTTTGAGGGTTGGTATAAAAATAGTGTTTACGGAACGAAAGTAAGCGATAATAGTACCTTTACTATTACAATGGATGACGATAGTGCAACTTACGTAGCAAACTTTACTTATTATACGGTTACTACTAACACAAACCTTGCGAGCGCGGGTACCTTTACTAATTATAGTAGCAAAAAAGTATCCGCTGGCGAGAGGGTAACTTTAACAGCAACCACCTACCCAGGTTATACTTGGCTAGGCTGGTATGATGGCGCAACCAAGGTAAGCGAAGGCACAAGTCTAACGTACACTTTTACCATGGGAACGGAGAGCAAGACCTATACTGCAAAGTGGGAACTATGTACTTCCCATACGCTTGATTCAAACTGCGTATGTACCAAGTGTAATCTTGTTCACCCAAACTATTATGGTGGTGGAGTATGTGACGATTGTGGTGAAACGGCATATACACGTGATGGTAACTATATTTACTTTGGTACCTATCCCCAAAGCAAGGTGACGGACAGTACCCTAATGAGTACGTTAACCGGTAGTGCGGGAACGTTACCTACCTCATCCAATAGCGGTAACTGGACTTCCTACGGATATTATATAGAAAGTAGTGTAAGTAACTATATGTGGTATATAGATAAGGAATACGATGGTGAAAAATACCGTGGCGTATATTTTACCTCCTATCGTCCAAAGTATACAACCGATGCAAGCAGTAGTTCCGACTCCGAACAATACGATAACGGATATAGTACGGGTAACGTATACTGGTTCAAATACGAGCCCATCAAATGGAGAATACTTAGTGAAAATGATGGTAAAGCGCTAATACTTGCGGAACTCATACTAGACTCCCAAGAGTTTTATCCAAGCAGTAGCAGTCATACCGAAAACGGAAAAACTATATACGCTAATAACTGGGAGTATAGCACGATTAGGAAGTGGTTAAACGAGATTTTCTATAATACAGCGTTCAACAATTTACAAAAGGCACTAATAGTGGCAACGGAGTTAGATAACAAGACTACAGCGGAAGATGGTAGCAGTAACAGTTACGCAACCTGTCAAAACAATACGACGGATAAGGTATTCTTACTATCGTACAAGGATATGCTAAATACCTCCTATGGTTTTAGTTCAAGTAGTAGTAGTTACGACACCGCAAGAAGAAAGCAAACCAGCGATTATGCCCAAGTACAAGGAGCATCTACCTCTACGAGTTCAAGCTACTTAGGCAATGGATTGTGGTGGCTCCGTTCGCCTATCAATTACGATAGTTATTACGCGTCCTTCGTTGACCTCAGTAGTTACGCGTCCTGCGTTGACCTCAACGGCGAAGTCTACTACTACAAGTACGTTTACTCCACTCTTTACGGCGTTGTGCCCGCTTTGACGATAATGCTTTAGCATAATCGTCGCAATCTAAAAATCACGCTAGTGGTGTGAATAAAAACATTTAACATAAAAAACACATTTCTTTAGCGCAATACTTTAAAAAAGTAAAAAAGCCGTCGGGGCGCAGTACGTCAGTACAGCAACCCCTCGGCTTTTTTATGTTCCTTTATCTTGCCTCTAAACAAATGCGTTTTATATCAAGTCTGTGTTCAAAATATAATAGTATTGTAATAGCTCTCTTGAGTATTCCACAACTTTGCCCTCGGGAAGAATTAACATTCTCGTTATGCCTATTTGCTCAACGAAATCGGGGTTGTGGCTTACAAGGAGTATGGTACCGGTGTAGTCGCGGAAGTTTTCGCCGATTACCGCTTGGGTATCG
>JAZSLG010000122.1:0-8068 GCA_045535235.1 Candidatus Stercoripulliclostridium sp.
CCCCGAGGAAGGCTCCGACGCTTATTTGCGCCACAAGGTGGAAGAAAACTTTAAGATTACGGTAGGCTTCCGTCCCGTCGACTTCTCTTTCTTGACGACCAAAGATATACAAAACAACTACGAAATCCTAAAGAGCTTCTTCGTGGAGGTTTACGATAGCGTTTCCGGTGCATTCGTAGGCTATGCGCTTAGAGAGGGCGCACAAACCGCCGTCAACTATTTGGACGTTGATATTGCCGTAACCGTTACGGTCGTACACAAGACGGCAACCGTTATAGCATTAGACTCCAGTTTGGACGTTAACTACGACGGACGTCAAAAGGAAGCAAGCGCCTACGTTACCACCGTTGAAGACGGCTCCGTGGTAGTAATAGAAAATCAACCTTTGATTTACGAATACAAATTGCGTGGCGCCGATGACTCTACCTATACCAAGAACGCTCCCGAGCAAGCGGGACAATATACGGTAAGAATTACCATAGATACCGAAAACTCCAACTACGTTTCCGACTACGAAATTAGGGATATGATTATCACTAAGCGCGAGCTTACTATAAGCGTTGCTTCGTCGGTTACCAACCACACCGTTTTACAAAACGAAATTAGTGCCGGTGGCGTAAGTTCGGACGAAATGTTAACCTATACTTATAGCCATACGCAAACGGCAAGCTATATTTCGGGCTTCTATGAAGAGGGCGAGTTCAACCAAGTAGGCGGATTGCTTTACTTGTATTCCTTCTTTAAGTACGGCTATTACGACCAAAACTCCAACTTGGTTGATATTGACGACGCTTCTTGGAGCGACCCCGTGGACGTTATTGGCTCAAGCTCCCTTACCGCAGGTATATATATGATGCGCGTGGAGATTAATAACCAAAACAACTCGGGCGAAAAATACATTATTGTAGACGTAAAACAAGTACGTCGTGGCGACGGTATTACCGCGCTTTCCATATCCACTCCCTCGGTATACACCAATTACGAGCTTATCGATTTGGACGGCACTCCCCACGGTACCACCGGACACCTGGAGTACGGTCAAACGCTTGCAAGCATGCGCGACGCCTTGCTTGGCAATAGGGGGACTGCAAAATATAGCCCCAAGGGCGCACAAAATCCCATCACCATAAATTCCCGCTTTATCTTTGAAACCGAGGAAGAGTACGTAGAACGTATCTTCCGCGAGTCGGGCGATACCGAAATTTTCAATATGGATATTAACGGCTACGGTCAAAAGGTATTCCCGGTTAGATATAGCGATACCGGAGCTATACTACCTTACTCCGTGCGTATTATTTGGCAAGCCGGTAGCGTGGATGAGGCAAACGGTGAATTCGTACCCAACTACAACTTCCGTTCCGAGGAAATTATCGTATCTATATTCGTAGTACGCGCAACGGTTGATTTTAGTAATTATAGCCTTAGCGATATAACCTACGGACAAAAGGTAAGCGAGTCCGCTACGGTGGGAGATATTTCTTCCTACGGCTACGTCTTTGGAGATAGTGATTTTACCGTTAAGATTAGTGACGAAACCTTAGCTAGCGTACCTATGGGCGGACTAAACGATATTTTGGTAGACTTTACTCCTTCCGAGGCTCTACTAGACAAGTATTTGCCACTCACCAACGTTAAAATTCCTTTGATGGTAAACAAGAGAGAGGTTAAAATTACCTTTGCTACCACCGATATAGTACCCGACGATTACGACGGCAACGCATATCAAAATGCGGTAAAGCAAGAATACGGCAAAAAATACGTTGCACCCGAAGTATCCATGCAAACGATAGGTATAAACCTATCCCTACAAGGCGTACTGGTAAACTACGTATATCTCCGTGACTATATCGAGGGCGAGGAGCTTGGCAATAATGAAAGCTTGTACGTGTACGACGACAAGACTTACGTTAATATTGGTGCAATTACTCCCTCCACCCCCGTTGGTAAGTATTACGTTATCGCCGAGATAATGGAAGCGGAACAAAACTTTACCGGTAGCTCCATTAATACCTACTTTATCACCAAAGGCTACTTGTACTTTAACGGCTTGATGCCCCAAATGAAGATAGAATACGGCGACAATATCAACTCCGTTGATTTTGGCTCCGTCGTACTTGCAAACGACCCTTCCGGTGACGTAAGCAAGACGTTTAACGGCGTTATCGCGGTAGCCCACGGCATAACCGACGAGGATGGCAATCTAATAGGTTTTGATTACGATTATCTACCCGACGTCGATTTGTCGGGCGATAAAAACGTATATCTCGTATTTACTCCCACTGGCTCGGAAACAGTGGTAGCCGAATACGAGAAAAACTATCGTCCCTACGTTTACCATTATCCCTTGATAGTGGACAAGCGCGACCTAACCAGTAGCATTGTCGTAACCGATAACCTATACCAATTCGACAGCTTCAAAAAGGAGCTTAACGCTAGCGTTAAAGACCCCTTTACCGGTAACGACGTGGAAATTGAAATCTACTATCCGACCGACGCCACTTCTGCAGGTAGACACCCCGTCGAAATTAGAGTTAAGGACAGTGTAGAAAACTTTAAGGGTAGCTTGATAGCAGTTCTAACCATAACCAAAGCTCCTTTGAAAATAACCAACCTTAGCGTGGAAACTCCCTATAACGCAAAGGACCAAGCATACAAACCCGAATATCAAGTGGACCTTCCCGCATTCATCGGCAAGGAGTTTGAATTTGAATTGGTATACAAGGATTATCTTGGCAATACCTTGAAGGGATTACCTCGTGAAATCGGCTTCTATTCCGTATACGTAACCTTGGTGGACGACAACTTTGAAGAGGAAGCTCGCGTTGACTACTACGTAACCCCCAACTTGAAGGAATACGGTGGTCTAAACCAAGTTTACTCCGCTAGCGGAATAAGTGCGGTAACCCCCGTATATAACGAAATCGTTCTCGATAGCGGTGACGTTATTAATCACCCCACGGTAAAATACAGCGTAACCTACAAAGATTTGTCTTTGGGCGACGCGGGCGACTTCGTAGCCGAAGTACCAAGGTACGCCGGTCAATACAAAGTATCCTTCAGATTTGACGATAGGGGATATATCCGTGTTAAAGAAATGGATATGATAGTGGAAAAAGCCGAAGCTGTATTCGTAGTATTCGATAGCTATGAAACGGTATATATCGGTGAGCAAAGACCTCTTAACGTTCTCCTACCCGAATCGGTAACGGTAGCGGAATATTACTACAAGTCAAAGGGCTCAAGTGATGAAAGCTACGTAACCACTGCTCCTATAAACGCCGGCGTATACGACGTTAAGATTGTGCTTGTCGATAGGAACTATAAGGGAGAAAAGTTTACCACCTACGTAGTAAACAAGGGCAATTTGGAAGTAAAGAGATTGCCCACGGTTTCTTCCGGTGGCGGTAACGTTCACTTTAATACTCCTTCCGAAGAGGTAACTTTCACCTACAACCCCGGCAACGGCACCCCCGATAACTTGGGCGACGTACAATTCCCCTACGACCCCATGATGGTAATTAACGGCAAGTGGTCACTCATAACCGACGTTAGTGCTTACCGTGTTGGCGAAAGAATAGTGGAAATCGTATTTACTCCCGAGGATACTAACGTAAATCCCGTTTACGCAACCATTAACGTAAACGTAATTCAAAAGGACGTAAGCGACCTTATCACCTTTGTGGACGACTTCCAAATGGTGGAAGATAACTTTGTTATAAGTTACGAGTTTACCGCCGATAAGATTGGCGTAACTCCCGTACTAAGTCAAACGCTACCTTACAGCGACAGCTTGTACTTTATCGTAACCTACGGCGACACCACAGCCCTCCCCGTTAACGTTCTTACCGAAAGCGGTATGGTAGTGGGCTATCCCGTTACCGTCACCGTAAGCGACGCTAACTACGCTGGTCATATCGAAAACGTATTGCTCTACATAACCCCCGCAATCGACCTCGAGGTCATTCTACCCGAGTTTAGAACGATTAACGTGGGCGATACCTTGGACAACTCCTACGTTATTGACGCCACCGGCGGTGTATACGTAAAGTCCAGCGGTAAGGCTATACAAGGTAAGTTCGTTATTGTGGAAGACTATCGCGTACCCATGACCAAGGCCAATATGCAAAAGATAGAGGTACAATTCATGCCCAGCGCCGATGCTAATAACGTAAGCTCGCCTCGCGTTAACGCCTATATTAACGTTAACGGTCAAACGCTGGATACCTCCATGGCAACGCTAAGCGTAACTACCAATATGGTTGACGAGGAAGGATTACCCTTCGTTCCTTACGGCGCGCCTCTTTCCTCCTATCAAATTAGCATAGAGGGCGTAGACGCTACCGTAGAGTGGGTAAACCCCGACTTGATAGTAAACGTAGGCGAGGACGCAGAGTATATCATTACTCCCACCGATACCGATACCTACAATATTGAGCGTCGTACCGTAACCCTAACTCCCCAAGTTTCCGCTTCCCAAATCGTTTGGTCGGCAGAAAGCTACGTCGTATTGTACGAGGGTCAAGCACTCAAAGAAGCTATTCCCTATATTAAGATTTACAACGCATACTTGGACGGCTTAACCGAGCTATCCCCCGAGCAACTCAAAAAGTATGAAATTACCGACTACGAGTATACTATTAGCGGTGATAACCTAGGCTACGTCGCCAATGAAAACGACCTTGGTAACTATCTCCAAGATGAAATCGTTATTACCATAATTCACCCCAACTACGAAAGCTCTTCACAAAGCTTTAGGGTATTCGTAAAACGTCTTATCAAAGACTTTAACGTTGCAAACAAGCAAAAATACTATGACGGCGAAGAGGTTACCATATCCGATTTGGGTATTTCCTTGGTTGGTACAACCTACCTCCCCGGTGAAGGCGATATTATCTTTAAGAATATAGTTCTTAACGGTAAGTCGGTTGCCGAAATTCGCGAGGCAGGTACCTATACCGTTACTATCGCCATTTCCGAGGACTTGGTAGGGGAAAACGGCACCGAGCTGAACGGCTCTCACGACGGTGAATATACCTTTACCTATACCATACTAAAGCGCGACCTTAGTGCTACGATAGACGCATTCTTCGTTAACGCTCTTAACGAAAGAGTGGAGTTTAGCGAGGGTACTATTTATGCCGAGTACGTAGAGTATCAAGCAATCTTTGTGGAAAAGGACGAAGAGGGCAACGTTATTAGAGAATACGACGTTGATAACTCCACCGTATTATTTACCCACTACTCCGCAAGTATGGCTTACTGCTACGGCAGTCTACCTCCCACCGATGCCGGTGAATACAAAGTAGTGGTATCGCTACGCGACAATCCTTACTTTATCGGCTCCAAGACCTTTGATTACTTTATCCAAAAGCGTGTTGCCGACATTACTTTGGAGGCAGGTTACTTCTTCACCTATAGCCCCAACGGCGTGGGTAACATTAACCCCTACGTTTCCAACAACGTTAGTGCAGAGTACGTTCAAATTACCTACTATCCCGACGGCTCCGACATTGGCACCATGGAAAAACCCGTTAACGTTGGCTCCTATAGAGTAGTCGTAAATATCGTAAATCACCCCAACATGACGGGAACGGCTACCACTCGCCTTAACATTACCACCGCACCCGTATTCATAGAGGAGCTTCCCGTAATTAACCAAACCATTAAGTACGGCGTAATGCTCAAGCAATTGGATATTGAAGGTGGCATTGCGGAAGCAACCGGTGGCGAAGTCATTGACGGTAAGTTCAGCTTCATGTATCCCGAATTGAATAACTTGCCTGTTGGCATAAACGACGTAACCCTAGTATTTACTCCTTACAACGCCAACTACGGCACCACCACTTGCGTAGTTCCCGTTACGGTAACCAAGGCACACCTCAACGTGGATTTCATTAGCTTGGAAGCATACTACACCGGCGCTCCCTTGGATCCCGAAATTAAGCTCGATAGGGAAAACATAAAGGTATCGTTCAGTTACAAGCAAGGCAATTTGAACCTGGATAGAGCTATTAACGCAGGTGTCTACGAAGTAGTCGTTACCATAGTTGACGCTAACTACGAAGGCTCCACCCCCGGCGTATTCACCATTCACAAGGCAAACGTCATAGCAGGGGAAAGCGTTAAACCCGACTTGTCACCCATCACCTACGGTAGCGCCGTTAATACCGGTACCATATCGGGCGGAAAGATGGTCTACGTCAGTGGCGCGCAAGGAATATACGGCACCTATCGTTACGTTGACGAAGATACCGTTCTTGGCGACGTTGGTACCTATGACGACGTTCAAGTCATCTTTACCCCCGCAGATAGCGCTAACTACGAAAACTACGTATTCGGCGTTTCCGTCGAGGTAGTAAAGGCTAACGCAGTTATTAGCGTAAGCGCAAATAATTTCACCTACGGCGAAGTAATTTTGAGCCCCACCTTTACCACTTCCCCCCTTGGACTAGGCGTAGATAACTCCGCATTCGAGGACGTTGGTGAGGGTAAGACGGGCATACGTGGCACCGTTCAAAAGGTTGGTACCTATCTATTCACCGCCTATATAAACGACAAGAACTACAAGGGCGAGATTACCTACGCTATCGTGGTTAATAAGAAGGCGATTTCTATTGCGTTCTACCGCGATAACACGAGAGTAGACGACTACGTAGCAAGCTACGGCAACACCTACTTTGCTAAGGCTCAAATTATTGCCGATACCTTGGTTGGCGAAGATTCTTCCATTAAAACCGACCTTGAAAAATTAATCGTATACCGTTACGTAGAGTACAACGAGGACGGTAAACAAATTGGCTCCGAGCAAATCGTTCCTCCCACTAAGAGGGGTATCTTTAAGGTTACCGCTACTATGGAGCATAACGATTACTACATTGATAGCTCTAACTCTACCATAAATTACGTGGTAAACAAGGCTACCGTAAACTCCATCGAGTTTGATTTGGAGAGCTTGTCCAGTCAAATTTACGGCACGGTATCCACTCCCATAGTTGTAACCTCCCCCGCAAACGTCGGCTATATCATAGAGTACCCCGGTTACGCAAATATGCCCACCAATGCCGGTAACTATTCCATTAAGGTTACCATTCAGGACGACAACTACTTTGCAACCACACGTACCGCCATGTTCCGCATCAACCCCAAGGAAATCAGTGTGGAAAACCTAAAAGCCTACTCAAAGAGCTACGACGGTCTACCCAACGTTGAGGTCATGGGCGAACTAAAGGGCGTCATGAGTGGCGACGAGGTCGACGTTCGTCTATTCGCGTATACGCGCGATAATAAGGTAAATATCGGCTCTCACGCCGTCGTGATTGAAGGCTGGGAGCTTTACGGACTGCACGCCAAGAACTATACCTTGCGCGACCCCATCTATAACCTTTACACCAAGATTACCAATAAGGTTATAACCGACCCCAATACTCAGTCCTATATCACCTCACCCGAGGGATTCAGCTCCAACGTAACCGTTTCCTTCCAAGAGGTTTACGATACCATCGATAACACCAACTTCTTTACCCAATTGATAGGTCAAAAGGCAACCGTTCAAGTAATCTCGGTCAAAGAAAACGGACTTAATACCGTTCTCGATAGCAAGGTTAAGTTCTACGTTCTAATTCCCGAGGAATATAGGGACGCCAAGAATTTGACGGTAAGAGGCCTTGGTAACTTGGATAGCGCCGTTATCACAAGAGAGGGCGACTACGTTACCTTCTACGCCGATAGCTCGGGCGAAATAATCTTCTACAAGAACGACTTCCCGTACTGGGTAGTAATCGTGGGCGCAGCGGTACTCATGATAGTACTCGGCGCGATATTCGCACTAATCGCTCTACCCATTAGAAGACGTAAACGTATCCCCGCCGACGCAAGGTCCGCCTACGTTTGGAACCAAAACCTTGATGGACAAGAACACGCATTCCGCAAGAAAGTGGAACAAGAAATTGTCGAGAAGAAACGCAGATGGAGATACTAATCAACAAAAAGAGGGCAAAGCACGCTCTAGTGCTTTGCTTCCTCTTGCTTTTAATAACCTTTATTGCTGTTTCACCCCTTAATGATAGGG
>JAZSLG010000051.1:0-1611 GCA_045535235.1 Candidatus Stercoripulliclostridium sp.
TCCGACTTCGTGGCGGTACGCCCTCTATGCAAGATAGGGTACTTGCTGCACGTTGCGCAGATAGAGCCGTTGAGTTGCTCTATAATGATAGCAAAGAATCCAAAGTAATAGGTATTAAGCGAAATAAAATAATCGATTTACCCATTGATGAAGCTTTGGAAATGAAAAAACAATTTAATAAAGAGATGTTAGAAATGGCATCAAGATTAGCACACTAAAAAATTACTTAAGGAGATAACAATATGAAAAATTTAGTAGGCGCATGTATGTTTGGACAATCTGGTGGTCCCACCTCCGTTATTAATGCTAGTGCAGCAGGTGTATTTATTGAAGCACTTGAACAAAAAAATATCACCGCAGTTTACGGTGCAGCACATGGTATTAAGGGAATCCTAGAAGAAGACTTTTATGATATAGGCCAAGAGAACATGGAAGAACTTCTTCTTTTGAAGAACACTCCTTCTTCTAGCCTTGGTTCAGTAAGATATAAACTAAAAGATGCATCTGTTGACGAAACCGATTATAAGAGAATACTTGAAGTTTTCAAGAAATATAACGTTCGTTATTTCTTCTATAATGGAGGAAACGATTCCATGGATACTTGCAATAAGATTAGCAAGTACCTATTAAAGAGTGGTTATGAATGTAATATTATCGGCGTTCCCAAGACCATTGATAACGACCTTTACGGCACCGACCACTGCCCCGGTTACGGTAGCGCAGCAAAGTACGTAGCAACTACCCTTATGGAGCTAAATCTTGATGCTAAGGTTTATGACAAAGGTCAAGTAGCGGTTGTTGAGATTATGGGTAGAAATGCCGGTTGGTTGACCGCTGCGGCTGCTCTTGCAGACTATAAGGGTCTTGGTGCCGACCTTATTTATCTTCCCGAAGTTGCTTTCTCCGTTGATAAATTTGTTAACGACGTTAAGGCTGTTATGGATAAAAATAACGGTAAATGTATTGCTTGTGTTTCCGAAGGTATTCGCGACAAGGACGGCAACTTTATAGTAGAAACTCTTTCTGCAGCAAAAGCAAAAGACGGTTTTGGTCACACTCAACTTGGTGGCCTTGCAGCTCAACTTGCAGACCTTATTAACCAAAAGTTTGGTGTAAAGGTTCGTGGTATCGAGTTTAATCTTATGCAACGTTGTGGCGCACACCTTGCTTCCGGTACCGATATCGAAGAAGCTTTTAACGCTGGTCGTACCGCAGTTAAAGCGGCTTGCGAAGGCGAAACCGATAAGATGGTAGTATTTGAACGTGATATGAGTGATGGCACTTACAAGTGCATTTATAAACTCATGCCCGTTGAATTGGCTGCTAATACAGAAAAGAAGGTTCCTCTTGAATGGATTAACGAAGCAGGCACAGGCTTAACAAAAGAATACGTTGATTACGCACTTCCTCTTATCCAAGGTGCTAGCAATTCTCCCTTGGAAGATGGTCTACCCAAGTTTGCAAACCTAAAGAAAGTTAGCGCAAAAAAAATAATTGAATGAAAAAAAATAAGCTTGGTAAAAAAGCGATAGCAATACTTGTTGCGGTTGCTATAATAATCGTAGCAGGAGGATGTTTTGGAATTACCTATGCAGTTTTGCATAGGCAACT
>JAZSLG010000132.1:0-11479 GCA_045535235.1 Candidatus Stercoripulliclostridium sp.
ATGGAGGTGCGTAAACAAATCTTAAACACAAACAAGAGGAGGAAAATAATTAATATCCGTTGGCTTTAGCCAAAAGGGGTGCGCAAGTTGCGTCAGCAACCTGGCGAAAGCAAAATGTAAAGCATTGGAATACTAATAACACATTAGTAAAACAAGTTTTGGGATTAACTTACTTATCGAATTTTTATTTTATCTTGCAATACGTTATAATTTTGACTATAATATAAATATGGATTTCAAAGAGAAGTTGAAAGATTTACCGTTAAGCCCAGGCGTGTATTTAATGTTGGACGAGTTCCAGCAAGTTTTGTACGTTGGAAAAGCTAAAAATTTAAGGAATAGGGTGAAAAGTTACTTTCTTAATTCTGCAAATAAGACGGAAAAAACCATGCTTCTCGTACAAAAGATTCATGATTTTAGGTATATTGTAACATCTACTGAAGTTGAGGCTTTAGTTCTTGAAAATAACCTTATAAAGCAATATAAGCCGTATTATAACATTCTTCTTAAAGACGACAAAAGTTATCCGTATATAAAGATTAAAATGAGTGAGGAATATCCTCGTATTGAAATTACTCGAAGGCTTCGTGCAGATGGTAGTAAATATTTTGGTCCATATATGATAGGGCTATCAATAAAGGATACGATGGAGCTAATTCATAGCGTTTTTCCAGTAAGAAGTTGCACTGGGGATTTAAAAAAGAATAGGCCCACTAGAGAATGTCTTAATTATCATATTGGCAGATGTGTTGCTCCTTGTACCGGTAGGGTTACTAGTCTAGAATATAAAGAGATAATTAAAAAAATAATGTCATTTTTGAGTGGCAACGATAAAGAAGCTAGACATATATTAGAAGAAAAACTAAGTAAAGCTATTGAGAAAGAAGAATTTGAACTTGCAATCAAATATCGGGATAGTTTGGAATTGCTGGACAAAATAATTCGTAAACAGAACGTCAATCTTCCAAAAGATCTTAATATTGATATTTTTTCCTATGCAAACAATGGTATGTACGGCGTAATTAATTATACCGTTGTAAGAGGCGGGAAGGTAGTAGGTAGCGAAAATTCCCCAATAAACGAGGCGTGTGAGCCGGAAGAAGTACTCTCTACCTATATAATGCAGTTTTATGAAAAAAATCCCATTGTTTGTGATGAAATCTGTCTTTCACACGAGCTTCCGTTTGAAATAGAATTACAAGATTACCTATCGCACGTTAAGGGAAGTAAATTAAATTTACACCATCCAAAAGGTGGAGTACGCGCACAATTAACAACTTTATCGATGAACAATGCAAGTGAAAACTTGCAAAAAACGGTAACCAAAATTGCTACTAAGGAATCCTTAACTCGTGGCGCAGTTACACAACTGATGGAATATCTAAATTTACCGAAACCACCCAAACGCATGGAGTGTTATGATATATCAAATATTTCGGGAACGGATAAAGTAGCAAGCATGGTAGTGTTCATTAATGGTGAACCGGCAAAAGAAAGATATCGTAGATTTAAGATAAAGACGGTCGTTGGGAGCGACGACTTTGCTTCAATGCGAGAGGTTTTATCAAGACGCGTTAGTGAATTAGGAAGTGGAGATTTGTCTTTCTCGGAAATACCTGATTTAATTATCGTAGACGGCGGTAAAGGACAATTGAGTTCTGCCGTTAGCATACTAGAGGGAACGGGAATAAGTGTGGTTGGTTTAGCAAAAAGAGAAGAGGAAATTTTTAGACCATACCAAAGTGAACCAATTGTGCTACCAAGAGATAGCCTTGCATTAAAGCTTTGTCAACGCATACGTGACGAAGCCCACCGGTTTGCTATCACCTATCACAGGAAGCTACGTGGAGAACGACAAACGCGCTCTAGCTTGATGAACATAGAGGGCGTTGGTGAAAAGAAAGCTCGAGCCTTGCTGGCTTATTTTAAGAAGGTAGAAAATATAGCGAAAGCCGAGCTTGAAGAGATAATGAAAGTTGATGGATTTGGCTTGGAAACAGCTAAAGCCGTAAAAGCGTATTTTGAGGAAAATAATGAAGTATAAATTAATAGTCTCTGATTTTGACGATACAGTCGTGGACGATTCACAAATTATTAGCCAAAGCACGATAGACGCAATACGAGATTATGAAAAACGTGGTGGTAAATTCGTGTTTTGTACCGGACGAATGATTTCTGCCATGCTTCCTCATGCAAAAAAGATGGGGTTAAGTGGAGATATAATAGGGTATCAAGGTGGCGTAGTTGCCGACATAGAAAGTGGTAAGTTCTTGATAGAACATGCTGTTTCACACAATAAAGCAAAAAAAATTGCGACCTACTTAGAAGAAAAAGGCTTATATTATCAATTGTATCAAAATGACACTTTTGTTATAAAAGAAGAAAATAATTATTCTCGATTATACCGGCAATTTACTTTCAAAGAACCAATAATCGTAGGAGAGAATTTATTAAATTATATGGAAAGAACAAAGCTTTCTCCAACTAAAATTTTGTTAATTAACGAGCCTAATAAAATACCGGTAATTTTAGAGGATTTACAATCAAAATTTGGTGACGAACTGTTAATAAACAGTAGCAAACGCTTTATAATTGAAATTGTTCCTTTAGGAATTAACAAAGGAAGTGCCGTAATAAATCTTGCTAAAAGATACGGAATTTCACTTGACGAAACAATTGTCGTAGGTGACGGCTTGAATGATATACCCATGTTAACGTGCGGGGCCTATGGTATAGCGGTAGAAAATGCTAATCCAAAATTAAAAGCAATTGCAAAAGAAGTAGCACCACCTTGCACGGCAGAACCAATAAAATGGATAATAGATAAATATACGTTTGATTAACTAGATTTTTAGGTTATTAAAAAGGCACTCAAATGAGTGCCTTTAAGTTTGACTACTTAATTTTAATATTTTGGGGACCCAAAATACCGACTAACTCTTTTTGTACGGTTTCTAAATCGCCTATAGTATGTTTGTTTACGTAAAGTTGAGAATTGTATTGGAACTTTACTTCGTTAGGGCCGGGATGTGCCATAAGGATTTGGTTTATCCTATCAAGTTTATCGCCAATAAAGTCCTCGTCAACCAATTTATAATATAGCACGCGGGAATCTTTTACAACTTCAACAACTTCCTCTTTTTCTGCTAACTCCCATGGCTGTAGGTCACTTATCATTATAGTATAGCTATCATCGCGAATGGAGAGCCTACCTTTAATACGAACAAGTGTATCCGGTACTAAATATTGCTTAGAGGTCGTCATAACTCTTCCAACGCAAAGACACTCAATTCTATCATACATATCTTCAAGTACTACTATTGCCATGTCACCGCCCGTTTTGGTACGCTTTTTTTGAACGCTTGCGATAATACCACCGGTGGTTATATTCATGTTGTTTTCAAGTTTATTTTCCAGCTTTTCTACGTATTCAATATCCTCTTCGGTTTCGTCATCACGCTTAGAAGGTAACATCGAGGTGTTGAAATTAAACATTTTGAACTCTTCTTCATATCCTGCGAGGGGATGCCCGGTAACGTACATGCCAAGCATCTCTTTTTCGGCAAGGAGCTTTTCGCGCTTGGGATACTCGTCTATAAAAGTATATGCGAAAGGTTCTTCCTTTTTATCGTTGGCATCGCCAAGGAAATCGAATATATCAAACTGACCACTCTCTTCTTTACGTTGCTTTTCTTTGCGCTTTACGTCGATAGTGGATACGATTTTTTCAAGGTTAATTAGCATGGTTGACCTAGTCATTCCCGTGCAATCAAAGGATCCACCTTTAATAAGGCTTTCTACCATTCTCTTGTTAGGCGTTTGACCGGTAGCATTAGACATACGGTCGACAAAGTCATACAAATCTTTAAAGTCGCCGTTTTTCTTCCTTTCCTCTACAACGGCATTCATCATTTCCGTACCAACGTTTTTCGTACATGCTAAACCGTAACGAATACCCTCGGGGTCTGGTGCGAAAAAGGCCTCGGATTTATTGATACTTGGAGGGAGAAGGGCAATACCCATATCTTTTAATACTGCCATGTATTTTTTCGTATCGTCTGGCTTATCAATACGATTGTTAAGAACTGCAGCCATAAATTCTTTTGGATAATAGCGTTTATAGAAAGCGGTTTCGTAACTAAGATATGCGTAAGCAGCTGCGTGTGATTTATTAAATGCGTAAGAGGCAAATTTTTCGATTTCCGCAAAAACGCTCAAGCCTACTTCTTCGGGGACGCCGTTGCGAACACATCCCGGAATAATAACGTTGCCGTTTTCATCATCTAGTCCAAAGATAAATTTTTTCTTTTCTATGGGTATAAGGTGAACTTTTTTCTTGGATATTATTGCTCTAAAGTTATCAGCATCGGTCATGGAATAGCCTGCAAGTTCACGCGTTATATGCATGGCTTGTTCTTGGTAAACGATAATGCCTCCGGTAACTTCCAATATGGGCTTAAGTTTTGGGTGTTTATAAACGATTTTATCCGGATTGTGGCGATTTTCGATATATACGTCTTTATTATCCATTGGACCGGGCCGGTAGATGGATATACCTGCAATAATATCTTCCATTCTGTCGGGTTTAAGTTGAGACATGAATTGTTTCATACCGCCACCTTCAAGTTGGAATACTGCGTCGGTATTGCCGTCGGCTATTAATTTGTATACCTCGGGGTCTTTGTAACCAAGTTTATGGAAATCTATATCTACACCGTAATTGCGAAGGACGTAATCGTGCGCCATTTTAACGTCTGTTAACGTCATAAGTGCAAGGAAGTCCATTTTTAATAGACCAAAGGTATTTTCAACTTCAATCATATTAAATTGAGTGGTTAAGTCGTTGCCGTTTTTTGCGAGAGGGATACTTTCGATAGCTTTGTCTTTGTATATAACTACGCCGGCAGCGTGAATAGAGGTGTTACGAGGTAATCCTTCTACTTGAGCAGCAATCTCTATGACTTTTTTAACCTCTGGATTATCAAGGTATCTTTGGTACAAGTCTTTGGATAGATATTTGCTTTTTGGGTCTACTAGGTCAAGAATATGTACCTTTTTATCGTCACCGCCGAAGTCTGGTATTTCTTTGGTGATTGCGCTAACTTCACTAAAGGGGAGCTTATATACGCGAGCAACGTCTTTAATGGCAGCTTTCTTTTTTAGCTTACCAAAGGTAATGATTTGAGAAATACGGTCTTCGCCGTAAAGTTCGGTAACGTGTTGAATAACTTCACCGCGACGGAAATAGCATATATCAATATCAAAGTCAGGCATGGAGGTACGGTCTTTATTTAGGAAACGCTCGAAAATTAGACCGTATTCTAGTGGTTCGACGTCGGTAATACCAATTGCGTAAGCAATAATAGAACCTACGCCGGAACCTCTTCCTTTGCCAATAGGAATATCATTGTTTTTTGCCCAAAAAATGAATTCCCAAACTATTAGGTAATAGTCGGCAAAACCCATGGATATTATAACGTTTAGCTCTTCCTCTGCACGGGCTCTAATCTCATCGGTGATTGTACCATAACGTTTTGTTAAGCCCTCGTAAGCTAGTTTACGCAAATATTCAGGGGCAGAAAGATTGTCAGGGCAAGGAAATTCAGGTATCTGATAAACACGTTTTGGGAAATCAAAATTACATTTTTCAATAATTTCATAAGGAGTATCTAGGCTATCTTCGTAACCACGCATAACCTCTTTCATTTCCTCGTAGGTTTTAAGATAAAATCCATCTCCGCTAAACTTTAATCTGTTTGGCGTGTCAATATAGGAAGCCGTTCCAATGCACAAAAGAACGTCGTGCATCTCAGCATCGGTCTTATTAATGTAGTGAACGTCGTTAGTTGCAACGGTTTTAACACCAATCTCGTTTGCTATGCGCTTTAATAGTGGGAGTACGCGTAGTTCTTCCTCAATATCATGGTTTTGTATTTCAATATAAAAGTCGCCTTCTGCAAACATGTTTTTAAGGCGAGTTGCGTAGGCTTTCGCTTCGTCATATTCACCTTTGAGAAGTAAACGAGAAACTTTTCCTGCGATACAACCAGATAAGCAAATCAAATTATCACTATATTTTTCTAAAAGATCAAGGTCGATACGAGGTTTATAGTGGAAACCTTCCTTATAGGCATAAGTATTAAGTCTAGCAAGATTTTTGTATCCTTCATAGTTTTTTGCAAGCAAAACCAAGTGGCAGTTTTTATTGTTTTCATCAGTATTTCTGCCTTCACGAGAGTGCATATCTTCCGTAGTGTAAAACTCACAGCCGATAATAGGTTTAATTCCTTTCTTTTTACATTCTGCGTTAAATTGAACGGTACCATACATGTTGCCGTGGTCCGTCATTGCTATAGCAGGCATGTTTAATTCCTGAGCTTTTGCAATAAGCTTTGGTATCGACGCTGCTCCGTCAAGCAAACTATATTCGGTATGAACGTGTAAGTGAACAAAATCTTTGTTTTCCATGGTAAATCCTTTATTCTAATTCATCTGCTAGTGCAAGTAGCTTACGCATACGATGGTTTAAGCAACTTTTGGAGGGATTTCCTTCTATTTTTGAGGAAAGCTCCGTTAATGAAAGTTCTGGATATTTTAATCTTGCTATTGCGGTGTCTTGTAGTCCTTTATCTAAAGAAGAAAGCACACCGTATTTTTGTAATTTTTCTATCGCCGTTTGCTGTTTTAGGCTTGCTTCAATAGTTTTATCTATATTTGCCGAAGTACAGTTGTTTTTTCTGTTTTCGTCGTTGCGTATTGAGCGCATTACGATGGCGTTTTGTATTTCTAATACACCACGCATTGCTCCAAGGAGGGCGCATAGGTCACTAATTTTTTCGGCGTCTTTTATGTATACGGAAAAAGATTCACCACGTCTACGCATTTTAGGTTCAGCGTCTATTTGCGTTAAAATATCCAATAAATCTTCTGCTACCTTTTCGTCGCTAAGGTTAAATTCCATATAGTAACCACCTTTGCTGGAAATGGTAACGCCGTTTTCATCAATAATGAAGGATGGGATAGATATGGTTCCACTAGCGAGAAAAACGCCTTGTAAGAAGGATTTTATACAACAAGGTCTTTCAATTAGTTCGTGACATATTCCCTCGTAAAGTTGGTACGGAGCAGGAGAAATATAGGTTTCTTCCAATAAATCAAAACATTTTGCACCCGGTAAATCCATTTCATAAACTATTTTTCTTTCTTGCTGTCTCATTTTTACGACTGGTTCAAAGAAAATGAGTTGTTTAACAAGTTGAGCGCATTTTACGATGAGTTCGGAGCTTTGGTGCTGTATGTTTATACCAAAGCCAGAGCTTGTAACGTAATAGTTACCGGCTCCACGAATTAGTCCGGAAATGAATGCTCTCTTGCAACAAATGTTGTGGATTTTACCCTCTATCAAATCTTCTTTAACGATTTGTGATATGGTATGTTCAACGTTCAATTTAGTTTTCTCCGATGATTTCTATTTCTTTACGTAACGTTACGTCAAATTTGTTTTTAACTATGGCAGTAGCTAAATCAACGAGCGAGATAAAATCGTTTGATTTAGCATTGCCTGAATTGACAATAAAGTTCGCATGCACGTTAGATATTTCCGCGCCACCAATTTTAGTGCCTTTTAGTCCGGCTTTGTCAATGTAGTAGCCTGCACCAATACCGCTTGAAGTTTTTAAGAAAACAGAGCCTAAGCTTGGCGCAGACGGTTGGGAATTTTTCCTTTTTATTGCGTAGTCTTTGATAATTTTGTTAAGATTGATGTCGGTAGGAATAAGTTCAAGTTGACAACTTGTAAGTATAAAATTATCAAAAGAGCCGTTTGAGGAGCGATACGAGTAACGTATTTGTTCTTTGGTTATGGTTTTAGATTTTAACGTTTTAGTATCTACCCCATTAACAAGTTTTACGACGCTAGCAATTTCACTATTATAGCAACCTGCATTTTTTACTATGGCACCGCCTATAGAGCAAGGAATACCTGCAAGTCGCTCTAATCCCATTAATCCCTTCTTGGCACATAACGATGCAAGATAGGGGAGTTTGATGCCGGCACCTACGTTAACCTTGTTTTCTATAAAGGAAACGTTGTTCAATCTATCCGTTTTTATAATAATACCACGATAGCCTCCGTCTTTAATTAGGGTATTGGAGCCGTTACCAAGAACGTGATAGGGTACGGGATAATCTTTCATCAAAATAAGTAGGGTTATTAATTCATCTTGATTTTTTGGAAATACGGTTAAATCAATAGGTCCACCCGACTTAAAAAGACTTAAGTTTTTTCCCTCCTCGTTTCTAAGGTAGAAAACACCCTTTCCGTTAATAACGGAAACTATCACGTTAACATTATAACAAATACAGTCTCTCATTACAAGCCCAAGCCTAACTTTTTACATTTTTTTAATTTTATTAAAATCATTCTACAAATAGCTAAAACAAGTATAATTAAGCCTATTACACCAATTACTGGATAAAGGAATTTTACTACGTTCCCAAAGCCAAAAAAAGATAGAATAAGAGCAAAAGCGGTAACAATAAAGGGACTCATAGGCTTTTTTGATGAGGCAAGTCTCAAAGAAGAAACACAACTTGTCAGTATGGAAATCATAACCACTAAACCTCCTAAAATGGTTAAATTTGTATCTTTAGCAACAGAATATATGGGGATTTCGGTATTTTCAACCCCTATAATTAGGCTACGAACGATGACTAGAAAAATGGATATAAAGCTAGCTATTATAACTCCAATAAAGAGAGCATCATGCCTTTTTAGTTCTTTACAAAAATTGCCGGCATATACTCCCGCACAAGTTGTGTTCATGCTTGCGTAAAGCAGGGGATACTTCAACGTATAGTTTCCCGTAATGCTAGTGTTCTTAAAGCAATAAAGAACAATTAAAAAGACTAGTACCAAAGGTGTTGTTAAAGAGTTTAAGCCTTTTATAAAGTTGTCACCAAATTGAAAAATTATTAAAGTGAGTACAGCAATAATAAAGCCCCCGTAATGAATGCCTAGGGTTTGTTGTAAAAGCGATTCTGCACCACTTAACATTGCGCCAAGGAAAACAAAATTAATTATTCGCATTACAATTGTTCCAACGTACTCGTTTTTGTGAAATATTAGTGACGTCGTATTACCATTACTTTTTATTCCAAGATATATGAAAGGGTAAGAAAAAGCGCCTATCAATACGCCACATAATATAATGGAAAAAAGGTTGGCGTTTCCAAGGAAGACAACCACCTCTTTTCCACTAGCAAGACCTGCGCCTATAAGAGCGCTTAAAAAATTTAATGCGACGATAAAATCTTTTAACATCCTCATATATAAAGATATATTAAAAGAGTATCAAGTATTACGATTATTTGAAGGAGCGATGAATAATTTTTTCTATTAATGCAACTGCTAAATACATTAACGTTGCCAGTACGCACAACAGTATTGTTGAAGCCATTACTAAATCCAGTTTGAAGACTTGTGAACCGTAGACTAACAAATAACCTATTCCTTCTTTAGAAACTAGGTATTCACCCATAATAGTGCCAACCCAACTTAACCCCACGTTGATTTTTAAGATGGAAATAATGTTTGGTAAGTTGCTGGGTAAAATGAGTTTCCAAAGAATTTGAAATTTGTTTGCACCCATAGCTTTTAGCAACTCTATTTTTTCTTTATCTACGCTATTAAATCCGGTATGGGCAGAAATTATCGTAATTATAACGCAAATCAATAAAGCCATTGTAATAATAGCCGAACGTCCTGCGCCGACCCAGATTATAATTAGTGGACCAAGTGCTACTTTTGGTAAGGAATTTAATACTATCAGATAGGGTTCTACGACGTCACTCAAGATTTTACTCCACCATAAAGCAATTGCAATAATAACGCCAATTAACGTTGAAAGTAAAAAACTGATTACGGTTTCCAATAGTGTTGCGCCGGCATGTAGCCACAAATCTCCGCTTTGATATAATTCTTTTAGGGAAAGTACAACACGCGAAGGGGAACTTGTGATAAAAGGGTCGCTCCACTCAAGATACGCAGAAAGTTCCCAAATGCCAAAAGCGAAAATAAGGATACCAATTTGAGCAATTAGGATTACTATTTTGCGAAATTTAATTTTTTTTAAATACTGTTTATGCTCTTCACTCATTACTTACCTCCAAATCTTTCCATACGTTGCGGAAGTACACGTTAAACGATTTTTGCTCACGTCTTTTTAGGGGAGGAAGACGTGAATCCAAGTCAATATTATAAATCGTTTTAATTCTAGCGGGACGTTCTGTTAGGACGACCACTTTGGTACTCATGGAAATTGCTTCACTAATATCATGAGTAACCAAAATGGCAGTCTTTTTCTCTTCGGCTATAATGTTTGAAACGTCGTTGCATACGGCAAGTCTAGTTTGGAAATCTAGTGCCGAAAAGGGTTCGTCTAGGAGTAGTAATTGAGGCGCACCAACAAGAGTTCTTATTAATGCCGCACGTTGTCTCATACCGCCGGATAGTTCGCTTGGACGCTTATACATAAAATCTTTTAGTCCATATTTTTCAAGAAGAACTTTTGCATATTCAATAACCTCGGGTGATTTATTACCTTTAATTTCGGGAGATAACGTTACGTTTTTTATTATATTACGCCACTCAAAGAGTTGGTCGCGTTGTGGCATAAGTGCAATTAAATCTTTTGCTTCGCTAAGGTTTTTCCCTAAGATAGTAACCTCTCCCGAACTTGGTTTTAATAGACCAGCAAGAATGGCAAGGAGTGTAGATTTACCGCAACCGCTGGGCCCCACGATGGAAACGAACTCGCGCTCGTTAACCGATAAGGTAACGTCTTTTAGAGCCTCGGTTTCACCACTTTGTGAATGGTAGGTATGAGATAGGTTTTTGAGCACGAGTAGTGGCATGTTTACCTCCTAAACTAAACTTTCCACGATAGAGTTATCAATAACGTCTTCAAAGGCTACGTCTTTTTCTAGGACATTGCTAAATTTTAAAATATCAATTAGTTTATTATAATCTTCTTCCAACATTACCGGTGAGGTCTTAAATGCGCCTATCTCCTTGTAAGCTTTTACAGCACTTTCTAGGTCGCTTACAGAGTTTCCGGTAAAGCTTGGAGCTAGCGCGGTAGCAATTGTAAGATTGTCGTTTTCCATTACGAAATTAATACCTTTTATGATTGCGCGCATAAAATCCTTTACAACATTTTGGTTATCTTTAACGTAAGTTTTGGTAGCCATAAAGCACGTATAAGGAACTGTTCCAGCCTCGGTACCAACGTCGGTTTGAACGTATCCTTTGCCTGCGTTTTGGTATGTGGTAGCAACGGGTTCGAACATTGTGCAATAGTCACCGGTCCCTGCACCAAATGCTGAGGCAATTAAATCGAATTGGACGTCGTAGTTAATAGTTACGTTTTTGCCGTTTATCAGTCCGTTCTTATATAGTGCGTACTCAAGACACATGGCA
>JAZSLG010000140.1:0-10724 GCA_045535235.1 Candidatus Stercoripulliclostridium sp.
CTAAGCGTAAACGACCGAGTGAGAGTTTCATTTTGCTATGGGGAGCGCCCAAATAGCGCGTTTTAATTATTTACGACGATACTTATTGAATAAATCATTGTGAGAAACTATCTTCTTAGCTTCGCCTACGTATGCGTTTTCACGAACGGGAGCAACAACGGGCTTGGGAGCCTTCTTAACAGCGGGCTTGGTTGCGGGAGCAGCATAACCTTCGCGTAGTGCAGAGGTGGGAACTGCGATAAAGCCGGTGTAAGCATAGGTGTATTTGCCTTCGTATACGTTAATGTCGTAAACGTCGATGCCCTTTCCCTTTAGTAGGTTAACAACGGGAAGAATGTCACCTTCACCGGTGATTAGACCAACAGCGTCGATATTACCAGCAGCTGCGATATCAGCGGCATCGATAACTTGACGGCAGTCTAGCTTATTACGACGACGGCTTGCGCTGGGAAGAGAAGTTTCAAATCCGTTAGCGGAGATGTACTCGTTAAAGTCACGGTTACGCTTTGCTACGTAAGAGTAGAACTTACAGGTTACAACTTCAAATTTGGATTCCAAATTCTTTACGATTTGCTTAAAACCGGTACAGGTAACTCTTAAGCTAGCGATATCAGCAAGGATAATCATTTTGGGTTTGTTCATTTTCATTCCTCCGAAAATAGGGTATTTTTTTATTTAATGTTGTTTTCTCTATAATAGTAATATAGATACTGCTGAGCATAGCCACTCATATTGCCAAAATAGTTACAAAGAATATCTGCTTTGCGCTCGGCGGTATAATCCGATGCGCCAAACAATGCGTCGTATACGCGTTCCGTCCAAACGTCCACGGGGAACACGTCGGTGCGGTGATAGCCAAATAGCAGTATGCAATCGGCGACCTTTCTACCAACTCCGGTAAGTGTCATAAGGCGTTTTCTTGCCTCTTCCGTCGTTAGCCCACTCATATCCAAGTTAAATCCGTTGTTTAATGCGTCCAAGGTTTTAACAAGGTAACTTGCGCGGTATCCGCAACCCAAATCTTTGAAGAAGTCGGCTTTTTTGTCCTTTAATGCTTCCATACTAGGAAAGCCGTACTCGTTATCCCCTATCTTTTCTCCCGCGCGCTCGCACATCCTATTTAATATGCCCTTTATGCGCGGAATATTATTGTTTGCGGAAATAATAAAACTAATTATCATTTCGTAGGGGTCTTGGTTAAGAATCCTAATGCCCTTGCCAAACTCAACTGCCCTGTCTAGTATCCCAAACTTGCCGGTTAAATTGGCTTTTATGGCACTGTAATCGCGTTCCAAGTCGAAGTAGTTAACGTACTCCAAAGGATTTGTTGATTCTATTGTAACATAGCCTTGTATATAAATCAAGCCACAAAATGAATTTTTTGAAAAAATTTTGTGGCTTGAATCGCAGTTTAGGTACCTGAAAACCTGCCCACATTCAAAAATGTGTTTAGGATTAAATTCTTCGGTATCTTTTATTAAGATTTTATTATTAGTGATTTCGTAATTCATTAGCACGAATTACTATGATATTATAGGGAAAAATTAAGCTTCTTTTGCGTAAACGCTAACTTGCTTATCCCTACGACCTCTACGCTCGAAACGAACAACGCCGTCGATGAGAGCAAAAAGGGTGTCGTCCTTACCGATACCAACGTTGTTACCGGGATGGAACTTGGTTCCTCTTTGTCTTACCAATATATTGCCAGCTAGAACGAATTGACCATCACTTCTTTTGGGTCCAAGACGTTGCGCATTGCTGTCGCGTCCGTTTTTGGAGCTACCCGAACCTTTCTTGTGGGCGAATAGTTGCAGATTAATAAACATATTTGCAGTCCTCCATTTTAATATGGCGTTTGTAACCTGAGGCTAAATCTTTTAGTGCGAGATAGGTTGTGTTTAGTATCGCGTCACTTTCTATGGTATGATTAGCTATTTTGAAAAACAGGTAACCGTCGCCGATGCTACTTTCCGTTTGAACGTGGGCAACCTCTTTTAGTCCAAGGAGCGCCGATTGCGTTAGTACCGATACTCCTGCACACACGATATCTTTTCCTTCTTCTTGGAAACCGGTGTGACCTTTTACTTCGAGAGCCATTATATGCCCGTCTTTACGGAAAACTTTGATTTTGGTCATACTAACCTACGATTTCGAGTACCTTAATCTCGCTATAAGGTTGTCTGTGACCTTGTCTCTTACGAATATTCTTTTTTGCTTTATAGGTGAAAATGTTAAGTTTGGGGCCTTTGCCGATGGATACGACTTCTGCCTTAGCCTTATATGCCTTACAAGCTTCACCAGCGATAACTTGACCTTCGTTATTTACCATAAGAACGTCTAGTTCGACAACGGCGCCAACTTCGGTTTTCTTAAGAAGTTCAACCTTTAGGGTATCACCAGCGGAAACCTTGTATTGCTTACCACCACAAACGATTATTGCGTACATACGATTTACCTCCCTTTAGGAACTCGCCATCAAGGTGACGCGATTGCGTGCTTAACATACCTCTACTGCGCGGCTTTCTATAATTTACCACAATACTTTAATATTTGCAAGCGAATATTATATAAAATATAATAATTTTGGCTTAAATCACGCTTTTTCCACTTTCAAAGTGTTGTTTTTAATCTTAACGCACCACTTTCCTTGCTCCAATCTGAGCTTAAAGGGGTTATTTTTGGCTTTATTTTGGCTAAAAACGGGCGTGATAAGAGTAATAGTCGCGCCTTTTGGCAAGGTAACGATAAAGGAAACGCCACCAATTTCTTCCTTAAAGTCGTAAATATGGGCGTTAGAACCCACCAAATTCAGATTGGTATTTTCCCCTACCGCCAAGTTAACGCCCTCTTTGGAGGATTTGAGAGAGATTTTTCTCGACCATAAACTAAGGTTAGACGTTCTAAAATCTTCCCCCCACAAGGCACCAAAGTTAATGGAAGGACGAATATCACTACTAAATGGATGAACGCCAAAGACCGTATTAAATGCGATTAGATAATATAGATAGTCCTCCAATCCTTTTTTAGAAGCGTTAAATTTGGAAAGCGCGTAGGAGCGCAAGTCTTGCAATTTTTCGACGTTACCGGCATAAACCAAAGATAGATAACTAAGGTAGCAATCCAAAGGCGTACTACCAAAGCATATTTTATCATCCTTAGAGCAATCCGCACGCAAACTTTCAGCAAGAGATGATAGCACCAAATTATCCTCTTTCGCCACAACGCGGGAAGCTAGTTCCATAACGGTATAAATCCAAAGTTTATCTTCCCTATCCGCCTCACTTAACGACGAGATTTGTAAAGCCAACGGATTGTGCTTTTTTAAGAAAAGGTAACACTCGCGCAAAAAGTCGTGATTACGAGAGGTAATAAAGGCAATCCAAGTATTAATTGCAGTTAGCACTCCACCCTTTGCATAGTAGATAATCTGCTCGTATGGTATGTCGCCCGCCAAAATACCAACGAGCGCGCATATTTCCATATTAGCATTTTTGTCCTCACTAACGTATGCTAACGCGCCCATGTTCTCATTATAGGTTTTGTAGCCGTAAATTAGTGGTAGTATCCTAGTCAAATCGCCAAGACCGTTACCCTTTGCAGTTGGCAAGTTGAGGGAGTAGTTAAGGATTCTTGCCTCAATGCCGTTTTTAAGCTCGCTCTCCTTTGGCGTGCGCTCAACGGCAGTTTCACCAACGCCCAAATAAAGGTAGACGCTTTCACCCGGATTAAGACTAAACGAAAGGACTCCGCATTTATTCTTTACCTCTTCTTTTAAGCCTAGTACTTGTAATACGCTTTTCTCAATAAAGGTATCCTTACTCCTGCCATTGGAAACCGTATTTGGCGTTTTACCACCATTTTCATTAGTTTGGACACCAGCGTACCAAAAGCGGTTTTCCACGCTCATAACGGGCGACAACGTCTTAGAAAACGCTGTGACGGAAAAATGGAAACTGCGCTCCAAAGTAGCCGTAATTTTAAGAGCAATAGCGTGCTTGGAGTAAGAAGCTTCCACTATTTCATAGCCATCACCCCTAACTAGCGCGTAACGGTTTTGGCTATCTCTTTGGTGTAAGATTGGTGGGCGAGTGACACCGCCTTGAGGGGTAAAAGCCTTAATTCCAAACTCCCATAGACAGCTATTTCCCACTATTTTTATTATACTAGGATTGAGGGTACCGCTTAAAATTAGGGTACTTGCTCTCGCGTAATTGCGCAAAACGCCTCCCTTAGCAGAGGCGTCTTTAGTCATATTATTCTTTCGGTCACGTTCCATTTTTTATAAATATAAGCTATATTATAGGCAAAGAGCTACTGCGCCAAGCATACCTGCATCGTTCTTTAGTTCGGCCTTTCTTACCAAAACTTTAGGATTACGATGTCCACCATAGGCATAGCGATTAACTCTACGTTGTATCTTTTCCATCAAGTAATCACCCTCGTTGGAGATCCCGCCACCTATTAATACTACGTCGGGACGGAATAGGTTTACGAGAGAAATAATACCTTCTGCAACGTATCTAATATAATTGTTAACAACGGTTTGACCTGCTCTATCGCCGTCACGAGCTGCAAGGAATGCCGTTTTTCCGCTTACTTTACCCTCTTCTTCGGCATATTTTACCATCAAAGATTGAGGATTTTTCTCTATTGCGCGTTTGGTTTGGCGTATTAGAGCAGTAGCCGAGGCGTAAGCTTCCCAGCAACCACGCTTACCGCAAGAACAGGGTTCGCCACCTACTTTTAGTCCAATGTGACCGCCCTCTGCACCGGCGCCCATTTTACCTTCCAAAAGAGTGCCGTCCACTATTATACCGCTACCTATACCCGTACCGAGTGTTACAACTATAACGTCGTTATAGCCTTTACCTGCGCCAAAGCGTTGTTCACCAAGAGCAGCAACGTTAGCGTCGTTACCTATATAGGTAGGAACGTCTATATGTTTTCTAAACTCTTTTACGATTGGCACCTTTTCAAAATTGATATTGTTTGCGTAGGTAATAATGCCCGTTTTTGGGTTAATAGTACCGGGGATACCCATACCAACGGCAGTAATATCCTCTTTTGTGAGACCCTTTTCTGCGACAAGGTCTAGGCACAAATCGGCAATATCTTTAACGATTACCGAGTAATGTTCTTCCGCCTTAGTAACGACGGATTTTTTAGCATAAACCACGCCGTTTTCGTCGATTAGACCGCCTTTGATGCTCATTCCACCAATATCGATGCCAATGTAATACATATTTTTCTCCTTTTTACTATTGATATATTTATATAGAATGTAGAATTTATAATTACCTCATTACGCGCACAAGATTTATTTGAGTGCGGAGTGCGGAACAACGCTACGCGAATGCAGAATTCAGAATGCAGAACTCAGAATGCAGAATTCAGAATTCAGAATGCAGAATGACTTCATTTCGCTAACGCTACACTCACAAGGAATAATTTTAGTTTTTTTTCTTATTTTTACCTGTGTTAAGCCTCTGATAGACTTTGGTTTTTGAATGAGATGTGACGGAAAAGCGTTACCGACCGACGGGAGTTTTGACCGAGGAAGGTTTTGGTTTTCCTATGCAGGTCGCCAAATTCTTTTACTGCAGTTTATTAGACTTTGGATTTTGGATGCTAGACAAGGAAAGATGAAAAAATCGAAGGGTTGCTGTAGTAGACCTACTGCTCCCTGAGATTTTTTTACCTTGACGCAGTATAGCGCCAAAATACAAAGTCTAGATGATAGTTACGATTAAAGTAGCACTATTATTATCCGCAATAACTTTTGCCATATAGTAGGCCGGTACAAACCAGGTATCACCTTTTTTGATTTCTTCGCCGGTTTCAAAGCGGGCGGAGCCATCGGCTACGGTGAAGGTTACGAAACTTTCTTCGTTATAGATGAGGTACTCACCATTTTCAATTTTAACTTCTTTTGCGGTAAAATAGCCGTTTTTGGTAAGGATTCTTATCTTGGATCCGTTGGAAAGTTCTTTTACTTCGACGGGGGCGGGAAGTTCACTCTTGGTAAGAGTCATAACGTCGAGCGCTTCGCGAATGTGAAGTTTGCGAGCGTTACCCGCTTTATCCTTTCTGCCGTAATCGTAAATGCGATAAGTTATATCGGAGCTTTGTTGTACCTCTATTACGGTTACGCCCTTTTGTAGAGCGTGTACGGTACCGGCGGGAACAAAAAAGAAATCTCCTTTTTTTACAGGGCAACGGTTTAGTAGTTCGGTTATAGTGCCGTTAACTACGCCATCTATAACCTCTTCCTTGGTAACGTCGCGGTTAAATCCATAGTAAATTGCACTACCTTCTTCGGCATCGGCTATGTACCAAACTTCGTTTTTACCAAGTTGGCCACCCTCGCGAGCCATGGCGTAAACGTCGTCGGGGTGAACTTGAATGGAAAGGTCTGCACTGGCATCCAAAAGCTTAACCAAAATGGGGAATTTGGAGTAATCGTTTACTTTGTCACCAAAAAACTCGGGGTACTTCCTTTGTAGTTTGGACAACGTATACTCGTAAAAAGCGGGGTCGTCTATAATGGACTCGCTATCGGTATACATGCTTAGTTCCCAACATTCAGCTATGGTATCGGTGTCCGATTCCTTGCCCCATAGCTCTTTCAACTTGGTTCCGCCCCAAATATAGGTACGAACTGCGGGCTTTAGTTTAAGCGGTCTTAATTTCATATTAACTCCTATTATTAGGCTTTTTGCCTTTTTAACTAATTTTCTCTAACGTATTTTGTATATCCGGTCTTATCCGAATCGGCTAGTTTCATAAAGCTAACCGCCAACTCATCGGCTTGTCCTACTAAGCCCTCTTTAACGTAGACGACGTTAGCGCGAGCGATTAGTCCGGAGCAAGTATAGGGCGTGTCCAAAATATCGTATATGGTTTCCGACTCGATTATTACCTCTTCTAAAGATAGGCAGTAATTGAAAGATGCGGGTTTAATTTGGGTTATTTTTGAGTGTATGGTAATGCTTGAAAGACTTTCGCAAGAGAGGAAAGTATCTTCCTCAATCACGGTTACACCCGAGGGGATATTTACGCTCACTACGCTGGAGCCTTTGAAAGCTCCTACCATAATTGCGGTTACGGAATCGGGAAGGGTAACGGTGGTTATGCCGTCAAGATAGGCATAGGCTTCCTCGCCTATTGTTTCCACGTAAGCGGGAACAATGGTTGTGGGAGTGGTTGCAAGTAAAGTTGCGGTAGCCTTTTCGATAAGAGCGTTGCCCTCCGACGAATAAACGTCATTATCCTCGCTGACCGATATGGTAGTTAGTGCTTTAGAGTTATTTAATGCAAGTGCGCCTATATACTCTACGGAATGGGGAATTGATATACTACTTACTAAATCGATATCATAAAAAGCTTTACCGGCAATAGCAACGGTACCGTCATTTAGCGTAACCTCTTTAGGAGTGAGGTCGCTTGGCGAGTAGTTATAGGTGTAAGCGACGCCGGCAACGTAAACTACGCCCAAATCGGTAACGGTATCCAACCAACCGGAGTGGAATGCGTAGGCGCCCACTTTAACTAGGCTTTGAGGGAAGTTAAAATTGATAAGGTCCAAGCAACCGCTAAAAGCCTCTTCTCCAACTTCCTCCAGTTCGGTCGGGAGGTTGAAGGTATGCAGTAATTCACATTGGAAAAACGCCCTATCGCCAATCTTCTTTAATTGAGAGCTTGGTGAAATATTAACCTTTTTAAGGTTAACGCACAACGAAAAGGCACGCTCGCCAATTTCTTCCACGGTATCGGGAATGGTAATTTCCTCAACGACTGAGTTACGATAAAACACTTGGGAAGCAATTCTGACTACGGTAAGTCCGTTGTTAGTAGAGGGAATTTCCACCTTGCTATTAAATATGCTAACGCTCTTCAAGTAACAAGTTTTCGTGTTTACGATAGGCTCAAAGACGAAAATATTATTGCTTCCAATACCGGGTTTTATTACGGCACCATCATCGCCACCCTCTGGGGTGTCATTACCGCCGTCGTTTTCGTTACTCGGCAAATCGGTATTCGTATTTTGGTCGTTTACGCCGTTTTGACTATCGGTGCCGTCGTTACAAGCCATCAACAGACAAACCATGCTCAAAAGTAGCAAAACAACTATTAACGCTTTCCTAAAATTTTTCATATAATCCTTAGTTATCCCGTCCACAAAACCCACTTTTACAACGTAACGTTTATAAAAGAATGTGTTTTTTATTATTACTTATTTTCAAGAGCCATTATTTTATCCACTCTTAGAGCGTGTCTACCGCCGGCAAACTCGGTAGTTAGGAAGGTTTTAGTAAAGGTATAGGCGTCCTCGCCGGAGGTAATTCTACCGCCCATAGCTATAATTTGCGCGTTATTATGCTCGGCACTCATTTGTGCGGAAAAGTTATCGGTGACGTGAGCGCAACGTATGCCGTTCACCTTGTTAGCGGCAATGGATATACCAATACCGGTACCGCAAAGAAGAACGCCTTTTTCGGCATCGCCTGCGAGAATTGCGTCGCAAACCTTTTTGGCATAGTCGGGGTAATCAACGGAAGAGTTGTCGTAGCAACCAAGGTCTAGGTACTCGTAGCCCAAGTCAACTATGGCTTTAATAACGTTATCTTTCAAAACTATACCGCCGTGGTCACAACCGATAGCAATTTTCATAAAATCTCCTTTCGCGCAAGCGCCTACGCGCACACATGTTTATTAAGTATAGTATATTACAATAATCAAGATATTGCAATACGGAATTTTTAGTACTAAATCAAAACGTTTCCCGTCGTCTTTTTGAGCCTATTATATAATGCAAAATATTTTGGCTCGGTGGAAAAGTCCTCAATGATAATGTAGGAATATTGCTTTTCCAAATCGCGGAGGAGGGAAAATACGTTACGCATACACTCCTCGGGGCTTTCACCAAGAGGTGCGCGGGTTACCTCTTTGGGCAACTCTGCAAGGAAGGAATTGCGTCCCACTATAACCGCGTTTTGTTGCTCGGAATATACTTTGAGTGCGCTCTTTGGAGTGCGCGCACCAACGCAAGGGCAAACGGGCGCGTAATGACGGTATTTCATACCGGGCGACTCGGCAATTATAACCTCGCCTTTGTGGTTAACGACCTTGTCCAAGACCTCGGTTAACATTTCGATTGTAACGCCACCGGGACGAAGAACAATGGGAATTTCCTTGGTCAAATCAAGCACCGTGGACTCAATACCCACGTCGGTTTGACCGCCATCCAAAATTAGCGGAATTTTGCCTACCATATCTTCGTAAACGTCCATCGCTCTAGTGGGACTAACCCTACCCGAAGTGTTTGCGCTTGGAGCAGCAATCCCCGTTCCGCTTTTCTTTATTAATTCTAGCGCTATCGGGTGATTGGGTATTCTGATACCAACGGTTTGGATACCGGCAGTTGTGACTAATGGTAAATCGTCGCTCTTTGGTAACACGAGAGTCAAAGGGCCGGGAGAAAATCTTTCCCAAAGCTCGTAGGCAATGGGCGGTATCTCTCTTACCGCCTTTTTAACGTCATCTACGCTTGCAAAATGTACTATGAGAGGATTGTCTTGCGGTCTACCTTTTGCCTTAAAAATATCTAGTACCGCTTGGGGATTAAAGGCATCGGCACCAAGTCCGTACACCGTTTCCGTGGGGAATGCAACCAGTCCACCCTCTCTAATTATCCTAGCGCCCTCGTCAACGCACTCGGCTCCGCCAACTATCGTGTCAAAAGTCCTAGGCAAGTTCATATATTACCCCCGCGCCGTTTTCCACGGTAGCCACTCTGGTAGTAAAGACTTTGTCGTCTTTGAAGAAATAATCGGTACAAGAAACCTCTTCACAAATATTGGGAATGAGAACGGTACCGGAATTGGTTTTTAGTCCAAACTTAATCGTTTTATTATCAAGCTCGTCGGTTTCCACGTAACGAGTGACGTATACGCCGTTAAACATTTGGTAACAGTCGGGTATGGAAGTCACCGTTCCATCCAAACCTATGCGATAGAAGGCTTGTGTTTCAATAGTACCTTCATCCGTCCAGTCCCCTATCTTGGAGGCAGTAGCATAGTTACCAAAAAAGGGCGAGAAGGAGTCGTACTCGTAAGGGGTAATGCGCGTGCCGTCCACTTTTGTAGCTCCCAAATAAGCTACTACGCCTTGTGGCTCTATCCTTTGCTCGTAGGAAATTATGACGCCGTTGTGGATGAAGGAGTTTTCAAAAGCCGAAATTTCGGTAAGGGGAATAAGTGTTTTACGCGAACCGTCTGCGTAGGCGTGATAACCCACGTCACGCATGGCAAGTTTGAAGTTGGGCGATATGTTTTGGAGTCCGTAACCGTCAACGTAAACGGGAGGCATGACCAAGTTGGTGGGTGCAGTCATATTGCACTCGTTGTCGCAAATCATAAACGAGGTTGCCCAAGAGCGAATGTTTTCGGTATTGTAATAATAGTAATAGTAATAAACTATGCTATACCCCTCTTGGGTGATAGCCGAGGTAGGCACTATGGGCAAAAGATAGGGTCTTTCCCATTTTGCGGTAGCTGTGATATCTTCGGTATTAATGCTGTTGCAAAGGTTTCTAACGTGTCCGTCGGTATATTTGTTTGATACCAAAGTAACGCGCTCGCAATCGTATTGTTTACCACTCTTTACGGAAAACCTAACGCTTTTAATCAAGGTATAGTAAGTTTTACCGTCATCGGGGTTCATGA
>JAZSLG010000057.1:0-3559 GCA_045535235.1 Candidatus Stercoripulliclostridium sp.
TATCGTACAACCCATTGCTTTGGTACCCTATACTTCACAAAATCAACCCCTTCTTCAATACGATCCGTATTCCAGACCCGTTGAACCCCAAGCTCAAGCCAAGGCTCCCGTTTATATCCGCAAACCTTACAAGGGCATAAGCATTGTATCTATGCTCCTTGCAATAATAGGCCTAGTTGCTCTATTGGTTCTAAGCGTAGTTAACGGTATCGAATTTGGTGCAAGAGAGGCTGGCAATTATGCCGGTTACGACGTAATCGCAGGTATTGCAACCGTTCTTGGTTTGGCAGAAGTATCATATGCAAATATTTTTGCTAACGTAGCAAATGATGCAATGGGCAAAATCGTTCTTTCGATTCTCCCCTTCGTAGTACTCGTTATCGCAGTTATTTACGTATGCTTAGCTATTAAGTACCTCGTAAAGCTTGCTCAAGGCAAGTCCCCCAGATGCGTTAGCGTTCTAGCAATTATCAATATTATCCTTAACGTTCTCGTAGCAGTTCTCGGTATGCTTGCATATCAAGCAGAAGGCGGAAAGGAAATAGTAGATTATTTGATGAACACCAACGGCGCAGTTCTATCTTTGGGTATTGGCGTTATCGTTTCACTAGTAGTATCCATCATTCTCTTTATTCTTCCTTTATGCCCCAAGAAGAATGCATATATGGTAGAAAAAGATCCTTCTAAGGAATCCTACTCTATTAAATAGTGTAGAATAAGTAAAACTAAAGAATTTCTCAAGGAAGCTTTGAAAGAGCGTTTGTTTATCAAACGCTCTTTTTGTGTTTTGGTGGCATTCAAAGTGCTTTTTTGGGGTAAAATTTAACCGTTAAGCCTAATATAATATTATTGTACGCGTGCGCGCGCAAGGAGTATAAACTTTTGCTTGCTAAAATGATAAAAATATAGTATGATAATAGGGACGAATATAACGGAGGTTACACCACATGTTTGAAAAAGTTCAACAAATGGTTGCGGAACATCTCTCTATTAAAAAGGAAAAGGTAAAACCGGAGTCTGATTTTATTACCGACCTTGAAGCAGACAGCCTTGATATAGTGGAAATGCTAATATCTTTGGAAGATACTTTTGGTATCGAGTTTGAAGATAGCGAGATGGTTGATATCAAAACCGTACAAGACGTAGTAAACTTTATTGAAAGCAGAAAATAATTAGGTTATTTTTTAGCAAATAGAGTAAAAATCAATTGACATAACTCCGGAATAGTGCTAATATAGTAAAGCACTCGTCTAGGGGTGTCATTTTTTTGAATGTAAAAAATCAAATTATTGGGTAAAACTCAATAGGAGGAATGGTTATATGGCCAGCAAAAAAGAAGCAAACGTAAAAATAACTCTTGCTTGCACCGAGTGCAAACAACGCAATTACGACACTACCAAGAACAAAAAGAACAATCCTGATAGATTGGAGCTTAACAAATACTGCAGATTTTGCAAAAAGCACACCGTTCACAAGGAAACTAAGTAGTTTCGGAGGCTGATATGGCGAAAAAAAAGGTTGAACTAGGTGTTAACGTAGACGAATCCGTCGTTGAGGAACAAAAGAAAGTTTCCGAAAAAGAGGGTAAGTCCGTTAAGAACCAAAAGAGTCCTAAAAATAACAAAAAGGCTAATGCTAAGAAATCCAATTTTGGCGCTAAAATCATCAAGTATTTCCGTGAAATAATTTCGGAACTTAAAAAGGTTGAATGGCCTAAGCTAAATAGGACTAAAAATAATCCTGGTGTTTGGGCAAATACTGGCACGGTTGTCATCGTAGTATTGTTCTTCTTGATTATCATTACTGCTTTTGATATCGGTCTATTGTCCTTGTTCAAACTCTTGGTTGGTATTCCCGTGGGTGTATAATGAGCAATATTGATAATGCAAAATGGTATGTAATACGTACCTTTTCGGCCTACGAAGCATTCGTACAAAAGAATATTGAGAAGATGGTTGAAAACAACGCTCTTCAAGATTTCATTTTTGACGTTTGCGTTCCTACCGAACAGGCTATCGTAGAAAAGAATGGTAAGCGTAAAGTCGTGGAACGCAAAAAGTTCCCCGGCTACGTCTTCATTAAGATGATTTACACAGATAACCTTTACCACCTTATCCACACTATTCGTGGCGCTAGCGGTTTCGTTGGTCCCGAAGGCAGAGGTTTGGCTCTTACCGTGGAAGAGGTAAAACGTATGGGCTTGGAGAAGATACGCGAGGAAGATTTCAACGTAGATATTGGCGACTCCGTAAGAATAGTATCCGGTCCCTTGGAAACCTTTATTGCTACCGTGGAAGAAATTTATCGCGATAAAGAAAAGGTTAAAGTTATCGTTCAAATGTTCGGCAGACAAACTCCCGTTGAACTCGAGTTTAGTCAAATCGAAAAAATTAACAACTAAAAAAATGGGAGAGCAATAAAATCTCATCGTATTGCTCGTTTGAACCAGTATAGTCAAGGAGGTATCCGACTATGGCAAAGAAAATAGTAACTACAGCAAAATTACAACTACCCGCAGGTAAAGCAACCCCCGGTCCCCCTGTAGGTTCCACACTTGGACCTCATGGTATTAACATTGCAGGTTTTGTTAAAGATTTTAACGACAAGACCCGTGATAAGGAAGGCCTAATCATCCCCGTTATCATTACCATCTACGCTGACCGTTCCTTTACCTTCGTTCTTAAGACCCCTCCGGCACCCGTTCTTATCAAGAAAGCTTGCAAGATAGATTCCGGTAGTGCTAAGCCCAACCGCGACAAGGTTGCTAAGCTTACCAAGGCTCAAGTAGAAGAAATCGCTAAGATGAAGATGCCCGACCTTAACGCAGCATCTTTGGAAGCAGCTTGCAGTATGATAGCTGGTACTGCTCGTAGCATGGGCGTTTTAGTAGAGGACTAGGAGGTGCGATATGAGAAAAGGTAAAAACTATAAAGATTCTTTAAAACTTTATGACAAGAGCAAAGCTTACGAAACCGCAGAAGCTATTGATATCGCTCTCCAAACCGCAAAAGCAAAGTTTGACGAAACTATCGAAGTTTCCGTTAAGCTAGGCGTTGACCCTCGTCACGCTGACCAACAAGTTCGTGGCGTTGTAGTTCTCCCCAACGGAACCGGTAAGACCGTTAAGGTTTTGGTTATCGCTAAGGGCGTTAAAGCTGACGAAGCTCTTGCAGCAGGCGCAGATATCGTTGGTGCAGAAGAAATCGTTGCTAAGATCCAAGGCGGATGGTTCGATTTCGATACTTGTGTAACGACTCCCGATATGATGGGTCAAGTTGGTCGTCTAGGTAAGCTACTAGGACCCAAAGGCTTGATGCCTACCCCCAAGAGTGGTACCGTTACCATGGACGTAGCGAAAGCTATTAAGGACATCAAAGCTGGTAAGGTTGAATACCGTGTTGACAAGACCGCTATCATCCACTGCCCCATCGGCAAGAAGAGCTTTGGCCAAGAAAAACTCCTTGAGAACATGAACGTTCTTATGGATGCTATCATCAAGGCAAAGCCCGCAGCAGCAAAGGGTACCTATCTTAAGAGCGTAGTTCTTAGCTCCACCATG
>JAZSLG010000061.1:0-27664 GCA_045535235.1 Candidatus Stercoripulliclostridium sp.
CTTGGCCTCCGACTTCCCCTATCGTCGTACATTTCGCCAAGTACTATTTGTGCGTTAATATTTTCGCTGGGAGTGAGAAGTTCTAAGGTTTCACCCTTCTTAAAACGGTTACGCATTTCCACAGTTGCATAGCCGTCAGCATAATCCTCTACTACTGCAATAAACTCGTGGGTGCCTCCGTTTTGACCACTCTCGTAAGCAATGGTCTTGTCGTTTCCACCAAGAGCGTAAGCGACGGTATAGTCACGGTGAACAACCTTACGAACTTCTTTTTCAAATTCCTCTTTTTGCTCGGTATAGGTTCCCAAAAAGTAGCTATCAAGCGCCCTTCTATAAGCATTTACCACGCTTGCTAGATAATATTCTGACTTCATTCTACCCTCAATTTTAAGGGAGTGAACACCTGCTCCTATTATCTCCGGTATATAAGAAATCATGTTAAGGTCTTTGGAATTTAGGATATAAGTTCCCCTCTCGTCCTCTTCCATTTGTAGTGGTTCACCACCGCGATTGTACTCGGTTATGCTATAGTTCCACCTGCAAGCCTGAACGCACTCTCCACGATTGGCATCGCGCCCGTCAAGGTAGTTTGAAAGAAGGCATCTGCCACTATAGGACACACACATTGCGCCGTGAACGAAAATTTCAAGCTCGGTATTTGGGTTATGCTCACCAATTTCCTTAATCTCATCAAAGGAAAGTTCGCGAGCAAGAACCACTCTCTCTACGCCCTGGCTTGCCCAAAACTCAACGGTATACTTGTTAAGAGTGTTCGCTTGGGTAGAAAGGTGTATGGGGAGATTTGGTGCAACGCGCTTACAAAGGGATATTAATCCTGCATCGGTAATAAGAACGGCATCAACGCCAATGCTTTCAAGCTCTTTGAAGTATTCTTTTGCAACCTCAAAGTCCCTGTTCTTGGGAAAAATATTGACGGTAACGTACATTTTTTTGCCTCTGGCGTGGCAATACTCAACGCCCTCGCGCATCTCGTCAAGGGTAAAGTTATCCGCATAGGCACGGAGTGAAAACTCCTTTCCACCTGCATAAACGGCGTCTGCTCCAAAGTCGATAGCCGTCTTTAATTTCTTCAAACTGCCCGCAGGGGCCAACAATTCAATCTTTTTCATAATTTTATTTTAACATATTCTATTGAAATTGTCATTATTTATGTTAAACTATTATATACAAATCACTAGGAGTTCAATATGCTTAACAAATTCAAGATTGGACATTATACCGATGAACAAAGGGGCACGGGTTGCACCGTTATCCTTGCTGAGGACGGCGCTGTTGGTGGATGCTCCATACGTGGATCTTCCCCTGCTACACGCGAAACCGACCTACTCAAGACGGAAAAGACTGTTTCTAACGTCAATGCCGTAGTGCTTTCGGGAGGCTCTGCCTTTGGCCTAGAGGCCGGAAGCGGGGTTATGGAATATCTTTATGAAAACGGCAAGGGCTACAATGCCGGCAAATATAAGGTACCCATTGTTGTGGGTGCTTCCATATACGACCTAGAATACAAAGACTTTGGTTATCCCGACAAAAAAGCGGGATACGAGGCATGCAAAAACGCCAAGGTAAACAACTTTGAAAAGGGTATTATAGGTGGTGCTACCGGTAGCACGGTTTCCAAGTTACTTGGTATGCCCTCTGCAGTCAAGACGGGCCTAGGCGTACAAACCTATTCGATAAACGGTTTGGAAATTGCAGTCATAACTCTCGTTAACGCCCTTGGTGACGTTGTAAAAGAGGGTGATATTATTGCCGGAGCACTTTCTCCCGATGGTACGCCCGTATCAATGAAGAAGATATTCACAATGGGTGGCTTCGAGGAGCCTACTTGCTCCAATACCACGATAGGATGCGTGCTAACCAACGCAAAGCTCACCAAGGCACAAGCAAACCTACTAGCCGACATAGCACACGATGGTTTTGCTCTCGCCCTCTCCCCCTCTCACACTCGCTTTGACGGAGACGCTATGTTCACCCTAGCAAGTGGCGAAATCGACGTAGCTTTCGACACTCTACTCGCCCTCATCCCCGACCTAGTCGCGCGCTCCATCCAATCCTCCGTCATTACCACGGACCCCATCGAAACAAGGATTAGCCCCCTAATGTTCAAACTCTTCCAAAAGATTTGGAAAAAGCTATCTTAATCATCCAACTAATGCAAATAAAAACGACCTAGTGTACTAGGTCGTTTTTTTGTTTTGTCAAATAATAATTATCTTAAACGAGATTGCTCAATGGTCATTTCGCCTTCGGTGGAGATGGTGATGATGGTGCCACCGCGTTGCTCGTGTTCGTTTTCGATGCCAATGTATGCAAGGTGGTCAATACTCATACCGTAGGTGAGGCGAATGCCCTTATACTCCATACTCCAGAAGTTTACGTGGTCGTGTCCACAGAAGATACCTTGGGTAGAACCTAGTTCAAGAGCGGTTTCAAAGAATTCGTCTTCGGGAACAGAGCAACATACCTTTTCGTTGGGTTCCTTTGCTTTACCATAATAATAGGTTACGTTTTCGGTATCGTTATAATCATTTGCACGGTATTCTTCCCAAGCGGTTTCATACTCACGAAGAGGAATATGGATAAATACCAAGCTCTTAACGGAAGGAGCATTTTCATCAATAGCCTTGTTAAGATTGTTCATACGATTAACTTCCGCCTCGTACCAATCAATTTGGTTTTGGTGTAAGCCGTCGTATTCGTCAAGGAAACCTTCAACGTAGGAATGCGTGTCCATTAGGTATAGTGTTTGAGTAATTATACCTGCGGAATTTTTAACGTTGATTGCATAGTTAATATCGTCAACCGCTTCGGCTCTGTCTATCAAGCAATACTTGCTGGAACGATAGATATTATACAAATCATCACGACGATACAAGGAGTAATCTTCGGTATCATGGTTACCAAAGCAAACGGCATAATAGACGCCCAAACTATCCATTAGGGATACGAAAAGCTCGGTTTCGCGACGATTATCAATGGTGCCGGATTGGAAGGGAACAGGATAAACTATATCGCCGGTTACTACTACGAGGTCGGGTTTAACGCGCTTTATTAAAGTTTCTACTGCATCAAAAGCCTTTCTATCTTTTCCAACGCTAAACGCACCACCGCCGATATGAACGTCGGTAAGTTGCAAAATCTTAAATTCTCTATCCGTATAGAAAGTATAAACGCCATCCTCCATAACGGGGGTGAGGGGCGAGCCGATAAAGTCCTTGCTTTCTACTATTCTTATATTTTGCTTATAAGAAATAACGTCCACTACGACGACACCTGCGAGGGCGAGTAAGATAACACACAAAACGGTACTTACTATGGCTAACGCAGTCTTGCCTTTTCCGCTTCTTCTCAATGCCATAATGCACTCCTTAACGATTATTAATATAATAATAGTATATTATTAAACGCCTTTTTGTCAATAAGAAAAATTATCAATAATTAGTAAAAAATAAGGACAATCTTTAGATTGCCCTTAAATTACCATTACTCGTTGGAATATCTACGCCTTCTTTTTTGCAAGTTTTTCCTTTAACCCACCAATAAGTTCCACAATGGGAAGTTTACCCTTTTCGGTAATTTCACCCGCCTTTTGCAAGCATATCTTGGTGAGGAGTGGTCCTACTATTTCGTAGAATAGCGTTGCACATAATATAACGGTAACTATGCTTTGACTTATGGTTTGTAGTGCGGGCTCCCCTGCTACCGTTTGTGCCATACCTATTGCAACACCGGCTTGGGGAAGAAGAGTAATACCCAAGTAATTCTTAACGTTTTTATCTGCCTTTGTAACAAGTCCACCAAGGAAAGCTCCACTATATTTACCAAGTGAACGGAATATGATATAAACCACACCTATAACACCAATATAGGGGATTATGGTAAGGTCTAACGTTGCACCGGAGATAACGAAGAACAACATGAATAGCGGAGGCGTCCATCTTTCTTGACCATCAAGAATGATAACGGCATCCTTTCTAGCATTGGTAAACGCAGCACCTACCATCATGCAAATGAGAAGGGAGCTCATATGTACGCCTAAAATTTCTATTTGACACAAACCAACTGCAATAAGTACGGTTGCAACCATTGCGCTAAGTCTATTGGCACGCGACTTGAACAAATTGCAAACGAAAGCAAGTATAATTCCAAGCACGCAACCTATACCCAAACTCAAAACTATTTCAAGTAAGGGGTTTAAGGCAATAGCTTTAGCGGTAATTTCCCCACCACCTGCCAGCACTTTTGCTACGCCAAAACATATTGCGAAAATGATAAGGCCTATTGCGTCGTCAAAAGCAACTACGGGAAGCAACGTTTCGGTAACGGGACCCTTTGCTTTGTATTGGCGCACAACCATTAGCGTTGCCGCGGGTGCCGTTGCCGTAGCAATTGCAGAAAGTAGGAGTATTGCCGGCGTACTAATAAGCGTGGGGTCTATCGCTTGCACTACAAATAAACTGGACATAACGAGCGCAACTGCCCCAAATGCTTGCAAGAAAGTTATGGTAAGTACCTTACCACCCAATCTTTTAATAGAATCAATCTTAAATTCTCCACCAATGGAAAAGGCAATAAAGCCTAGCGCAATGGTAGAAATAAAACTAATATCACTCAAGTTATCGGCACTAAGCAGGTTAATACAATATGGACCAACCAAAATACCAGCAATCAAATATCCCGTAACGTTTGGTAGGTTGAATAGCTTCATAACCCTGTTGAGTATCAAACCAAACACCATAGCAAGCGCTACACCTAATATAGCATTCATGTTTTCTTCCTTATTCCAATATACGTAATTTACGTTCTGTCCGTTAGATTATAATCCTTCGTAGTCGGTTACGGGAATGGAAAACATTACGCCTTTGTGGGTAAGATCCTTTACTATATCCCTAACCTTTTGCTTTACTTGCTCCATCTTGTCGGATTCAACAAGCATCATAAGGGTGTGCCCGGAGTCAAAATGACGTCTTGAAATCTTTGTCAAAAAGCCAAACACGGGAACAGCTTCCACGCTATCTTCATGCATTGCATTATGTACGCTAACGCTGGGAAGCACTATTCCGTTTAGTCCTACGTCGTTTATTTCATGTATAACGTGCTTAAATTCACTTTCATTTTTAAGATTTATAACTAGTAGATGCATATTCGCCTCCTTTAATTCAAGCGCATTATAGACCTTTAATCTTCCTAAGTCAAATATTTTTACCAAAAATATTAGGGCTTGATATAAAAACTACGGCGTGGTATAATGTGCCTATGACTAATTACATAAACGAAAGAGAAAAATTTATCACTACGATAGAAAAAGCCATTAATATTTGTGCTAAAAGATTGCCTGACGACGTCGTTACTCGCCTTGAAGAAATGCGTGCAAAAGAGGACACCCCCTCGGCACAAGCCTTTTATGACAGCTATTTTACCAATCTTGAAAAAGCAATTACCCTTGACCGGCCCATTTGTCAAGATACCGGGGTCGTCAATTTTTATTTGAAAGTCGGCACACGCTTTCCCCTTATAGACAGCCTTGAAGAATTACTTACCGAGGCGGTAAGAAGAGCAACCGTTAGCGTTCCTCTCCGTCACAATGCAGTAGAAACCTTCATAGAAAAAAATACCGGCACCAACCTTGGCACTAAAGTACCTTATTTCGAGTATGAATTAGTACCCAAGAGCGATAAACTGGAAATGACCGTTTACCTTGCCGGAGGTGGCTCCTCTCTCCCCGGTAGAGCGACAGTCATGGTACCGTCTGCAGGCTACGGCGCTGTTATGGAGTTCGTAATGGATACCATGGTGAACTATGGCATTAACGCATGTCCTCCTCTCGTTGTAGGAGTGGGAATCGGCCCTTGCGTTGCAAGTTCAGCTCGACTCGCAAAAAAAGCAACTTTGCGTATTTTAGGCTCCCGCAACCCCATTGAAGAGGTAGCTAAAGTAGAAGATATGTTGTTTAGCGCCTTGAACGAAGTAGGCATTGGACCACAAGGACTTGGTGGTAATGAAAGCGTCATGGCGGTACAAATAGAAAACATGGCTCGTCATCCCTCTTCATTTGGTGTAGCCGTTGCATTCGGCTGTTGGGCGCATCGCAGAATGAATCTTACCATCGACGGCTCTCTAAATACTATTTGCCACACTCACAAGGGGGCAAAGCTATGAAAAAAATACTAACTACTCCCATTAAAACCGAAGATATATCATCGCTAAAAACAGGTGACGTAATTTACCTAACGGGCACTCTTGTAACTGCTCGTGATAGTGGTCACAAAAGGCGCGTCGTGGAAGGCGTCATACCCTCCACTTCTCTTGAAGGCGGTGCTGTTTTCCACGCCGGTCCCATCACCAAAAAAGACGGCGACAAATGGGAAATTGTAGCCATTGGACCGACAACCTCCATGCGAATGGAAAAATACGAATGCGACTTTATCAAGGAAACGGGGGCAAAGCTAATTATCGGTAAAGGTGGAATGGGTGAAAAAACCACCTCCGCTTGCAAAGAGTATAAGGCCGTACATGCCGTTTTCCCCGGTGGCTCTGCCGTTGTCGGCGCGTCCCAAGTTGAAGAAGTCGTGGGCGTAGAGTGGTTAGACCTTGGTATGCCGGAAGCTTTTTATACTCTAAAAGTAAAAGAATTTGGCCCTCTAATCATTTCCATTGATACCACTGGAAACAACCTCTTTGAAAACAACAAGGTTATTTTTAAAGATAAGAAAAACAAAGCGTTACTCTCGCTTAAAAATAAACTTTCATAATATGGAAATAATGAACAAGGAAAAGCTACGAGAACATCTATTAAAGTGTTGCCCCATACTGTTTTTTAGCGCCCTCACGGGTGTGTTTAGTGGCATTGTAGTCGTTCTTTATTCCTTCGTTGCAGAACTCCTGTCCCACTCCTCAAAAGACCTATACCAAAAGGTCGCGGAAAATCCCGCCTTTATTCCCCTACTGTTTTTAGCCCTCGTAATTCTTGCGTTTTTAAGTTACGTTATAATCAAATTTCTTCCCGAAGCAAAAGGTAATGGTATTGCCGCTAACGAAGCACACGACAGGGCTTTGCATCCCCTCTCTTGGTGGCGCACTATCGTGGGCACGATTTTGGGCTCATACGTTTCATTTTTCGGTGGTTTATCCTTTGGCGTAGAAGGGCCCTCTACTGCAATTGGAACCTCTATCGGCGCCCTACTTTCCAAACTATACAAAGGCAAAAAGGTGTCGGAAAAGGACCGTGAAGAATTAAAAACCTCGGTTACCGTGTCCGGTTTTTCGGCTTCGATAACCTCTGCCTTTAACGCACCCATTACCGGTCTTGTTTTCACAATAGAGGAACTTGAACAAAAGTTTAGCCCCTACGTTATACTCGCAGCTTGTGGTAGCGTCGTAACCTCACTGTTTACTTCAACGGCTTTACGCTCCCTACTCGGCATGCAAGAAAAACTCCTCAACGTAGCAATTAACGCCCTCCCCTTCGCTCATTCCTGGACACTCCTTATATTAGGCGTAATATGTGGACTTATGGCAGTAGTATTTAGCAAATCGTTAGTACTTATTAAAGAGATTAAGTTCGTTAAAAAACTTCATCCATTAGTAAAGTTAATTATCGCCTATCTCCTTACCGGTACGGTAGGCATCTTTCTAATATCTGCACTTGGTAGTGGCATAAGTATACTTCAAGACGTTGTTTCATCCAATCTCTCTTGGTGGATGCTTCTCGTTCTTCTTCTAGTTAAAATTATCCTCACGCTTCTCGCTATGGGCTCAGACTCCATAGGTGGAATCCTTCTTCCCTCCCTTAGTATTGGTGCGCTAATAGGTGCGCTTATGGGTAAACTTTTCATTCAGTTAGGAGTCCCGGAAGAGTATTTTTTAACATTCGTCATAGTTGGCTCGGCTGCATTTTTGGGTGCAACTTTCCGTACTCCAATAACGGCAATCGTACTCGTTATTGAAATAACTGGCTCGCTTTCCGGTGGCTTCGCAATTGGCATAGAGGTGCTAATTGCCTTCTTGCTTGCCGAGCTATTTAACCAAAGACCGAAAACCAAAGACTTGTTTTAAATTTCTAAAGCTATTAGAGCTCTCTTAGGTTCCAATTAAAAAATTTTAATTTTTTTCTTTTTACTACTTGAAATCCAAGTTTCATAGTGCTATACTACTAAACATTAAAACAAAGGACGTTATATGAGAAAGAATAGCTTTCACAATCAAATAGCATCTTTTACCAACCTTAAATTTAAGGTTATGGCTATTTGCGCTATTATTTCCATTATAATATCCATTATTATTATCCCCTAGGGGGGATATATTTTAGGCGCTAGTCCAGCAGAACAAAGGACAAATTAATAGTAATTTTCAAAACCCACCGCAGGTGGTCTTTACTTTTGTGTTTAGAATTGTTGCCCACCACGGATAAATATTATATAATAGGAAAAGTTTAAAAAATAGGTGCAACACCTAATATAAGGAATATATGTATAATAATTACGAAATCAAACAAATTGCAACCCGTTTAAAGTATCTACGCGAAGCTTCCGACGTTAGCGTTGAGGAAGCAGCAAAAGTCGCACAAGTAAGCATCTCCGAATATCGCGATGCAGAAGCCGGCAAAGTGGACTTCACTTTTAACTTCCTACAAAAACTTGCCAAACACTTTGGCGTTGATATTATCCAACTTATCACCGGCGAAACTCCCCGTCTAACCGGTTTCCAAGTAACTCGTAAGGGCGAAGGAAGAAGTTTGGAAAGAGAACACGGTTTCGAGTACATTCACCGTGCCGCAATCTTCAAAGACAAGAGCGCCGAGCCTTTTGTAGTTACTGCAAAATACGACCCCGAAGAGGCCAATAAGCCCGTACAAGTTTCCACCCACGACGACCAAGAGTTCGACTATATTTTGGAAGGTAAACTTCGCGTTACTATCGACAACTACACCACCATTTTAACCGAGGGCGACTCCATATACTACAACGCAAATCTCCCCCACGGAATGGTAGCCTATGATGGAGATTGCAAATTCCTAGCAGTAGTTATTAAAAATTCCAAAACCCTTTCCGAAATTCACGAGCTCACCAGCGTTGATGCAAGTGATAGCAACAAGGAATACAAGGAAATCTTCCACAAGTTCATGACCCCCACTCTTGATGAAAAGGGTAGACTTGTTAAACTTGATTTCCATCCCGAAGGCAACTACAACTTTGGTTATGACGTTGTTGATGCTATTGCTGAAAAGACCCCCGATAAAACGGCTATGGTATGGCTCGATAACCAAAAGAACGAGCGCATTTTCTCCTTCCGTGATATGAGTGAAGAGTCCAATCGTACTGCAAACTACTTCCGTTCCTTGGGAATCGGTAAGGGCGACGCCGTTATGCTAGTGCTTAAGCGCAGATATCAATTCTGGTACGCAATGGTAGCTCTACATAAGCTGGGCGCAGTTGCAGTACCTGCAAGCAACCAACTAATGGCTCACGACTACGAGTACCGTTTCAACACCGCTAAGATTAAGGCAGTCGTTATGGTTGGCGACGATTACATGCAAAACGAGTGCGAACAAGCGCTAAAGACCTCCCCCACCGTTAAAACGCTAATTCAAGTTGGTGGCACAATGAGAGAGGGTTGGAATGACTTTGATGCAGAGATGCCCATGTTTAGTGAAAAACTCGATAGAGTAGATACCAAAATTGACGATATCTGCCTAATGTACTTCACCTCCGGCACCGAAGGCTATCCCAAAATTGCAGCGCACTCCCAAAAATACAACCTCGGTCACTTGATAACCGCTAAGTATTGGCACAACGTTGATAGAAACGGCTTGCACTTTACCATTTCCGATACCGGTTGGGGTAAATCGGTTTGGGGCAAGCTTTACGGCCAATGGCTTTCCGAAGCTGCAGTATTCACCTACGACTTTGACAAATTCAAGGCAGAAGATATTCTTCCCTTGTTTGCAAAATATCATATCACCACTTTCTGCGCGCCTCCCACGATGCTACGTTTCTTCTTGCTAGCAGACATCAATAAATATGACTTGTCTTCCTTAAAGTACGTTACCACCGCAGGTGAAGCACTAAACAGAGAGGTATTCGACCAATTCTACAAGACCACCGGTCTTAAGATTAGAGAGGGTTTTGGTCAAACCGAAACCACCCTTACCATTGCAAACCTCGTTAATAACGACATTCGTCTTGGCTCCATGGGTAAACCCACTCCCCAATATGACGTTGATATAGTTGACGAAAACGGAAACACCTGTAAAGACGGTGAAGTCGGTGAAATCGTAATTCGCATTGATAACGGCGCACCTTACGGCTTGTACTCCGGATACTTCCTTAACGAAGAAGCAACCAAAAAGGCAATGCACGACGGCTTGTACCACACAGGCGATATGGCATGGCGTGACGAGGATGGTTTCTTCTGGTATATGAGCCGTATAGACGACGTCATCAAGTCAAGTGGCTATCGTATTGGACCTTTTGAAATCGAGTCCGTCATCATGGAACTTCCCTACGTTGTAGAATGTGCCATAACCGGTGTTCCCGACCCCATTCGTGGTCAAGTTGTTAAGGCAACCATCGTACTAAAAGAGGGTGTTGAGGGTAACGAACAACTCAAAAAGGATATCCAAACCTATGTTAAGACACATACTGCACCTTACAAATACCCCAGAGTTATCGACTTTGTTAAAGAACTCCCACGTACCACCAATGGTAAGATAAGAAGGGTTGCATTAAGAAAATAATCTTCATATAAAAAGGAAGTTTGCTTATGGTACGTAGGTTTGCTACGCTGTAAACAAATAATTATCGCCGACAGAAATTCTGCCGGCGATTGTTTTATTCTGTTCGATAAATTGGAATTGGACGGCATGTTATCTCTGCTTCTTTCTTTTTTCAATTGCGATACTGGAAGTAATGGCATAAATAAGTATGATTATGATAACCACTCCCGCAATGTAAGTTATCCAGCCAGCATCAAAAAGTATTGCAAAGCCTATAAGCAAAAATGTAATACCCATAAGAAAAAACACAATTGCAGTCTGACGATAATAGGGCTTTTTATTCATTGTTTCCCGTTCTTTTTTGGATGCATAAATATAGACATTATTAAACAGAAATCCTTTTTCCAGAAAAGAGCGGATGCTCAAAATAAATAAAAATAACGAAACCATAACAAGTGCAATTGCAACGATGAAATCTCCCATTACTGAATAACCCTCCAAATTCTTATTTATCGTTCTGTTTTATCGCCAGTTTCGCCTTTGTTATACAAAGGCACAGGGCAAAGCCCATGCCCCTAAGGTTGAGCGCATCCTAAGGCTCACTCCGGGAGGGAGCTGGCGCCGTAGGCGACTGAGGGAGAGCGCGTTACAATGAAGTTAGCACAAATATAAAGTCACGCAGGCTCCTTCCGTCACGCTCCGCGTGCCACCTTCCTCCGGGAGGAAGGCTTTTTTGTTTTAATCCTCCTTTTAAGCCTCGGTCTCGCTTACTTCAGTAGCTGACTTTTCCTCTTCTACGGTGCTTTCTTCAACGCCCATTTTTGCCATACGTTCTGCACGCATAACTTCCAGTTCAGCCCTAATTTGCTCTTTTTTCTTTCCGGTGTAGTCAAAGAATAAAATGGGTATGCAAGTAAGCAACATTCCTGCTGCGGGAATGAGTGTTACCATTAGGAATAGTCCGTCGCGAGTGGAAGCACTTTGTGCTTGCTCAACGAGGATACCGTCAATCTCGACGGGTTCTTGGTATTTTATTATTGTTAGCATTACGGAAGTAATTAACGTTGCAACGCCGGCTGACGCCTTGGAAATGAGTGTTTGTGCGGCAAATGATACGCCTTCAATACGTTGACCACCGTTCTTCCATTCCGCGTAGTCGGTACAGTCTGCAACAAAGTTATAGGTTATGCAGTTGAATACTCCTAGAGGAATACCAATTAGAATTAAGAAGAAGAGCAGTACAAATATGGATGCAACACCCAGTTTGTCGTAGCCGATAAAGTAAAGAATTACGGAAGCGACTACGCCGAATAACATGCTTGCAATATAGATTTGCTTCAAGCTGAATTTCTTTCTTGCAATAGGAACGAGTACCATTGCGGGAACCATACCTATACCTATCATAACGCTCATAACGGTGAGGAACATGCCCTTAGTGATGAATGAACGAGTGCCGTTGGGGTACAAAATATAATAGGAAACTACACCCGCTTCGCTAACAACCTTTTCAGTGTCGTAAAGGTACTTACTAATATAGGAGCCGGAGGTTTGCGCCATAACTACGGTAGAGGCAAGGAGCGCTGCAAGAATGAATATGAGTAAGGGCTTATTGGTAACAAATCCTTTGAATATATCTTTGATGGACTTGGGTTCGGCTTTAAGAATGAGTTTCTCCTTAGTGCCAAAGAAGGAAAGAAGACTTATTGCACTACCCACGCAACCAAATACGATACCTGCGATTAAATAACCCTTTTCTAAACCCAAAGAGTCGGTAATCATGGGAACCACCAACGTAGGTGCTATACCGCCGATAGTACTACCTATACGTGCGATAGAGATAAATTTACTGCGCTCCCCATCGTTGGGTGAAATGGCGGATGACAAACTCCAAAACGGAACGTCTTGGATGGTAAAGCACATTCCCCAAAGGATATAGGTAAAATAGCAGAAAACCAATTTACCGGCATCCCCTACTATACCAAGATATTTGGGAGAAAGGAAGAGTAAGCAAGTGGAAACCGCAATGATTGCAGGAGAGAACAAAAGATATGGGCGGAACTTTCCCCACTTGGTTTGCGTCTTATCTACAATAATACCCATTACTGGATCGTTGATTGCGTCAAAGATTCTAGCAACTAGAATTAATATACCCGCTTGTATGGGGTGGATACCTACCGCATCAGTAAAAAAGATTAGCGCAAAGGTTGACATTAAGGTATAAATCATAGACCTACCGAATGCCGATGCTGTGAACGAAGCATACTCGTGAGTTGCAACGTATTTTGTGTTTTCCATAAAGCCTCCTACTATTTATCAATAATGTATGCGAGCGCACGCTGTGTATTGTGATATTAAAATAATTTTGGGTAACCTTAATAAGATTTTAGGTTACCCACTTGTTTGCTTATTTTTTCCTTTTCCAAAAAGTAAATATGTCTTTCCAGCTACTGTTTTTATAATTATTGTATTTGGTAATATAGTATCCTACTACGGCAGAAACCACTACGGATATAGCCATTACTATCCAAAAACCGTAATCTTTTCCCTCGAACGGCACACCCGTATTCATTCCCCAAAACGATGCAAACAAGGTAGGCACGCTAATGATAACGGTCATTATCGTCAACGTTTTCATTATGGAGTTTTGGTTATTGGAAATAACCGAAGCGTAGGTTGACATCGTAGAAGCAAGAATATCTTGGAAGTTCTTACACATGTCGATAGCCTGTCTATTTTCTACGCCTACGTCCTCCAAAATTTCTTCCTCATCCTCTGCTCTAACTTTTTGCATTTTGGAAACTCTTTCAATTACTACGGAATTTCCGCGTAGCGAAGTAGAGAAATATACTAGCGATTTTTCAAGGTCAAGGAGCTGTATTAATTCCTTGTTCTTCGTTGCCCTGTGAAGCTCTGTCTGTATACGTTGAGAACTTCTATCTATTTGGCGAAGATATTGTTGGTATTTAACGTGGGTATAATACAATAGTTGATAAAGGAAGAAAAAGCGTCTGGTTGTGTCCACTCCTTTCGCTCTACCCGAAATAAGACTGTGTATTACCGAGTTTTCCTTTAAGCAAATGGTAATTATCGTATTATGAGTAAGCACTACGCCAAGAGGCATGGTGGAATAGGAGTAATAATCTTCTTCTTCTTCGATAGTGGGAATATCAAACAAAATCAAGGTATCGCCGTCATCGACCTCAATACGTGCGCGTTCGTCTTCGTCCAGCGCGGCCTTTAATAAACTTTCGTCAACGCCGGTAATGCGCTCTATTAGCTCAATTTCGCGGTCGGTGGGGTTCTCCATGTGTATCCATTTGTCCTTCAAATTCAAACCGCCACCAAAATCAGGACTTTTTTCTACAATGCGTTTTTTCTCTGTTTGGAATAGTTGTATCACATTGCACCTCCTTCTTTTTGGCAAAATAAAAAGGGATATATAAGCCTATATCCCCTTTGCACAAAAATGGGTTCCACAACTTTCCGTTGTGGTCAAGGCTTATTTGACTATTAAGTTTCTACTGTAAGGGTCGTCCATTATTTTACCTTTTTGTGTATTTTTTTCAATCTAAAGCGCATAACGACAAAACCTATTATGCGCTTTAGTAAGTGTAGATTAAATTATTATTTAGCGAATTTTTCGTCGTATACGCCTGCGCAAACAGCCAAGCAATCCAAGAAAATTTCAACTTCTTCTTCGGAATATGCACCGCTGGTAACTTCGCCGTCTAGGTACTCTGCAAACTCAACTAAGGTTTGTTCGTCAAGTGCGGGATCTTCTGCAACTCTAATGGTAAGGTTTACGAGTTGAACAAGGTAAAGTTCTCTTTCTTCCTCAACACTCATGGGAGCTTCGTCAACGACAGCTGCTACTTCGGGCTCGGCTACTACGGGAGCGATAACGGGAGCTTCCTCATTGATTACCAAGCTTTCGTCAACTTTGGGAGTGGTAACGATTTCCAAAATTTCGCTATCGCCAAGCTTGGAAGCAAGGATATCTTCGATAGCGGCGTTGATTTCTTCAATATTTTCGCTAATGAATTCATCTTGGGTTTCACGGAAGATTATTACGTTTTGGTCAAGGGCGTCTTGGAACTTGCGGAAAGATTGTTGAACTTTCTTGTATTGGTTCTTACCGGCAAGATTTAAGAATGCGCCAAAGATAACGTAAACAATCCACGGAACTACCAACGTGCCGAGTACGGGGAGAACCAAAAGCACCATGGCTTTAATGCCCTCAACACTGGCAATATCGATACCTTCTATAACGTCGTAGCAACTAATTGCAGAAAGAAGAATACAAGCAAGAATTACGATGGAGCTTACTACTTTGTAGAAGCCTTTGCCTGCCTTGTAATTGGGATTACCTTTGCGAGCGCCCAAGCAATCGTCTTCGGTAATATAGTCGGAAGGATAACCGGTTTGTTGTTCCATGAAGAGTGACCAACCACGAGCAACTGCAAGAGGCATAGCCTTTGCTTGGATAAAGCCGTACAAACCTTCAACGTTTTCGGCGTCGATGGTACCGGTTGCGTTAACGTATGCAACGGTATCGTCCAAATGCTTTCTTAGCTTATTAGCTTTACTACCGGATTTGATAGCAAGAGCAATAAAGAAAGTGATGATAACCAAAATGGCGCCAAGAGCCAAAATGTAAACTGCAGGAGAAAGAGTACCGCCCAACTCGAGGACGTCTACTTTATCCATAACTGCTTGGATGCTTTCGATAATTTTATTCATATCCCACTCCTAAATGAATAGTATGTAAATTAATTATAAATGCAATCGTCAAATTTTGCAACCCCTTTTTTTATAAAATTTTATATTATATATAAATATATGCGTTTTTGAGGTCTAAAATTCGATTACTTCGCCTCGGTTGAGAACGAAAATGGCTTTTTTGTTCACCTTTTTACCAGTCATTTCCTCGTAAGCCTTTGCATAAAGCTCTACTTGAGTGCCGTAACGCGCCCTTAAAACCTCCTCCGAGGCACCCGAAACTTTATAATCCACGATAATATTTTCTTCTCCCTCTATAACAAGGTCCATGATTCCTTGGATAAGAACACGGTCCGTGTCAAGAGCTTTCTTTTCTTCTACCGAAAGTATCTTTCCCTTCTCCACCACCATGCTTGCGGGTGCGTAATAGATAAATTCTTGCTCGCGCAAACATTTGCCCTTGCGCGCGCCGTCAAATAGCGGGTGCGATATTCCGCGCAATACGTTTTCAGCTTTTACCACACCTCGCTCTATCGTGCCGGTTTCCTCTAGTTCCTCAATAAAACTCGCTATTTCGTTTTCCGTGCGCAAATTAAAGTCTATTAGCTCCATAACTTTGTGATACGCTACACCTTTTTGTATATTTTGGGAACCTAAAATTGGAATTTTTTCTATTTCCTCGTTCTCAAAACTTTGAGTATTTACGGCAGTGACGGTATATTTGTTGGAAATAGTGGTGCTTACTTGATAAGGATATAGCGCAAAATCCAAAGGTTTTGCTTCTTTATAGTAATGGCCCTCCTCTTTTTTCGCCAATAGCTCTTGTCCCAAAACGTTAGGGTCAATGCTTATAGCAATTTTAGGATTGCGCTTGGAAGCAAAAACCACCCAACCCATGAAACTGTCCTTTTCCGACGGCGTCTCCAACGGATTTGGTAGCTCGTAGGGGTCAACGTTCATAGTACCTACTACGTACAAGCGATACCTCGCACGAGTAAAGGCAACGTACATTAAACGCAAAGCTTCCAAATTTTGCTTTAGATATACGGCTTTTTCTATGGCAAGACGACGCGTACTCTTGTTAGAGCTACCCTCTTCGTCGTTAAACACGTTAATACCTATACCATAACTAGAATCCAATACTAACGGTTGCTTACCGCTTTTTCTATTTAGAGTGGTATCCGCCCTTGCTACGAACACGACGGGAAACTCCAAGCCCTTACTGCGGTGGACCGTCATTATCGTAACGGCGTCTCCGGGAATGGTGGGCGACGGAATTTCCATTTGCACTCCGCTATTCAAAAATTCCAGATAGGACTGCAATGATTTTGCAAACTTTTTAGTACGTAACGTTTGTATAAATGCGTTATATAACGCAATTCTGGCCGTCTTTCCTTCCGCTAATAGAGCCGACAAGTATCCTGTATCAGTGGTAATATTGCCTATTAACGTAGGAACGTCCACGAGATTGGATAACTTTTTGTATTCGTTAACCTTTTGGAAAAATACTTCTATTTTATCTTTAAGCGCGCCTTCGTTGTTTTTAACGTAATTTACTACAGCCTCGTGGAAAAATTCCGAGTCGTAATCATACTTTCTTATTTCTGCAAGCTCACTTTCGTTAAATCCTCCAACGTACGATAGCATGGCTCCAACCAAGTATTTGTCTTGCATGAAATTATCAATGGTACGCAAATAACAGTTTATTGCGTCCACGTCGCGACTACCGCTTTGTCCCTCCATACCCTCGGCAACGTAAGGAATGCCTCTTTCGTCAAATATCTTTTTGAGCATATTGACGTGCGTTTTCGTGCGGTACAAAACGCAAATATCTCCATACCTAATAGGACGAGTTCCCTCTTTCCTATCGTTAAGGCTTTCTTTACCAACCATTGCCTCTATCCTGTCGGCAATATAAAGGTCGGCATACTTTTCCTTTTTATTTTCGCGTTTGCCATTCTTAACCGAGTATATTTCGGTATCGGCTTCCCCTCTGTTTCTCTCGTTAGGAGTAAAGACTGCAACTTCAACCACAGGCGAGTCGCCGTTCGTACCTTCGGGCAAACCGGCTTCTCCAAACGGAGTTAATCCTCTATAATCGACTCCACCAAAGTCCTTTGTCATTACTTCGCTAAAAACGTTATCAACGAAGGTAAGAACCTTTTGGTCTGAACGGAAATTTTTAGACAATAATGCGTTCTCGCCTTCTACGCCCGCCGTAAACAGCTCCGACATTTCGCGTATTATATCGGGGTCGGCTTCACGGAAGCCGTAAATTGCTTGTTTTAGGTCACCAACTAAAAAGCGGTTATGACGTGCCACTTTTTTGAATATTGCTTCTTGCAACCGGTTAGTGTCTTGATATTCGTCCAAAAAAACGTAATCGATACTTTCGCTAAACTCACGGCAAATCGTTTCGTTTTCAAAAATATGTAATACGTTTCTTTCCACGTCCTCAAAGTCGCTCTTATTTTCTTCTTTTTTGTATTCTGCGTGTTTTTGACGTATTTCCTTAACAATTTGAATAAGCTTTACAACCAATTTTTGACCGAGTACGTCCTCTTTTTCGCACTCTTCCAAACTCTTACCAAACATATCTTTGGCTTTTGTCAAAAGATTTTTAATTTTCGCATTCAAAAAGCCCAAACGCTTGTGGAAAACGGCGTATTCCCCATCCTCTTTGGGAGAATTGGGCATATTGACCGAGATTTTTAGCTCGGATATCGTTTGACAAAAATCTTCTTTGCGACAATTTGCCACACGACTCCTTATATCGCTAAGTTCGTTTAATTTTTTCCAACTGGCATTACTGTTTTTGGGTTCAAGTTGGAGATTCTTAAGCTCTTTTTCCAAGTTGAATTGATGCTCTTCCAATAAAGCAAAATTCTTTTTTATTTCTGCTATAGCGTCACATACTGCCTTTGATTGCAAAAAGGGTGTTCTTGCCTCTTGTAACGCAAACTCCAAATACTTATCGGGATATTCTTGTGCGGACAAGAAATTTAATAAAATTTCCACCGTTTCTCTTAATCCGTCAAAGCTTTTCGCGTTTGCATATAGTTCTGCAAGTTCGTTAAAGTCTTCGTCCCCCGCTTTAATACGCTCGCTAAATACCTCTTCTATAGCAATAGCACGCAAACTTTTACTTTCTTCGTTATCTAACATCTCCAAGGAGGGAGAGAGACCCAAGACCTCAAAATAACGCTTGTATATCTGCCCGCAAACGGAGTCGATGGTACCAATATAAGCAAAAGGCATAAGGCGCAGTTGCTCACGATAGTGGTTAGCTTCCGGCACCCCTCTACGGATAAGAGAGGAAAGTTCTTCACTAAGTTTTTCCCTCATATCGGTAGCGCTTGCCCTCGTAAAAGTAAGCACGACGATTTTGGTTATGGAGCCTTTTTCCAAATAATCCAATATCTTTTGCACCATAACCGTAGTTTTTCCACTTCCTGCGCTCGCCGATACCAGCATATTATTATTGGTAAATCTGAGAGCGTTTTTTTGCTCGACGGTAAATTTTCTCGTAGCCATCTTATTCCTCCCCGTTTACCTCGCCGTTATCGTTCACGTTCTTCGTTATTCCACTTTCATCGGAATAAATAACTTTTAACGGAGTATTTACCCCGCGGTCTTCCCTTATTTCGTCTTCGGGAGCGCCACCGCAAATCTCTTTGTGGTAACAAAACTCACACTTGTTTCCAAGCGGAGCCTTTTCAATATAACCGTTACCTATTTCTTCTATCGCAATGGGAATAATTTTTTCCACGTATTTCAAAATGCTTGCAATACCTTCGTCGTCTATTTTGTTCTTTTTACTCCTTGAATCCGCCGTTCCGTTTTTGATACTAAAACTAATGGGAATAATATCCGAAGTCATCGACTTGGCGGTAGTAACCGCCTCGGTATATTTTTCCTCGTCCAACGCCTTTATCATTTCGGGAGTAAAAGAAAACTGTCCTTGGAAACGGTAATTTCTACCTTGCGAAGAATATCCACTACGTATGGGTAAATAAAACGAGCCTACCGGTTTTAATTTTAATCCCTCTCGTAGCGCGATGAGATACAAATAGAGTTGTAGTTTTGCTCCGTAATATACGTTATGTAAATCGGCATCGATAGCGCCCGTTTTATAGTCTATCGCTATAGCCACTTTTTCTTTACCTATCGTTGCAACGTCAACTCTATCTATCTTACCGTGAAAAGAGATTTTCCCATAGGGAGTATCTAAACATACCGAGTTGGTTTGTCCCGGCCTACTGCCGAAAGATAGCTCGAAATAGGTGGGTTCAAAAGAACCTTTTAATACGTTAGCGGTAAGGTCAAACGCCGTTCTTTTGCTCTCCCTTTTTAATCTATCCAATAAAAAGTTTACGTTGGGGTCGTTTCTTAAATATGCCAAATCTTCGCTTTCAAAGACTTCTTTTACCGCCTCGTCCGCGTAAGTTTCCATTTCCTCTTTAGATATACTGCGAAGTTTTCCCTTGGTTTTCTTAAAGTATCTTTCCAACACCTCGTGTACGAAGGCACCCACGTCGTTAACCCTCAATATGCCCTCTTTCCTATCGTTAATCCTAAGTCCATATTGTAAAAAATGGCTATATGGACAGGTAAAATACCTTTCTATTTGGCTTATGCTAGTGTGCATATCATTGCGGAAAGTATAAATAAGATTGGGGTTAGAGGGTGTGACTTTATCTTTAACAATAAGTAGTCTTTCATTTTCCTTGAGGGTAGCAAAAACTCTATCGACCACTTCGGGACGTTCACCTTTCTTTATTCCTTCGTGGGTAAGGAAGGTATAAAAAGCATTCGTAGGACTACCAACCGCGTCTTCCACTTTTATTAGAAGGTCCTCCTCCGTTTTTGCTCCTTCCAAAGAAAACTTTTCGTTAAGACTTTGGGGCTTAACCTTATTCTCTTCCGTCGAGAATATATCCAAAACGTCCTTTATCGCTTGAGAAGGTTTATTTTGGGTGCCGTCAAAAGCTATTTCGGGGTAACCTATATATAATTTTTGAGTCTTAGTAATCAAATCTATGAAGGCAAACCTTTCTTCGCGTAGCCTATCGATGGGAGTAGGATACAATCGAACCCCGCCTTTTTCTAGTTTTTCCATATCGAGCGCCGATATAATTGCTTGATATCCTTGCTCGGAAGGCAAAAACGCATCGGTGGCGTTTGCAACGAATATTACTTTTTGCGAGGTAATACAACTTTCTCTAAGCATACCTACGTAAACGGCGTCTAAAAAACGCGGAATTAATGCTATTTCTTCCGCCTCACAGCTTGCCGATAATATTTTCATAAAGCTGGACGGGCTTTCCTCTTCATCGCCGATTAATTTTTCATACTCGTCCAAAATTGCGCTAAATCTCTCTAACGATTGCTTGTTATAGGTAGCTAACAAATCGCCGATTCCTTCTAGAGCAAAATCAAATTTTAACTTGAAGTCCTCGCTTCCTATTATCTTTCTAATAGCTATTACGAAATCAACCACCTTTTTGTTACCCACAAAAGGCATGGTAACTTTCTTTAGCTCTTTCCTAAGATTTTCAAATTCTTCCTCTCCAAAGGATTGCTCGTAATCGTTATAGCTCAAATTTTTCGCTAGAATATAGTTTTCAAAAGCACTTATCTTATCTGCTTCCAGACTAAATAACGGACTTTTAATAAAAGCTCTTACCTTATCGATACGATAACCATATCTAATCACGTCGAAAAGTGCGGACACGTAGCGGAATAAAAGACTGCTCGTAAGGTTGTATCTCTCATCCATAAAATGAGGAACTTGATATCTATTTAGTATCTCTTTGAAATCAACGGAAGCCCTTTCGGCGCAGTCGATAACCGCAATGTCTTTATAACGCAACTTTTCGCGTCTAACCAATCTTACTATTTCTCTTGCTATGGCGTTATACTCTTCGTATACGTTAATTTCTTTGAAAACCGTAACCGAGCCGTCGTTTACTGCACGCGCGTCTACTTGAGAGAATAAGTTGTCGTGCAGTACGTCAAAAGGTGCTTTTATAACCTCGTGGTAACCCTCTTCCTCCTCGTAATCAATTTGCGCCCTATCAAGATATTCGGTAAGCCTATCCACGACCTCGTCGGGATACAATCCCTTGTTGCCCATTCCGCCGGAATGTACCAACCCTATCGTAACGCCCTTAGAATATTTTGCGAGAGTAGATATGATTTCTATCTGCTTTTCGGAAAGGGAATCAAAGCCGTAAAGATAAAAATACGACTCTGTAACTTTGGGGGAAGAGGGACATTCTTGCATAAACTTTTCCAATCTGGAAGTAGAGTCGGAAAACTCTTTTAGCATGGCAATATATTCCTTGTACAAAACAAGGATATCCTTTGCTTTTTCCATAGTGGTACCACTCAACTTCAAAATTGCCTCTTCCAAATCATTTTCACTAATGCCGTTATTGCGAACGGAAGCAATTACCGCGTACATTTCACCGGCAAAACCATCGGTTTTTGCCGTTTGCTTGTAGTGAACGAGCTTATCTTGTACTTTGTTTATGGCTTTCTTAAAATACAAAACCGCGCCTTGTTTACTTAGCGTATGCCCAACGTTTCCGCCCAACACTTTACGAGCAAAACGCGTAAAAGAAACCGCCTCTATATTCATAGAGCCGTTGATACCAAGCCTTTCGAAAATGACCTTTTCCGCCGTAAGAGTATGTGCATCGGGAATTATTACAACGTGGCGTCCCTTCGTGTAATCGTTCTCCTTTATCCTATCGATAACCGCATTCATACAGCTATTCAAAGTATTTCCTAGTAAAATCTTTATCATAAGTCTCCTTTTGCGTGCGCGCGGGCGTACACATAATACATTAACATATTAACGCTATTTTTTCAAGGTGTAATTTGATTATAAGTTAAAGGTTGTTACCTTCATGGGACAAGTTAAAAAAGTCTAGCGCAAATCATAGAACAATCGTCACGTTCATCGGGTGCGATTTTTTCCACGTTGGACATTACTCTTTCACATATTTCGTCGGGATTTCTCGTATCCACTTTCGTTAGTATTTCTTCTAGCCTTTCCTTGCCTAGCCCGTCTATGACCCCGTCGGAAAACATTACTATAAAATCTCTTGGCGTCAACTTTAATGTTTGCGTAACGGGGGACACCCCGTCTATTATACCAAGCGGAAGAGACCCGCACGATATCTCCTTTAATCCCTCCGGCGTGATTACGTAGCCTTCGCGAGCGCCTTGCTTTATAACGTCTACGTCCCCTGTTTCCGTATCGATAACCGCAATATCTATAGCATTAAATTCTTCCTTGTTCCTAACCTTTAATAGCGTACCTACGCTTTTTAAGACCGTTTCGTGATTAAATCCGGCACGATAAAGCGCCTCTATCAAGCTCATAGCACAACTGCTATTTTCACCAGCCTCTTTACCATGCCCCATACCATCGGCAAGGCAAAGCATAACTTTGTGTGAATTAAGTCTTATTACCGCCTCTTTGTCCCCGGAGCCACGCCCCTCACGCGCTTGCACCCTTTCCCCGAATGCTACTCTATATTTAGGCTCTCTTTCCCAAAAGGTACATACCTCTCCGTTTATTCCCGTTTTTTTATCATAAATCCACATTGGTGTTCCCACAATTCGACTTACGGTTTCCCTAAGTTTAGGTTTTAATATATCCCTTTCCTTCACACTCATACTAATACGTCCGTCTTCAAACGCAAGTATTTCATTTACTCCCACACCCTCCTCGTTAAAAGCGTCTTTAAGGCGTTTTTCCAGCGTTACGTCGTATCGCAACGGGGAGCCGGCATCCAAGCTGAGTACGTTTAGCACTTCCGCTATCCCTTCAACCTGTTCTTTTAACAGCTTTTTGTTTTCCGAGACTTCCTCACCATTCCTTTTTTCTTCTTGCCTTTCGTACAACACCTCGTTTGCTTTAACAATGAGTGTATTAAGATTTACACATCTGCTACTCAAAAAGGGAGAGGCGTCTAATATGCTTGCTTTCCCCATTTCTATAGCCGATCCCATCAATTCCTGGATTACGATTTCCGTACCGTTCCCGCCCAAACATTTTTTACACCTTTGGTAATGTGGGCATCTTTTACAAGCACGATTTACCACCTCGATTGCTAGTTCCATTTGATTTAACGATATTTCGCCGTCCTCACTCGCTAACGCGTTACTCACGTCGTACAAAGAGTTGGATAAATTCCCCAACTTATCCTTAATATCGGCTCTATTCTTGTTTATTAGAGTTCTGGTTACGTTATCTACTCCTCGATAAAACCGCGTGAATATCTTTCTTTTCACCTTTATCGGTATAGCAAGAGAAATTATCGTTGCTACCCCGGGCGCTATAAGTCCAAGATAATTACCATCAACAATGCCCAAAAGCATTAAAGTACTTTCTAACGCTATAGCTAACACACCTCCAAAGTAGGCATGTTCCTTTGGAAAAAAGGAACTCAGTACTCCCAACGCTACCGCCATCGCAAAAGGCTCTACCCCAAAAGGTAGCGCCCCCAAGCCAAAGCTTAACCCTACCTCCAAAGCACTTAACAAAGAAAAACAAGGCGCTATCGTAATTGCAAAGATGCAAATAAACCAATAAAAACTAAAAAAGTACAAGTTCAAATACCTTAGTCCCAAGCCCATTACGGCAACGACGAAACAAAGAGAGGCTCTTTCCAAACGCGACAGCTCGTAATTTAATTTTTTGTTTACCACAGCGTGAACACCGCTTTCAAAAGCGAAGGTTAGCGGTAGCGATATAATGCCTCCAGCGACCAACAAAACAGCGCTTTCTAAATCACTCGACTCTATGACGATGCGCGGAATAAGAGAAAGAAAGGAGTATAAAACGGCGTGTAGCTTAGTAATGCTTTTTCCTATTTTATAATGAATAAATACTACAGTAAGCACGACGAGGACGGGAATTACAAGATATAAAGCTCCCCATAATGAAAAGTTAAACGCCAAACCACAAAGGGCGTAAAGTGGCGCAAGTATAATTAAATTTTGTTTACCCCAAGTAAGAGCAAAAAGAAAGGCGGTACTAAACGCGTACACCCCTACTCTATATTCTAAATAATGCAAAAACACCAGTATGACGGCGTATAAAGTATATTTTATTACTTCTTTTTTCATACCGATATAATAAAATAAAACAAGCCGTGTGTTTTGGCTTGTTTTGTCGATAACCAGTTATTCGTGTATCTTAAGCTTTTACCCTTTTAACAGTTGTTAAATCGTTAAGAAAACCTTCGTCTGCGTCGTACTTTAATATTACTCTACCCAAAATGGAGTCTATCTCGCCGTACATACCACTCCTAGAATCAAGAGAGTTCAAGCGATTATCCCCACAAAAATAGAAGCAACCCTCGGGAACCACCCTCTTTTCATGTGCGTCGCTTTCTCTTGCGCGAATGTCACCGCCAAGATATTCCTCATCCAGTTTAACGTCGTTAACGAAAATAAAATAAGCTCCGCCATCCTTTTTGATTTCCACAGTATCCCCGGGAAAGGCAATAATACGTTTAATGTAGTGGCTTTCTCCCTCTTCCGTTTGTACGTGGGTATTAAATACAACGATATCTCCGTAGCGATATTTTCCTTGTTTGTAGAGAATGACGTTATCACCATCCAAAACGGTATCCGTCATGGAAGTGCCTGCCACTGGAATGGTCATAAACAACCAGTTGGAGAGGAAATAGGCTCCAACGACGCATACGATTACCAATAGAATATCAATTATAATTTTAGCTATCTTACTCATCTAAATAAATAATATGTTTCCTACTACAATTTGTTTACCCCTAATTGATAGGGCTTTTATGCCGTACCAGTTCGTAAGTGGCATAAGGTTTTCGTCCTTGAAGTCCGTCATCTTCAAACGGGTACCCATAAACAAACCTTTGGTATTATGAACCGATATGGTTGCCTTGTACGTTTTACTACCTTCCTCGTCTCTACCCAGTAAAATTATATCTGCTTGGGTATCTAACGCCGTATAGAGTTCAAGTTGCAAAATCCTATCTTTCTCCGTGCCTTCATCGGGTCCAAAACGATAGGTAGTGATTCCGTCACTATCACTCGTTAACCCTACCATACCTTTGGAGGTTTTGGTAAGACGCAAGGAATTTTCAAACAAGACGGTACCCGAATAATCCTCCACGAAACCGCTTTCTTCCTCTCCTGCTTGATATATTACGCGTAAGGTAGCTCCTGCCTTCTTGGCGTTTTCCTTTACGGGTAAACCTTTAAGGTCGCGATACTCAACCAACGAAGAGAGAGAAAATCCGCTTTCATATTCTACTATTGCGTAGGCAAACAAGGGTTCATCCTTGTCGTACTCTACGGCTTCTGCAATATACTCGTTATAGGACACGGAGAGTCCGTCGGCTTCGTAATAATCACGTATTTCGTGGTGATACTCTTTTTCCGCATAGTAAACCACCACCTTCTTTATCATGGAAGAGGGGTCACAGTCAACGTTAAAAGTGGGAATTCCACTATCGCTTACGCGAATTTTTAGTTCGGGTGTATCAGGCAACTCGTCGGTTTTACCCCTAACGACGGCACTCAACCAAATCATAAGGGTGCGATATGCTTCGGGAAGCATAAAATCGGTTGCACGTGGGCTTATTGCGATACGCACGTCTTCGTTATCCATTAGTGCAACAAGGTTGGAAAGTCTATCTATATCGCTATGCCTTGCATTAGAACCAAGAGCAATAAAAGTAGGTGCCTTAACGTGTTTTGCGTATGCTACGGAAGCGACGCCCGTCAGCCAACACATACGCTCCTCGTCCATAACCAATTCTCTTTGTTCGCCGTAACGATTGTGTTTTATGTATTCGCGGTACCCAGAGCCGTTAATACAAGCAAGTCCATCCACTTTGTCTTGCTCTGTTGCACTAACCGCAATGGCAACTTCTACCGCATCCCCTAGTCCCATTAATATCAATTTACCGTCGCTAACAACTCTTTTTACGAAAACTAAAGTGCGTTTTACGATAATAGAATACAAATATTGACTGGTTTCTTTTGCGGTAGGCATAACCTTTTTGATGTGATCGCCTGCCTTTTCATAAAGCCCGTACTCTAAAGACGGCGGAAAAGAAGTTTTGTATTCACCAACCCCACTAAGGTCGGGAACTACTACAGTATATCCCGCCTTTGCAAGCACGTTAATTAATTTTTCTTCGGGTGGACGATGATATTCCCCTACCATAACTATGACGGGGTTTGCACTAATATCACCGCTTTTACGTAGCAAACGGACGGCAACCGTTACGTCGCCGTCCTCTTTTTGTAATGCTATAAAATGATGCCTTTCCTCTAAAATATCGTCGTCAAAAGTACCGATATAATCGGTTTTAAGATTACCTAGCGGTAAACTTCCCGCATCGTAATCTTGCCATATTTGGCTAGGCACCATTACTTTATAATCCATTAATTATTTCTCCAATTTACGTTCGATAATCTTTTGGATTTCTACCATGGGAACGATTAGGAATGCCGAACCTATTGCTATTAACCATTGTGCCCAATTCAAAGGCTCGGTATCAAATAGCTTGCCGATAGGAGCAATAGATACTACTAGAACTACTAGAACTACGCCTACGCCGAAAGCAAGGTTGAGGAACTTGTTGTCAAATACCTTCTTATTAAAGATGGATTGAGATTGGCTCTTCAAGTTATAGCTGTGGAATAGTTGGATAAAGCATAGGGTTACGAAAGCCATGGTTTCACTAACGGAGTGGCTTGCACCTACTTTTTCAAAGTACAAGAAACCAACCAAGAAGCTTGCCATAACAAGGGCGGTTTGCATTACGCCTTGAATAATAATATCTATACCGGTCTTACCTGCAAACAAGCTGGAACCCGATTTTCTCGGAGGATAATCCATAACGTTTGCTTCGGCCTTTTCCATACCAAGAGCTAGTGCGGGTAACGAGTCGGTAACCATATTTACCCAAAGTATCATAACGGGTGTGAGGAATACCAATTGTCCGTCACTGCCGGCAAGACGGCCGGGGTCAACCGCGTTGACTATGGTGGAAATTATTACTACGCTAATAAACAAACAAAGCACTTCTGCAATATTTGCGGAAAGCAAGTATTGGATGGCCTTCTTTATATTTGAGTAAACCTTTCTACCTTCTTCTACTGCGTTTACTATGGTTGCAAAGTTATCATCTGCAAGAACCA